>NZ_CP081903.1:5052921-5366724 GCF_020091405.1 Bacteroides cellulosilyticus
TTCCTCATTCTTCATAAAGGGATAGTCCAGGGGAATACTAAGAATCTCCGATTTTTCTTTTTGACTTAGCGTATGGATTAAACTATTGGTCGTTTTCTCTGCTTGCAGATATAAAGCAGCCGTCAGGGATACAAATACCCAGCAAATAAAGAACTGGATACCCAGCATAAGGTTACGCCCCCATTGCTTACCTCTGCGTTTATTGTTTCCATAAATACCTGTTTGCACGGTAATACGACGAATACGAATGGAAACAGACAAACATATAAGGACGCAGAGTATGATAAGAAGAACGATATATTGCAGAGCATGTATTAAAAGCGTTTCAGAGGTAAAGGTCATTGCAAAGCCCGGCAAAGAGAAATTCATGTGATTCCCCAATAATTCTATGCCTGATAATACCAATATGGAGGATATGGATATGACAATCAATGACTGTGTGAATAGTAAACAGAAGAGTTGTTTCCAGTTGCATCCTATCATTTTCATGATACTGTATTCCTTGGTGCGGTTGAAGAAAGAACCGATAAGGAAATGGAAAAAGTTGATCAGCCCTACTAGTAATATCAGTGTACCTACAGTTCCGGTAACTAACCCCAGATAAGAAGCACCCTGTTTTTTCAGTCTGGCTCCCATACTACTGGCAGTGACAGTGTAAGCTTCGCCATACAAAGTATAAGTATAGTCTCTTTTTGAGAATTGCTTTTCTAAATCGGTGCATGTAGTTTGTGGTGATAACAGTGCGTAGGTATTTGCCCCTGTCATGTTATGCCGTTTGGGACTTTGTAGAAGTCCTTCACTATCGTTTACGGTCAGCATATCTATGTTTTGCATAAAATCTAAACTATTGTTCAGAGGGATATCTTTCATTACTGCTTGAATGGTGTAGACGATACCTCCTGTTTTCGGGGTGCTTTCAGGAGAAGTATTGAGCCTTCTCATGAGAGTCATGTGTTTGCCGATAGCACTTTCTGCATTACCGAATATTTTAATGGCCATAGATTGGCTCAGGATAACGGAGTTAAGAGACTGACTTGCCATTTTCCAATGTCCTGCTACCATTTCCGGAGTGAAGATTTTATTGTAGCAAGTATCTATTTCAATCGTTTCAAGTTCATAAGGTAGCGTCTTTTCCGGAGATAACTCTACATAATAAGGACGTTCACGAGGATAGGTTACGGATGAAATGGCTTCCGTTTCTCCCAAAGCCCATGTGCGCAAATCTTCGGCCAGAGGAACCGGAGAACCGGAAAAATATCTGTCTGCCTTGCCGTCATAGAGGTTTAATTCTGCTATGCGATCATGATTAGCAAAACAATGGTCTGTGCTTTCTACAAAGCGACTGCAATATATGCAGACACAGAAGCAGAGCAAACCTACTGCCAATCCGATGATGGAAATGATATTTTGTGTCTTATGCTTACACAAGTTTCTGAATGCTATTTTGAAATAATGGAATATCATGGTATATAATAGTTGTTATTATTCACTCTTTATCACTTCCGCCGGATTTTGCCGTGCAGCCTGCCATACTCGCCAGCCAATGCATAACAGAATAAGTAAAGCTACCCCGCTAAAGATGGCCAGATATATCCATGCACTGATTGCTGTTTGTTCTATATAGCTTTCCAACCATTTTTTCATCAAAGCATATCCTATAGGAAATGCTAGCACTGATGCTGCAACGAGTAATATAAAGTACTCTTTTGCAAACATGGCAAATATTTCTTTTACAGACGCTCCGTTTACTTTGCGGATGGCTATTTCTTTGCGCCGCTGCTCGCAACTTAGCGTAATGAAAGAGAATATTCCGAAAGCGGCAATGAGTACGCAAATAATTGAGGCAAAGCCAAGCAGCTTCAATAATAACGTTTCGGATTTCAGGAACTTAGAATATTCCTCTTCTATATTGAGAAGAGAATGATATTCATTACTGCCAGTTGAGATTTTGGCATATACATCGTCCACTCGCTTTTTAAGATCCTCCCATGTTCCTGCGCGATATTTTATCAAGATATCGCCATAGTTGGCATCAGAATCGGAACCTCCCAGACCTCCTTTATTGCAGAATAAAGTAGGTACTGCCGGGATTGTAGGTGCTGTGATATGGAAGTCTTTGACGATTCCGACAATTGTAACTCCTTGGTGAATATTGATTTTCTTACCTATCGGATTATCTAAACCTAATTTTCTTGCACAAGTCTCGTTGATGATAGCTTTATCTGCATCATCCGGTTTTAGCATTTCACCTTCTATTAGCTTCAGGTTGTAAAAATTGATAAATTCCCTCCCTTCTCTTATGCAGGTGATATCTATTCTATCTTCCTGATCCGTGCTTTTCTTTCCTTCCCAACTGTTTATCCTGTAAGTCAGTGTACTATATCTTGGAAATAAAGGTTCACATCCCTTCAGTGTCTCTACAATACATGGCATCTTATCTATTTCGGCACTGACGGCAGCGTAAGATTCCGGAGAAACATATTGTCTTAATACTGCTGTATTCTTTCTTTCCCAACCAATGTCACCATTTGCCAGATGGTTGAGTTGTTTCATAAGAATGCTTACGCAAAAGATAAATAAAATACATATTATTAATTGGAATACTATACTGCATTTACGGAACAGGAACAGACTGCCGGATTGTCTGTGGTATCGGCGGATAATAAAAGGTGTTAATAGGATATAGGATATGAAAAGGATACCTGTAAAATAGAGGAATGATTCTCCATAAATATCTCCATTAATTTCTGATAGTTCTCTGAATTTCGGAAGTGATAATTCAATGAATGTCATTCCTAAAAGGCCGGATAAAAGCAGTACAAACAAATATTCAGTACCAAAAAGTATGAATAAATTCCGAATGGATGAGCCGCATACTTTTCTTAGTTCAATTTCTCGGTTTCGTGTGCGCATACGGGTGATAAATAAGGAGAGATAATTGAACAATGCGCAAAGTATAATCATTCCGCTTGCTATGGAGAAAAGTACTAAATAATTAAATTTAAGGGATAGTTTTTCATTGATGGCAGAGTAATGATACTGAGTTAATGGAATTATCTTATATTTTTCGAAAGGTTTGGAATACCATTGGTTTCCGGATTCGTAGTTTTTCATTTTTTCTTGAAACGATGTAGCATCTACTCCTTTACGTAACCGGACGTAGGTTTGAAATCTATGTACTCCCCATTCGCTTTTTACTTTTTGAAATTGTGATGACATTGTCCATGCGGCAAAATAGAGATTACTATGTTTCTCTCCATTTTTCAGAATAGCACAGACTGTCTTAGGTGTATCATCTGTCTCTAGCTCCTCCCCCAAAACTTCTGTTGAACCGAATAATGACATAGCAGTCTCCTCTGTTAATGCAATTTTATTATCAGAATAAAGGAATTCCATGTTTCCGGATAATATGGAGGTAGGTTGGAACATCTCTAAAAACGTGGAGTCAGCATACATGCAATTAACTTTTGCCGTTTTTCCCTCCTTGGTTTTCAGTCCTGTTTCTCTTTGGTAAACTGCGCATGCGGCTTCTACTTCCGGAAATTCTTGCCGAAGTGTAGTAGCCAGCATATATGAACTGTATGTGCTGAATGTTGATTCACTAAAAGTGGCTTCTTGATAAAGCAAATGAGTTCGTTCCACACCTTCGTAGAATTTGTCATACGTTATTTCGTAGTGTATCCACAGATTTGAGAGTGCAAAGCAAGTAAATCCTACTGCCAAACCTATAATACTAATAATACTCTGTGTTTTATATTTCAGTATTATATTACGAAACGCTATCTTGCAATAATGCTGTATCATGTCTTTGTTTTTTCTATTATTCACTCTTTATCACTTCTGCCGGATTCTGCCGTGCTGCCTGCCATACCCGCCAGCCGATGCATGCAAAAATAACGATCATTATGCCACCGAATATAGCAAAATATATCCAGGCACTGATAACTGTCTGCTCTACATAGTTTTCAAGCCAACGCTTCATCAGCACATATCCTACAGGGAATGCAATGACACCCGCAATAACCAGCAAAAGCATATATTCTTTCACAAACATAATAAGAATATCCCGGATTGTAGCTCCATTCACTTTGCGTACGGCTATTTCTTTGCGCCTTTGTTCGCAACTTAATGTGATCAGAGAAAAGATACCGAAAGCAGCGATAAGTACACAGACCATGGCTACAAAGCTCAATAACTTTATCAGTGCGTCTTCGGACTTAAGATATCCGGCATATTCTTCTTCTGTGTTGTATAATCTATATCTCACTTCCGGATATTCATAAGTGAACATGCTGTCTATCCGGTTTTTCAGTTCTTTCCATTTACCATCATGAAACTTGATTAAGATTTGCCCTTTTCCTATAGAAAATCCCATGCCTTTAAGAATATCCCTTGCAACTAAAACATAGGGTTGCACCGGTTCTGTCGGTGCTGTGATGTGGAAGTCTTTAATTATGCCTACAATGGTCGATGCTTGAGTTTGCTGATAAAGTTTCTTTCCAATCGGATCGCTCATCCCAAGCGCTTTTACAGCAGATTCATTGATCATTATTTTATTCGTCTCTGTTGACTTCACCATCTCTCCTGCCAACAGTTTCAGATTGTAAAAGGATACTGTCTTTTCACAATTCCACAGACATCGCATATCTATACTTTTCACCGCATCTTCTTTTCCGTCCCAATTAGTGAAGGTTTGTGAGAGGCCTGATGATTGAGGCAATAAGCAACAATGTCCGGATACAACCTCCCTTGTACATGAGAATTGCTTGATCTTATCAGCAATGGCTTCAAAATCATTGTCCGGATATAAAAGATTGATGGAAGCTATATCTTTTCTTTCCCATCCTAAATCTGTATTCGTAAGATAATAGATTTGCTTCATCATCACTATTATGCAGAACGTGACAAGAATCCCTATCATCAATTGGAATGTAATACTTAGTTTACGGAGTGCGTACTTGTTTCCGGTATTCCGGGTGGACGACCGTCTGATGGCGAATGGCACTAACAGAAGTAAAGACAGTAAAAGAATCCCTGCAAAATAAAGAAGTGACTCTCCATAAATGTTTCCGGATATTCCGGACAGTTTCCTAAAGGCGGGCAAGGCCGTCTCAACAAAAGCCATACCCAATACCCCGGATAACAATATGATGTATAGGTACTCCACAGAAAGTAGAATAAATACACCTCCGATGGAGGAACCGCATACTTTACGTAGTGCTATCTCACGCCCACGTATCCTCATGCGAGTGATGAACAGAGAGAGATAATTGAACAGAGAACAAAGAATCACCAAGCCTCCGGCCACAGAGAATAGTATTAGATAATAGAATTGGAAAGATTGGTTCCTGTTAATCGATGAATAATGATACTCGTTGAGTGGCATTAACCGGATTTCCTCAAATACTCTGCGAGGATCTCTCGGATCGGCTTTCGTTTCATTTGCAGCGAGTTTTTTCTGAAAGGCTATCGGATCAGTTCCTTTACGTAACTTGATAATGATTTCGAAACTTCCATTACTCCAATCATTCTGCCAGCGGCGGAAGTATTCTCCCTGTTCCCAGTAGCCGAATGACAGATTACTGTGATCGAGATTTGAGAGAATGGCACAAATCGTCAGTGTATCATCATTGTAGTTTTTAACTTCTTTGCCCAGTACATCCGTAGAACCGAACAAACGCATGGCCATATCTTCTGTTAAAGCTATCTTGTCATTGGAATACATAAAATCCCTGCTTCCTGCTAGAATGGATATATTGAACATCTTCATGAAGCAGGAGTCTGCCTGTATATTATTGGTTTCTACCGTACAATCATTTGCTTTAAGATCTACTTTTTGTACCCATCTGGTATAAGCGCATGCAGCTTCCACTTCCGGGAAATCGTTTTTCAGCAGAGTTGATGCCGGGTATGGCATGGAAGTGGAATAACCGTTTACTCCAAATACACTTTCTTTGCAAAGAATGTACATCCGGTCGGCTCCTTCGTGGTAAGCATCATACGTCATTTCGTAATGTATCCACAGGTTGGCAAGGGCGAAGCAAGTGAAGCCGACTGCCAAACCTAAGATACTGATAATACTTTGTGTTTTATATTTCAGTATATTGCGAAATGCTATTTTGAAATAATGTTGTATCATGGTTTTACATTCTCTCATATCTTATTTACTTTTTGATGGTCCTTACAGAATCTTCCATATTAAGATTTCAAATTTTGTGCCAAAGTTATAACTAACTGCCCATTAGACAAATACGGGGTATGGCAATCTGAAACCAGTGTGCTATACTGCACAAAAATAGTGCATATTCGCACAAGTGTTACATTTAAAATCATAAGGGGTAGTTACAGGCTCTGACTATAACTTCTTAACTTTTGATGAAGTGATAAATTCAGCGCGAACGTATGTTTCGTTTTTTCTTTTGATAATCAGAAAGACAGTTCTTACTTTCTTCTAAAATAGCGTGTAGGAAGTGAGCTCATGGATAAAATGATTCCCTGAATATTGATGTTTGTGTATCAGTATGTTACACCTTGCAAAAAGACAAAAAGTGTAGTTTATTAGGGTCAAAATAGGTTCAGGGTCACTTATACCCCCAATTCCTGCTTAAATGAATAAAGCATTTAAAATAGATGTAAATAAAACATACTCCACATATCACGCACGCTAAATTATCATTTATAGTACGAATTAATTTGGATTGAGTACTTATTCACTCTTTATCACTTCCACTTTATCATTTTATTTTTTTGTATTAAATATTTATCTGTTTTAAGGTTTGTTCGGATTGTAATATTCCAAATCTACTGAAATACGTTTTTTGCAAAAGTCTAAAAAGTCAACTATCTGTATATTAGCATTATATCAACTAATCTAAATAAAAATGACCTATAAATGGGGGTATAAGTGACCCTGAACCTATTTTGACCCCTAATAAGCCTTTTATCAGCCTTGATTTTGTTATACTTTTTCAAGAACAGTCTGCGGGAAAATAATACGGTCCCCCCCATAAGCCTTAAACGGAACATAACAAGCAATGTCATGATGCAAAACTAGCAATCTCGTAATGCGGAATATTGCTAGTTTTGCATCATGACATTGCTTGTTTTAATTATTGGATTTAATTGTTTTATAGCTGATTTTCGCTTCTGATTCTTATTGTTCATTCTGTTTTTACTACTTCTGCCGGATTTACATTTGCAGCTTTATGGATTTGCCAAATAATAATCAGCAAAGAGATGATGGCTGTAATTATGACGGCTATGGCAAATAAATCGAATGTGATGGGAGCTTTGTGCGCAAAGTCTTGCAGGTATAGCGTGATGGCCCCCCATGAAACCGGTATGGATATCAAGGTTGCTATTGCCAGTACCGAAAGATACTTTTTGATGAGCAAGGGATAAATATCCGTTGCTTGCGCCCCATTTACTTTACGCAAACCAATCTCGCGATATCGTTGCCGTATATCGAATAATGAAATTGACAATAACCCCAAAGAAGATATAAAAATGGCGACCCCGGCAAAAAGAGTGTAAATGTTGACCACTTGACGGTCTTCGCGATATATTTTTTCAAGAACATCTTCTATCAAAGTATATTCGAAATCGGTTCTTCCAGTAGACTCCTCATACACGTTGCGTAGAAACTCAATGACTTCAGCCCGGTTCTCGTGCTTATACGAGGCGGTGACAGTATATACTCCACCAATGCTCGTATCGTCATAATAGATAACAACAGGCTGCGTGAGTTGTGAAAGGTGTCTGATATTGAAATCCTTTATGACACCTACAATTTCGCAGGGCGGATTGTAGAAATCCGGTAAGTTATCACGTCATGCGAACGGAAACCGAGGTCAGCGTGAAGCATATATTCCAACTGGCGAACGAAAAACAGAGAAACGGTTATCATAAAGATAGTGATGGCATACTGAAAGCATAGCAACGTCATACGTGACCGTGTTGAGAAGCGTGAAGATGCCAATTCGCGCATGGAGCTGATTGGATTGTTGTGCGTGTATTTCAGGAAAGGATAGCTTGTTGTCAGTAACGGCAATCCCAAAAGTACGATAACAGATACTTTCCAATCAAAACAGGAATCTGCTGTGGTAGGGATATAAAGTTCATGGAAAAAGAACAACTTGGTTATTTCAATTATAGCCCAGCTGACAAGTAATGCAAAGCTCGCCAATAGAATATTCTCAGCATAGATTTGCAGGAAAATTTCTGATCTGCCTGCACCAAACACTTTCTTTATGCCAAACTCTTTTGAACGTTTGGACATGATTACGGTATAGATATTAATGAAATTCAGCAGTCCGATAATACCTACCAGGAAAGCCACTGCCATCAATACCTGGATATAGCTTTTATTACCATATCTGTAGATTTTGTTTTCTTTTCCGTGTTCTTTGTCATAGTACAAGTCTTTCAAAGGCAAGTATTGGTAATGTATAGTCTCATAAGTACTCCATTTATCTCGGGGTTGTTCTTTCCGGTATTTCTTGTTCAGCAGTTTGATGTCTGTATCCGGTGTCATCAGCATGGCATATGTAGGATAATACAGCAAAAAATCGTCCACTTCGTCCGACATAAATATATCAGGCATCCATGATGTCTTGGCATCGGGATCATCTACTATCCCTATAATAACGAATTTAACTCCTTTCGCATTTTTGAAAGTGGCTCCTATGGCATCTCTTCCACCCAATTTCTTCGTCCAGAAAGAACGGGTGATGATAACATCTTTGGGGCGTTTTATTTTTCCACTTCCGGCTATCACCTTATATGGAAATATTTTAAAGAAGGTGCTGTCAATGGAGAAAGCATTGACTCTGACTTCCTGTTCTCCGAATAAGATTGCCATATCCGGAACTTCGTAAACCCCTGTGTATCTTTCTACCGCAGGGTCATTCTCCAATCCCGATTGGTAGCCCCCTAAAAAGTTCTCTCCATTGCTGGGAAATCCTTTAACCAGGCAGATGCGTTCATACTCGGGAAAACACTGATTTACGGTATTTTCCTGATGGATGTATCGGGTAATGGTCAGTACGCAGGCCAAACTACAGGCTAATCCTAATACATTGATAAGTGTGTATGCCTTGAATTTTAACAAGGTGTTTATAACCAGGATAATCTGTTTCATATAGTGCTTCTTAATTTTATTCACTTTTTATCACTTCCGTCGGATTCTGCCGTGCTGTCTGCCATACGCGCCAGCCGATACTTATCTCTTATTCTGCTTTCATGATTGTTGCCGGATTGATGCGGGTTGCTTTATTCACCTGCCAGAACAATGTTCCCAACGAAATGCCTGCCACCACTAATATAGCAATCAGATAGATGAATATACTAACAGGAGCTTTAACAATGAAATCTCTTGTATAAATATATATGAGATAGTAAGATAATGGTACGGTAAGCAACGTTGCCCCTCCTATCACCCATATATATTTTCGGAACAAAATTGAATATAAATTCCGTAGTTGTGCTCCGTTTACTTTGCGGATGGCTATTTCGCGGTAGCGTTGGCGGATGTCGAATAAGGAAAGTCCGAATAATCCCAATGCCGAGACAAAAATAGAGATGGTGGCAAACAGTGTAAACACGGTTGCTACACGGCGATCCTCACGATATAAAGTTTGTATATCCTCATCCAGCCATCGATGATCAAATTCTTCAGTATTAAATATCTCTTGTCTGGCACTTTTCAAATAAGTCATCAGTTCCTTTTCTTTTCCGGGTATGCATGCAATCTGATATTGCGAGCCGGCGCTATTGGGGGTTATCATATATACCACAGGTTTCTTTCCGGCTGTGAGATGACCGGTATAATAATCTTTGATTACAGCTTCTACAGGCATCAGAGATATACCACCTTCTATTATTTTTCCATCCATCCCCATAGCTATCCAAAGTGCCTGTTCTCCTCTTATGAAAGCATCTTCCCGTCGCGTATAACCGAAGGCTTTCATGGCCGATTCATTCATGGCTACCAGATACTGAGTGTACCCTTCTACTTTATCGGGCAATGCACCATCTACTAATTGCAGATTATACAAACTAAAGAAATCAACCGGTACCCACATCAGCATCATGTTTAACTTAACATCCTTGTCATTTATGAGAGTAGAAGAACTTCCACTGCCCAGCACTCCACTGCGTGTAGGGTCTCCGCAGAACCATTTCTTTATGAACGGGCATTCATTCAGTTTCTGCTGAATACTTTGGGAATTCTGCCAGCGTTGTTGTCTCTCTTGTTCGCTTTCGGAGTTCCAGTTTTGAGGAGTCGGAACTAAGTTGGCATACAGTATCCCTTGAGTCCGAAATCCCGGAGGAGTATCTTGCAAAAAGCGAAGGTGACCGCTGAAATACAATGATAGTATAATGAGCAAAAGCGTGATACTGTATTGAATGAATAAAAAAGCCGTACGTGTGGTAACGGATTGACGCGATGATCCGATGGTACGTATGGATATGATAGGTGGTAGGTAATTGTACTTGATATAGGGATAAATAGTGGTGAACAGTGGCAAGAAAAGAAGGACCCCTAATGACAACTGCCAGTCAAATGCCGTATAAGGAATGTCGCTCTCCAATAAGCGGTTGGCATATCCCGAGAATATTTCAATGAAGAACCAGGCTAGCAATAACGCTATGGATATCATGAGTACATTCTCTAACCACAGTTGCAGAAAAAGAGCGCGCCCTTGCACACCAAAGACCTTCTTTATACCATATTCTTTGGAACGTTTCAGCATGAAAACCAAGTATATATTTACAAAGTTCAGGATTCCCGCCAATAGCAACAGCATGCACACACCTGTAAGTATCAGTATATGTGAATGACTACTATAATGCCACATTTCCAAATCATCACCTGCGGCAGCCAGTTCTTTGTTCCAATAGAGTTGGCTGACAGGAAGAAAATTATATCGTATTTTAAATCCATCCGGCACCTGACGGTAAACGTTACTGGCAGCATTGATGGCGTCTACATCGACTCCCGGCATGAAACGTAAAAGTTCCACATACATTCTGCCCCATTCTCTTCGTGATTTGAGATCAATGTTTACTACGATATCAAATGTCAATGATGATTTGCAGGACGGTTCATCCAATATACCGCAAATGGTAAGGTGTCTGCCTCCTGAATATTCCATAGTTTGTCCGATAGGATCTTTCTCTCCAAATACACGCTTGGCAAATTGGCGTGTGATGAGAGCCTCTTCAGGCGCTTTCATTTGTTTGCCTTTCAGGGGATAATGAAAGAAATGAAAGAATGTTGTATCTGCTACTAACATCTGGATTGCATAGGGTCTTTCGTCTATGTTCACATTATCATTGCTCAATGTCATGAAGTAGCTTCGTTCTTTAATGGCTTCAGGCAAAAAATAGACCGTATCTGCACCACTGTCATTACTTACACTACCGGGGAATATATTACTGTCAATGTCACGAATTGGAATATACACATTTTCAGCATCCGTGCAGTGCGTGTTCACTTGCAACTCACGGTGAATGTAGCGTACTAATATGATGGTACATGCCAGGCTGAGTGCCAGGCCGATTACATTAATAATCGTATATGACTTGGAGCGTATCAGGAAGCGCCAGGCGTATTTGAGTGTTTTCATGTTTCAGTCTTTATTATATTTTAGTTATATTCTATTTCTTATTCGCTTTTCATAATTTCTGCCGGATTAATTCGTGCAGCTTTATTCACTTGCCAGAACAATGTGCCTAACGAAATGCCAGAAACTATCAGTATGGCTATGGCATAAATGAATATGCTGACAGGAGCTTTCACTACAAAATCTTGCGTATAGATGTATATCAGGTAATAAGATAAAGGTATGGTAATCAATATGGCAATTCCTATTACCCAAATGTACTTGCGGAACAGAACTGCATACAGATTTCTCAATTGTGCTCCGTTTACTTTGCGGATGGCTATTTCCCGATATCGCTGGCGGATATCAAACAGAGAAATACCGAATAGCCCGAGGCCTACAATTATAATCGCAATACAGGCAAAAACGGAATAAATGATGCTTGTTTGTCTGTCCTGGGCATAGATTGCTTTTACGTCTTCTTCCAGAATACTGTATTCAAAATCTTCACTGCCATAAATCTTTAATTCCGTTTTACGTAGGAACTCAAGCACTTCTTTCTTTTTACCCGGCACACAGGCTATCTGATAGACATCGCCGCTCATCTGATTGCTTACCATATAAACAGTAGGTTTCTTTCCTAAAGTTAAATGTCCGTTGTAGTAATCATCTACCACCGCTACAATGGGTTGGGTTTTGGATTCGTTTCCTCTTTTCAGGGGATTTTCTATGCTGGCACCCTGACAAGTGGTGTAGTTTAAGGCTCTCATAGCTGCCTTATTCATCACCAGAACTCCGAAAAAGCCTTTATCTGATAAATCGGGGAGCTCGCCTTCGATAAATTTAATATCATAGACCTGAAAGAAATGAGGCGTGGCAAGGCGCATATTCAGGTAGATCTTCTTCCCTTGATCGTTTATATAATCACTACCATAATCTCCTTTAAGAATGTCAATATAGCTGGCCTCAAAATCTTCTATATAGGGACAGGAAGAAAGCTCCTTATCCAATGCGTTCACTCGCTCCTGACGTTGTTTCATGCTCTCCTCCGTGTAAGCATCAAAGTCCTTTGATTCGTAAGTCAATTGAGCAATGATAATATCTTTGGTACGAAATCCCGGTTCGGTACTAAGCAACATATTCAGCTGGTTATTGAAATAAAGCGAGACTACCACCAATAAAAAAGTGAGTACGTACTGAATGCCCAAAAATAGGATCCGTGAATGTATTGAACGACTTTCCGAACCTATAGAACGGATGGAGACAATAGGGGGAGTATAATTGTATTTGATGAATGGATAAAGAGAAGTAACTAATGGGAGTACTACCAATATGCCTAATGATAATTGCCAGTCAAATGTCGTATAGCCAAACTGATGATTGAAAAGATTTTTCACCGGCACAGTACTTACTTCTACAAACAACCAAGCTATGAGCATAGCGGCTGATACCAACAAAGCATTCTCTGTCCATATATTAAGAAATAGCTCTTTACCTCTTGCACCGAACACCTTTTTCAATCCGTATTCTTTTCCCCTCCGAAGCATGACAACCAGATAGATATTGATGAAATTTATAATACCTGCTAATAGCACTAATAGGCATACTCCTATCATAATCCACAGATGGGAATAACTGCCGGTAGAGACCATCAATATCTCTTCAGAACTGATGGAGCTATCCCAATAGAATTGCTTGACGGGAATCAAAGAATAAGTATAAGTACGCGTATCACCGCTTTCGGGCGAGTTTATATATCTTGGGATACTACCTGTTTTGTTTAGCTTATTTATATCAGTGCCCGGCATGAATGAAAACAAGTCTATAGCCATGCGTTCCCAACTATCAGATAAAGCTTTAGACAATACTATATCGAACTGCAGGAAAGTCTTGTTTCCGGGATTACCCAATACACCCTCAATAGTTATGTCCTTTCCATTAGAACAACGGATGATTTTACCTACCGGATTCTCCTTACCGAAAAGCTTGTGGGCAAATGCCTCTGTAACTAAAGCGGAGTATGGAGAAGGTAATGTAATGTTTCCCTGCACCACCGGGTAGCGGAATAGCTGAAAAAAGATACTGTCTGTTACGATGATTCGCGAAGGAAACCGATTTGCCCCAATCATTACATAATCTTTCTCCAACGGAATGAAGCTGCTCTGCTTATTGATGTAGCGTTGATCGATAAGGCTGCTATCTCCCCTATTAATAAGCATACTTAAATATTTATTGCCACCCACATCCGCTTTGACACCATAAACCTGTTCCCGGTCAATGCAATGGCTATCCACTGTCAATTCCCTGTGAATATAGCGGAATAGAATGATGCAACATGCCAGACTGAAGGCCAGTCCCAGTAGATTAATAATCGTATATGACTTGGAGCGTATCAGGAAGCGCCAGGCGTATTTGAGTGTTTTCATGTTTCAGTCTTTATTATATTAATCTCTTTCTGTTATTTTGCTATTCTCTGATAATGCTGTATTTGTTCCTTATTTTAATATCAGTTCTTCCGCTTCGCCAAAGTTATCATATCCCGTCGTAATAACCCAATCTCCGGGCTGTAAACCGTCTGTAATCTCGTATTGCTGGGGATTCTGGCGTCCGATACTGAGAGGGACACGAATTGCTTTCGTTTTGGATGCGTTTAGTTTGTAAATCCATTGACCACCGGTAGCCTGATAGAAATTACCACGTGGGATAACGATGGCCTGTTCGGGTTGTCCCAACTCTATCTGTACACGGAAACTTTTACCGACACGTACATTGTCGGGCATCTCTCCGGTAAATACTAAGTCGACATCGAAAGTGCGGTCTTTTACTTCGGGAACTACCTTTGTAATACGGAGTGGATATTTACGTCCCTGATAATTAATTGTAGCCGGAAGTCCTGTCGTGATACGATCTATGTAGTATTCACTGAGCGAAGTGTGTATTTTATATTGGTCTAATACCTTAATTTCAGCAATACCTTGGTTGGATGATACTTGCTGCCCCGGAGTTACTTTCACGAAGCTGAGTTGCCCGGCGACGGGGGCCTTAATTACTAAATTATCCAGTCGTTCGCAAGCACGTTCATACTTTTTACGTTCGCGTTCCCGGTCATTATGGATCAGGTCTTTGCGGATAATGGCAACAACAGAATCCTGACGCAAACTCTCGCGTTGTAACTTTGCTTTCTTTACATTGTAATTATACTCATCTTCGGCAACTTCCAGTTGAGCTTTACTTTTTATCCCCATTTTATATTCTTCTTTATCAAGATTGAAACTTTTTTGAAGACGCGTCAACTCATAGTTTGTTTGCAAAGTTTGTTGCTGGAGGGTCAGGCTCTTTTGTTCCATTTCAATTTCTTTCTCCCGAAAAGAAATCAATTGCTTCTCCAAATCATCACGTTGCTCTTCAATATTGTGTATCAAATCAGGGTTTTCGAGTACAAGGATTGTGTCTCCCTTTTGAAGCAAACTTCCCTCCTCGCCTACAATACGGTCTACACTTCCTGATTCACGGGCATTAACGATAATGGTGAGGATGGGTTGTATAAGTCCTTCCACGTCTACATATTCCATGAATTTATCATTTCTGACTTCAGCAATCTGCACATTCTCCTGGTCGATGCGAAGCTTGCTGGGACCGGCAGAAAGGATGATAACGTAAATAATGAAAGCAAGGAATAGAATTCCTCCTGCCAGATAATAGCGGTAGCGGATGTACCAAGGTTTCTTTTCGAGTTTAATATCCATAATATCTTTATTGTTTTACAATTTATAGTCAAGTTTATAATATGTCCCCTTATTTTCTTATCATCCTGTCCATCACTTCCTCTATTCTTTCTGTTTCTGTCAGCGGTGCATCTACTTCAAAATCATAAAGTGTGATACTGCGGAGGGTGTAATACAAACTCCAGTAGTTATATAGTGCAGTGATGTAATTTCGTCGGGCGGCATCTTTTTCACTGATGGAAGCATTGAGGTCGAGTACGGTAGACTTTCCCAAGATATAAAGTCGCCGGGCTACATCAGCACGTCGTTGAGCCGTTTCATCGGTGCGGGCGGCAATATGTACGCGCTGGGATTGTAAATTGAATTGTTTTACCAGTTTACGGACATTCAGTTCAAAGTCTGTTTTATCCTGCTCTACTTGAGTATAAGTTAAGTCACGATTAGAACGAGCTACCCGGACCTGTCCTTTGCCACGTCCCCAATCCAATATAGGTAGACTAATGCCGAGGGTGACGTATTGTTGGTCCAAAGGATTGTGATAAGCATCTTTCAGTTTATTGCCGGTCTGAGTCAGTCCGAAACGCAAGTAAAGATCGGCTTTCAGGCCGGCATTGGCACGGGCACTGGCTACCCGGCTTTCGCTTTCCAGTTTGCGCCGCTGCATGTCCAGTATATCCGGGCTGTTTTGACGTGCTGTGATTAAAGCTGTGCTTAGATCTATGTGAAGATTGGGGACATGATCGCTGACATCCACTTTGATCAGTATATCCTCCTGGATACCGAGATACGAACGAAGTTCTTGCATGCAATTTTCTACTTCGATATGGGCATTCATACGATTGGTCTCTTCGGTCAGTTTATTAAGTTCCAGTTGTAGCATCTCGTTTTCGGTAATGGTACCTATATTATAGCGCCCTTGTGCATATGTATATAAGGTGTCTGCATTGGCATAGTTGGTAGAAGCTATTTCGTAGTTGCTTTGTGCGGTGGCAAGGGCAAAGAATTTCTGCGTAGCGTTGGCAGCAACGAGCTCCAGGGTTTCCACATAAGTTTTTTTGGCTTCCTGGTAACGCAATGGTTCGATACGACGATTCCATTTCAGACTGTTATATCCAAAAAGAGACTGACTATAGCCGACATTTATGGGTGATGTCTGCCAGGAGGTAGAGTTGTCACTAAATAAATCAAGCCGCTGGGCAGAAGTTTCCACAAACAATGTACCACCTGTCCAAGGAATATTCTGTGTCAGGCTTAAGGTGAGGTCGGTACTTAATAAGTTTTGTTCCACAAATTTCACGCTACCATCGCTCATCGTAATTTTGTTGATAGCACGATTCAGATACGGATCGGAAGTTAATTTCAAGGCGGGCAGATAGTTGGCCCGATAATATTTGTAGTTCCAGTAGGCGGAACGAAAACTGTGTTGGGCTGTTTGCGCATCGGGTGATTGTTGACGGGCACGCTCTATAGTCTGACCTAATGTCAGCTCCATAGTGTGTTCCTGCGCATCAATAGTTATAAGAGTTCCGCAAGCTATTAATAATAAAAGTATTTTTTTGTACATAGTATGTTCCTTTTAGTAGAAGAGATTCAAATCTTATGCCAAAGATGTAATACTTTGTGTTACAATGTTATACTTCTATCTGATGCAAATTGAGCGTGTGCCATACCGCACAAAAATAGTGCGCATACGCACACACAACACATCGATATATTGTTTATCTTTGCGCATCGGATATATTCATATTTGCAAAAAAGATTATCGGATAATAATAGCTTCGTATGGAACAATTAGGAAAAATATTAATAGTAGATGATAATGAGGACGTACTTTTTGCCCTTAACCTTCTGCTGGAACCTTATGCGGAAAAAATAAAAGTAGCAGTAACCCCCGATCGTATCGAACATTTCATGACGACTTTCCAGCCGGACATTACCCTGCTGGATATGAACTTCAGTCGCGACGCCATCAGTGGGCAGGAAGGCTTTGAAAGTCTGGAACAAATCTTGCGTATTGATCCTCAGGCAGTCGTTATTTTTATGACAGCATATGCAGATACAGATAAAGCGGTACGGGCCATTAAAGCGGGTGCTACCGATTTCATCCCGAAACCGTGGGAAAAAGAAAAACTACTTGCTACACTCTCATCCGGTATTAAATTACGCCGTTCCCGCTGTGAAGTTAGTCTGTTAAAAGAACAAGTGGAAGTACTTAGCGGTGCGGGAAGTAGTGTGGAAGAATCTATTATTGGTGAATCTGCCGCGATGCAGGAAGTGTTTGCCACGATAGAGAAGCTGCGTGATACAGATGCTAACATTCTTGTACTTGGTGAAAATGGAACAGGAAAAGATGTGATAGCCCGTTTGTTATACCGTTGTTCGCCACGTTACGGACGGCCATTCGTTACAATTGATCTCGGCAGTATCCCGGAACAATTGTTTGAGAGTGAATTATTCGGCTATGAAAAAGGAGCATTTACTGATGCCCGGAAACCGAAAGCCGGACGGATGGAGGTGGCAACGGGAGGTACATTGTTTTTGGATGAAATAGGAAATCTTTCACTGCCTATGCAAGCAAAACTGCTGACTGCTATTGAAAAACGACAGATCAGTCGTTTGGGTAGTACACAATCTGTATCCATCGACGTACGCTTGATTTGTGCTACAAATGCGGATATCCGCCATCTGGTGGAAGAAGGGAATTTCCGGCAGGATTTACTTTATCGTATCAATACGATTGAACTACATATTCCTCCTTTGAGGGAACGGGGAAATGATATTATTCTTCTGGCAGATTATTTCTTGCAGCGTTATGCCCGGAAATATCAAAAGGAAATGCGGGGCTTGACACGTGAAGCAAAAGCTAAATTGCTGCGTTATTCCTGGCCGGGAAATGTGCGTGAGTTACAGCATACGATGGAGCGTGCCGTGATTTTGGGTGACGGTTCATTGCTTCGCCCCGATAATTTCTTGTTCCAGGCTTCCTCCCCCCGTCTTAAAAAAGAAGAAGAAGTACTTAATCTGGAACAATTGGAACGGCAAGCTGTAGAAAAGGCAATGCGGTTAAGCGAGGGGAATATGACACGTGCTGCGGAGTATTTGGGAATTACGCGCTTTGCATTGTATAGGAAGATTGAGAAATTGGGATTATAAATTAAGAAGTAATATGAAGCAGTATTCCTTGGTTGTTATCTTGCATATCTGTCTGCTGGCAATACTTTCTGTTGGCGTTTATGTGTTATATTGTGCTGATTTATGGTTTAGCATGCTTATAACATTCCTGTTTCTTCTGGGAACAGGAATACACCTTTATTATATACAGATGAAGCAATTGCAGATGATGCGTCGCCTGACGGACAGTTTGCGTTATAATGACATGACACAGGCTTTCCGTCCGCCTTATAAAAATAAACTGATGACAGAAATGTCTGTAGAGCTATCTGAAACCTTGCAGGCATTTCGTGCCCGCCTGTTGGAAGAAGAAATAAAACATCAGTATTACGAAAGTCTGCTGAACAAGGTAGATACTGCTGTATTAGTGACTGATATGTCCGGACGTATTGAGTGGCTGAATCGTGCTGCCACTGCCCAGTTAGGGCAAGATCCGCAATTGCCGGCCGAACTTTTGAGCCTTCCTTCCGGTGAAACGCAGGTCATACGTATTCATCGAAATGGAACCACTTTAGAAATGGCAGTAGCTACCACTCTCTTTGTAGCCCGTGGCATGGAGAGGCGCCTTATCAGTTTGAAGAATATCCATTCTGTACTGGAACGGAATGAGATGGAAGCCTGGCAAAAGCTGATACGTGTACTCACTCATGAAATTATGAACTCCATTACTCCTATCATTTCCCTCTCTGAAACACTTAGTGAGCGCGGAGTACCCGTTACATTAAAAGATGCAGCGGGCGAAAAAGAATATGCTGTAATGCTACAAGCTATGCAAACCATTCATCGACGTAGTAAGGGACTATTAGGTTTTGTAGAAAACTATCGTCGTCTTACCCGTCTTCCCGCTCCTGTCTGTGCTAGTGTGCCGGTTCGGGAACTGTTCACCGATTTACAGAAACTTTTTCCTGATGAAACTATTCATTTCGAGCTTCCACCTTCGGAGAAAACACTGGATGTGGATCGTGCTCAGATAGAACAAGTGCTTATTAATCTGTTGAAAAATGCTCGTGAAGCATCTGCCCGCCGCGAAACGCCCAAGATTGAGGTTAAAGCTGTTTTTGCACCGAAAGTGACTTCTTCTCTTACTGCATGGCGTTGTACTATTACTGTTCGGGATAATGGTGAAGGTATCTTACCTGAAGTGCAGGATAAAATATTTGTTCCGTTCTTCACAACGAAAACTGCCGGTTCGGGTATCGGACTCAGTCTTTGCAAGCAGATCATGAATCAGCATGGAGGAAATATTACCGTTTATTCGGAACCGGGAAAAGGGAGTTGCTTTACTTTACAATTCTGTTAGATAAATACTGCACCTGCAAAAGGTTGTTCTGTGTCTATTAAAAAATATAAATATTATATAATCATAAAATTTCCGTGTCGATATTTTATTGCTTTTAACAGCTACTAATTTTCCCATTATTTATTTTTGCAGCCACATAAATCGATAACTCATATTTAATTAACCATAAAATTCTATATGATTATGCGAACTAATTATTTGCTGCTATTAACCATTTTATTGGGTTTAATACCCGTGAATTACACACACGCCTCTGACTCAATTCCAAGCGTGTTTCTTTATTCTCCTTATACAAAGATTTCTGTTTCTCCGGGAACGAGTATTGATTACAAAATTGATTTAATCAATAATTCGGATATTCCGGTCAATGTAGATCTGTCTGTTACAGGATTACCTGCAAGTTGGAAACGTGAATTGAAATCCGGTGGTTGGAATATTAACAAATTAGCTGTCCTGCCTAGTGAAAAGAAAGACTTTAACCTGAAATTGGAAGTCCCATTAAAAATAAACAAGGGTAGCTACAATTTTGTTGTATCTGCTGGAGACTGTCAACTTCCTTTAACTGTCATCGTAGCTCAGCAAGGTACTTATCAGACTGAATTTACTACTGATCAGCCCAATATGCAGGGCAACTCAAAATCGACATTTACTTTTAATGCCGTACTGAAGAATCAGACGGCTGATCAGCAGTTATATGCATTGATGTCTAATGCGCCCAGAGGATGGAATGTTATTTTTAAACCTAATTATAAGCAGGCAACTTCCGCACAAGTAGAAGCGAATGCCAGCCAGAATGTGTCGATAGACGTCACTCCGCCGGCTAATGTTGAAGCAGGGAATTATAAGATTTCAGTACGTGCAGTAGCCGGTAATACTTCTGCTGATCTGGATCTGGAAGTGGTGGTTACCGGTACATATCAAATGGAACTGACTACTCCACGGGGATTGTTGAGTACTGAAATAACTGCCGGAGATGTGAAGCGTCTGGAGTTGGTTGTCAGAAACACAGGTTCCTCTTTATTAAAGGATATTCAACTCTCATCCGGTAAGCCAAAAGATTGGGAAGTATCTTTTGAACCTGCCAAAATAGAAATATTAAAAGCCGGAGAAACATCTACTGTTACAGCTATAATGAAAGCTTCGAAAAAAGCTTTGCCAGGCGACTATGTAGCAACAATGGAAGCCAGAACCCCCGAAGTAAATGCAACCGCACAATTCAGAATTGCAGTAAAAACACCAATGCTTTGGGGTTGGGTAGGAATATTAGTCATCGTTGTAGCTGTGGGAGGTGTCTATTACCTATTCCGAAAATATGGAAGGAGGTAATTATGGGCGAACAAGTGATTGTACTTACCGATTTAACCAAAAAATACGGTAATTTCACTGCTGTAGACCATATTAGCCTGTCAATCTGCAAAGGAGAGATTTTCGGATTATTGGGTCCGAATGGTGCGGGAAAATCCACAACTATCCTGATGATGCTGGGGTTGACAGAACCAACTTCCGGTAAAGTGGAAATTTGCGGAATAGACTCCACTACAAATCCTATTGAAGTCAAGAGGAAAATTGGTTATCTTCCTGAAGATTTAGGCTTTTACGATGATATGACCGGGTTGGAAAATCTCATCTATACAGCACTTCTGAACGGCTTTTCAAGGAAAGAGGCTGAAGAGAAAGCAAAGGAACTTATGCACCGGGTTGGACTTGCCGAACAGGTGAATAAAAAAACCGGAAAGTATTCCCGCGGTATGAGGCAACGTTTGGGTTTAGCGGATGTATTGATAAAGAATCCGGAAATCATTATTCTGGACGAGCCGACATCCGGTATCGATCCTGCCGGAATCCAGGAATTTATAGAATTGATTCGTAATTTGAGTAGGGTACATTCCCTTACCGTATTGTTTTCCTCACATAATCTGGATCAGGTACAGAAAGCTTGTGATCGTGTGGGCTTATTTAATCACGGAGAATTACTGGCTCAGCTTGATCTTAGAGAAATGGAAGGTAAACAAGTGGAACTTATTGATATCTACAATAATTATATAAAGGAAGGAGGTGAGAAGTATGAACGGAATTGAGCAGCCTTTCTGGGTTATTGTGAATAAAGAGATCCGGGATCATGTGCGTAGTTGGCGCTTTATTATTTTACTTGCCATTATCACGCTCACTTGCTTGGGAGCCTTGTATACATCACTCACCAGTATGCATGAGGCTGTCAAATCAGGTGATGTGGAAGATACTTTTTTCTTCTTGAAATTGTTTACCGTATCCGATGGTACATTGCCTTCTTTTGTTTTGTTCATCAACTTTTTAGGGCCGCTGTTAGGTATTGCCTTAGGATTTGATGCCATGAATTCGGAACTGAACAAAGGGACATTATGCCGTATATTATCACAACCGATACACCGTGATTGTATAATCAATGCCAAATTTGTTGCTGCACTGATTGTGATTACAATTATGCTGTTTGTATTAGGTTTTTTGGTAATGGGAGCTGGGCTGATAGCCATCGGTATTCCACCTACACCGGAAGAATTTGCCCGTATCATTTCCTTTTTGATCCTAAGTGTTTTCTATGTAGGTCTTTGGTTGAATACGGCGATACTGTTCTCGCTCTGCTTCCGGCAGACGGCTACTTCAGCTTTGGCTTCTCTGGCGATATGGTTGTTTTTCAGCGTATTTTATACGATGATTGTCAATTGGATTGCTAAGATGTTCATGCCTTCTGATATGATGTCGCCTTATTATGTTGTCGGTTATCAAAAAATAGTTTGGGGCATAATGTCATTGAATCCGTGCGAATTATTCAATCAGGCAACTTCTGTATTGCTGATGCCATCACTTCGAAGCTTGGGACCGTTAATGATGGAGCAGGTTCAAGGGGCAATACCTAGCCCTCTCCCATTGGGACAGAGTTTACTGGTTATATGGCCACAGCTAACAGGATTGATTGCAGTTACAATTCTCTGTTTTGCACTCTCTTATATCATATTTATGCGTAGAGAAATACGTTCAAGGTAAATTGATTGGTTGGGTTAAGAAGAAATCCCTGACGATATTTAATACTTTAAAGTCGTCAGGGATTTATATATTGCAGTTTGTATTATTTCTGCCTTACATACTCAAGAGTATATCCATAATTGGAACTTAACACTAAAGAATCCGGCGTTAGCTTATCAATCTTCAGTGTATCCACACCTTCAATCTCTATTCCATTACCGATACTTTTTACTGTCAGATAAAGCTGGTCACCTTGTTGTTCCCATTCTTTGTATATCAAAGTGTGCATATTAATGGAAGATGCTTCTCCATTCTCTTCCAGTTTGATTCCTTGCACTTCTCCAGGTTGTCCGTTAATGGGCATTACCCAAGAACCTACCACTGTGACAGGAGTTTTTGTTCCACCGCCACAAGCGGCAAATATGACTGCCATGACAGCCATGCTGAAAATTTGTTTTTTCATGATGTCTTTTATTTTATAGTGTAACGTTGAGATGTACTAATTGTTTGCGGGGATAAAGTTAAACGAAATATATTGTTTTGCCAGATATTATTTCATCTTTTTATTCTGTTAGCTAGTAGGATGCCATTCACAAGTTGGAGGCATATCAACTATATACCAACTCCGTACCAAGTCCGTATCTGCTCCGTAGTATCTCCGTACTCTATAGATACGGACCTGATACGGAGTTGATACGGACTTGGTACGGAGTTAGCACGGAGCAACTACGAGTAACACTATTGTTTTACAGGCTTTTAGAACTTATGGAAAATATTTTTTTTCTAAAAAAACTTCATATTTCTTTGTTTATTACAAAATAGTTTCTACCTTTGCACTCGCTTTTAAGAAATAAGGCACTCGGGGTGTAGCGCAGTCCGGTTAGCGCACCTGCTTTGGGAGCAGGGGGTCGTGGGTTCGAATCCCGCTACCCCGACTAAAAAAAGGTTTAACTTGATAGTTAAACCTTTTTTTAGTATAAAGGAATTTGCTTCCTATACTAGCATTTGCTATCAAACTACATTTTTAAATAAAAATCTTTTGTTAGTGCAATATATTCCGGTGTAAATTGATGGTGTTCCACTTCAATACATAAAGTCTCTTCTATACACTCTTGTTCTTCGTGGCTGAATGAAATAAGTACTCTTCGGCTTGGTTTACCCGGTTTGGTGAAGACATGAAGACGGCGCGAAGGGTACAACATGTATTTCCAGGCTGTGTCAATTACCAACTTTTCTGCTTCGGTAGGAATGATGATACATACCCTCCCTTGCTTTTCAAGGAGATGTGTCGAGCGTCGAAAAAGTAACTCATAATTTAGTTCACAGGTATGACGTGCCATATTGCGTTGCTTGTCAGGGCAGTTCAATGCATCAACAAAATATGGTGGATTAGAAACTATCAGATTATATTTACTTTCGGTCTGAAATAGACTGAAATCGTTACAGATAACTTGTATTCGTTTTATCCACGGAGAACGGGCTACATTCATCTTAGCCTGAGCTGCCGCAGCTTCATCTATTTCTATAGCCGTGATTTGCGACAATGGATATCGCTGTGCTAACATTATCGCTATCAATCCAGTGCCAGTTCCTATATCGAGGATTTTTTGCGAGCTTTCTGTCTCTGCCCAGGCACCTAGCAGCACTCCATCTGTACCTACTTTCATGGCACATTTATCGTGCCATATAGTAAATTGTTTAAACTGAAAATAAGGATTTGGCATAGATTGTAGTTGTTAATAGAGAGCAAAAATAGACAAAGTCGGGAATATTACGACAAATTTGGCACCGTTTTTGTCTTTTTATAGAAAAGGTGCTTTATATTAATGAAGAATAGATTAACTTTGCAGGCGCTTTGTAAGCCCTGTCAGTATGACATAAACTTAAAAAGAACGAAATGAAGAAAAGACTTTACCTAAAAGATACGGAAGCGGGAGAAGAAGGAAATACTTTTTCAGTGATTGCTGATTTTGAGGGGAATGAAGAACAGTTGATGGATGTTGAAGTGAATGAGATACTTCCGATATTACCTTTGCGGAATATGGTTTTATTTCCAGGTGTATTTATGCCGGTATCTGTCGGGAGAAAGACTTCCATGAAATTAGTGCGTGAAGCTGAAAAAAAAGGTGCATATATCGGAGTGGTTTGCCAGAAGGTAGCAGAAACGGAGATGCCTTTGTTGGAAGATTTGCATACTATTGGTACAGTAGGTAAGATTATCCGTATCCTGGAAATGCCTGATCAGACTACCACTATTATTCTGCAAGGCGTCAAACGTATGGAGTTGGAAGAAATTGTAGATACGACTCCTTATTTGAAAGGGCGCGTAAAAGCATTGGGAGAAGATATTCCTGATAAAAATGATAAGGAATTCCATGCATTGGTGGAAGCTTGCAAGGATCTGACTATAAGATATATCAAATCATCTGATATGTTTCCGCAGGATTCTGCATTTGCCATCAAAAATATTACGAATCCTATGTTCCTGGTGGATTTTATCTGCACGAACCTTCCGCTGAAAAAAGATGAGAAGATTGAGTTGCTGCGTATTGATGCATTGCGGGCACGTACTTATCGTTTGTTGGAGATACTGAATCGGGAAGTGCAACTTGCCGAAATCAAGGAGTCCATACAGATGCGTGCACGGGAAGATATTGACCAGCAACAACGTGAATACTTCCTGCAACAGCAGATTAAGACCATTCAAGATGAATTGGGTGGTGGTGGCCAGGAACAGGAGATAGAAGAATTGCGCCGTAAAGCAATCACTACTAAGTGGAGTGCGGAAGTAAGAGACGCTTTCATGAAAGAGGTGGATAAACTGGAACGTACACATCCACAATCTCCTGATTATAGTGTGCAACTCAATTATCTGCAAACAATGCTAAGTTTGCCGTGGGGAATATACACTACAGATAATCTGAACTTAGTCAATGCTGAGAAGACTCTGAATAAAGATCATTATGGCTTGGAGAAGGTGAAAGAACGTATTCTGGAGCACTTGGCTGTATTGAAGTTGAAAGGTGATATGAAGTCGCCTATTATCTGTTTGTATGGCCCTCCGGGAGTGGGTAAAACCTCTTTGGGGCGTTCTATCGCTGCTGCCCTCAAACGGAAATATATCCGTATGTCATTGGGTGGCGTGCATGATGAAGCAGAGATACGTGGACATCGTAAGACGTACATCGGTGCTATGCCGGGACGTGTTATCAAGAGTCTGATTAAGGCTGGCTCATCCAATCCGGTGTTTATCCTGGATGAAATAGATAAGGTGAGTTCAGATCGTCAGGGAGATCCTTCTTCTGCTTTGCTTGAGGTGCTTGATCCGGAACAGAATACAACATTCCATGATAATTTCCTGGATGTAGATTACGATTTATCTAAAGTAATGTTCATTGCCACTGCAAATAATCTGAATACTATCCCAGGACCGTTGCTCGATCGTATGGAGTTGATTGAGGTAAGTGGTTATATCACTGAAGAGAAGATTGAAATAGCTCGTCGCCATCTGGTTCCGAAGGAACTGGAAGCCAATGGTATGAAGAAGAATGATATCAAAATACCAAAGAATACGCTGGAGGCTATTATCGAGTCGTATACCCGTGAAAGTGGTGTACGCGAATTAGAGAAGAAGATAGGTAAAATACTTCGTAAATCGGCACGCCAGTATGCTACGGATGGTTACTTTGCCAAACAGGAAATCAAACCGGGAGATTTGTATGAGTTCCTCGGAGCACCTGAGTATACCCGTGATAAATATCAGGGCAATGAATACGCTGGTGTAGTGACCGGGTTAGCATGGACCGCCGTGGGGGGAGAAATCCTGTTTGTAGAAACCAGTTTGAGCCGCGGAAAAGGTGGACGTCTGACGTTGACCGGAAATCTGGGTGATGTCATGAAAGAGTCTGCAATGCTGGCTTTGGAATATATCAAGGCACACGCTTCTTTGCTGAATCTGGATGAAGATATTTTTGATAATTGGAATATCCACGTACATGTGCCGGAAGGTGCGATTCCTAAGGACGGCCCCTCGGCAGGTATCACCATGGCCACTTCTCTCGCCTCTGCCCTCACCCAGCGTAAAGTGAAGGCAAATCTTGCTATGACAGGAGAAATAACACTTCGTGGTAAGGTACTTCCCGTGGGTGGTATTAAGGAGAAGATTCTGGCTGCGAAACGTGCCGGCATCAAGAATATTATTCTAAGTGAAGAGAACCGTAAGAATATTGACGAGATACAGGAAATATACCTCAAAGGGTTGACTTTCCATTACGTGAAAGATGTGAAAGAGGTGTTTGCCATTGCGCTGACCAATGAGAAGGTTGCCGATGCCATCGACTTGTCCGTAAAGAAAGAAAAGAAAGCAGAATGACATTCGACTTACAATATACAGACAGTAAAAGTAATGCGCGTGCAGGATTGATAACTACCGATCACGGGCAGATAGAAACTCCTATCTTTATGCCGGTAGGTACCGTAGGAACGGTGAAAGGTGTGCACGTAACCGAACTGAAAGAAGATATTAAGGCGCAAATCATATTAGGGAATACCTATCATCTATATCTGCGTCCGGGATTGGACGTATTGGAAAAAGCCGGAGGACTGCATAAGTTCAACGGCTTTGACCGTCCTATGCTGACAGATAGTGGCGGATTTCAGGTGTTCTCATTATCAGGTATCCGTAAACTACGTGAGGAGGGTGCAGAATTCCGTTCACATATCGACGGTAGTAAACATATCTTCACTCCAGAAAAGGTAATGGATATCGAACGTACGATTGGTGCAGATATCATGATGGCGTTTGACGAATGTCCTCCGGGAGATTCGGATTATGCGTATGCCAAAAAGTCATTAGGACTAACACATCGTTGGTTGGACCGTTGCATTCAGCGTTTCAATGAAACGGAACCGAAGTATGGATACCAGCAGTCTCTCTTTCCTATTGTTCAAGGATGTGTATATCCTGATCTTCGTAAGCAGTCGGCAGAATTCATAGCCTCGAAGGGTGCGGATGGCAATGCCATCGGTGGTCTGGCAGTAGGTGAACCTGTGGATAAAATGTATGAGATGATTGAGTTGGTGAATGAAATTTTACCGAAAGATAAGCCACGGTATCTGATGGGTGTAGGTACACCGGTCAATATTTTGGAAGGTATCGAGCGCGGTGTAGACATGTTCGATTGTGTAATGCCAACCCGAAACGGACGCAATGGCATGTTGTTCACCAAAGATGGTATCATCAATATGCGCAATAAGAAATGGGAAACAGACTTCTCACCCATTGAAGCAGATGGAGCTTCTGCGGTAGATACCTTATATAGTAAGGCGTATCTGCGTCATCTGTTCCATGCACAGGAGTTACTGGCTATGCAAATTGCATCTATTCATAATTTAGCATTTTATCTGTGGCTGGTGGGTGAAGCTCGCAAGCACATCATTGCCGGTGATTTCTCCACATGGAAACCGATGATGGTGAAACGCGTATCGACAAGGTTATGAAAAAACTGAACTGGAACATGAAAGGTATAAAGATGCCGGATAACTGGAAATGGTTGAAGCGGCTCGACTTCTACATTATTAAGAAGTTCCTTGGAACTTATGTGTTTGCCATTGCATTGATTATCTCCATTGCAGTGGTATTCGACTTTAATGAGAAGATGGACAGATTTATGTCACACGAAGCTCCCTGGAAAGCCATAATCTTCGATTATTATCTGAATTTCATTCCTTACTTTGCAAACCTGTTCAGTCCGTTGTTTGTGTTTATTGCGGTTATTTTCTTTACCTCAAAACTGGCTGAGAACTCCGAGATTATTGCGATGTTCTCTACCGGAATGAGTTTTAAGAGGATGCTTCGTCCCTACATGGTGTCAGCAGCTATAATTGCAATAGTAACATTCTTTTTGGGCTCTTATATCATACCCCAAGGTAGTGTGACGCGTATTAACTTTGAAGATAAATATTATAAGCAGCGCAAATCGAATACAGCTCGTAACATTCAGTTGGAAGTAGATTCGGGCGTCATTGCTTATATTGAACGCTTCGAAGATTATAGCAAGACGGGATATCGCTTTTCACTGGATAAATTTAAAGACAAGCAGTTGGTTTCTCATCTTACGGCACGATCTATCACTTATGATACAGCCTCCGTCCATAAATGGATTATAAAGGATTACATGATACGTGAAATGGATGGTATGAAAGAGAATATTGTTAAGGGAGATCGTATTGATAGTACTCTTTTTATGGAACCTGCCGATTTTCTTATTATGAAAAATCAACAGGAAATGATGACCAGTCCACAATTAAGCGAATATATTAGCCGGCAGCGGCAGCGCGGCTTTGCTAATATCAAAGAGTTCGAAATTGAATATCACAAACGCATTGCCATGTCGTTTGCATCATTTATCCTCACCTTGATAGGTGTTTCTCTTTCTTCGAAAAAGACTAAAGGGGGAATGGGATTACACTTGGGGATAGGTTTGGCATTGAGCTTTTCATATATTTTGTTCCAGACGATTGCTTCCACTTTTGCAGTGAATGGTAATGTACCTCCGGTAATTGCTGTATGGATACCGAATATACTCTATGCGTTCATTGCATTTTATCTGTATCAGAAAGCACCGAAATAGAGTAACAACTCAAATTAATAAAAATAAGAAGCCCCTCCCGCTCCTTGTGTTACCACAAGTGCAGGAGGGGCTTTTTTGTTGTATCCATTTCCTCTTTTGTCTTTGCTTCCTTTGACTTTAACGATGCTTTTTTCATCACATAAGTTTTAGAAGCAACCCCACTTTCGTCTTACAGGTTCTTTAAATCTTTCATGGCAATGTGCAGTGAAAGCTTAATTCAAGTAAGCTGAAAGTTCTGCAGCAGAGATGTTTTTGGCTATAATTACACCATTATCATCCAGTAAATAGTTAGTAAATCCCCGGCCTAAACGGTACTTTTTAAAGATGCCGGACGACTCGCCTTTAGTTTCCACGAAACAGGTGGGCGTAACTATTTGGTCCTTACGAATAGTTTCCTCGAAGATAGATTGATATTCATCGAATGACACGGAAACCATTTCCACATTATTGTTTGGAGAAGTTGAGTGAAGCGCATTGCTCAAACTTGCGTTTTGCATCCGGGATTGCGCATCATAACTTGCCCAGAAACTGAGTAACACATATTTTCCCTTCATCTTGGAGAGATTTTGAATAGGTTGTTGCTCAGTCGACATAGTTTTGATTTTAAAATCAGGGGCTATGTCACCCACATTTAAACCTCCGGTAGGTTTGTCTTTTTCTACGAAAGAAGTCAAGGAACTAATTAGTAATACAACAAAAATCCATTTTACATGCTTCATGTAAGGCGGTTTTGGTTAATACTGGTTGATTTATAGATGTTTGTCAGACGGTAAAAACAACGTCTTAGCTAACAAATATACAATCAACGTTTACTAAGATTATAGAACCACTCGTTCTAAATCGGCGACAAAGGTATAACTTTATTATTGAAAATCAAGTAAACGGTTGACTTTTTCATGTTATATAACATGTTTTACACCTCTGGATACCTCTCTGCACAGGTACGAAAGAAGAGGCATCCCCTATGTATCGGCATAGACTGAATGAAATACTTGCCTTACCAAATACATATTTCTATGTTAATTGATGTATATAGCAGGAATTTTATCTACTTTTGCACCGTGTTACTCATTAATTTAGATAAACAATTTTATATGCAACCGTTGAGCACAGAACTTATTCTTATCCGCGTTACGGGCGAAGATCGTCCGGGATTAACTGCATCCGTTACAGAAATTTTAGCTAAATACGACGCTACTATTCTTGACATTGGTCAGGCGGACATTCATAATACACTGTCATTGGGTATCTTATGCAAGACAGAGGAACAACATTCAGGATTCATCATGAAAGAACTGCTTTTCAAGGCATCTTCTTTGGGAGTGACGATTCGCTTCTATCCTATTTCGGTGAAAGAATATGAAGACTGGGTTAACATGCAGGGAAAAAATCGCTATATCCTTACTTTACTGGGACGTAAGCTGTCTGCCCGCCAGATCTCCGCAGTCACCCGTATCCTTGCCGAACAAGGGATGAATATTGATGCTATCAAACGTCTGACGGGACGTATCCCGTTGGATGAATGTGATTTACGTACACGTGCGTGTATCGAATTCTCCGTCCGTGGAACTCCGAAGGATCGCATTGCCATGCAAGAGCAACTGATGAAACTGGCGAGCGAACTTGAAATGGACTTCTCTTTTCAACTCGATAATATGTATCGTCGTATGCGCCGTCTGATATGTTTCGATATGGACTCCACACTGATTGAGACGGAAGTAATTGACGAACTGGCCATACGTGCCGGTGTGGGAGATGAAGTAAAAGCCATCACCGAACGGGCCATGCGTGGAGAAATAGATTTTACCGAAAGTTTCCGCGAACGCGTAGCCTTACTGAAAGGACTGGATGAATCTGTAATGCAGGATATAGCGGAACATCTGCCTATAACAGAAGGTGTAGACCGGTTGATGTATGTGTTGAAAAAGTACGGCTATAAGATTGCCATTCTTTCCGGTGGTTTCACCTATTTCGGACAATACTTGCAACAAAAATATGGTATTGACTACGTATATGCCAATGAACTGGAAATTGTGGATGGTAAGTTGACCGGACGTTATCTGGGAGATGTTGTAGACGGCAAGCGGAAAGCTGAACTGTTGCGTCTGATTGCGCAGGTAGAAAAAGTGGATATTGCTCAAACTATTGCCGTGGGTGATGGAGCCAATGATCTTCCGATGCTGGGTGTTGCCGGTTTGGGTATCGCTTTCCATGCTAAACCAAAAGTGGTTGCCAATGCCAAACAGTCCATCAATACAATCGGGCTCGATGGAGTGCTCTATTTCTTAGGCTTCAAGGACTCATATATCGATTTGCCGAAATGAGCTGAACTATTCCGCAAATATATTTGTTTCATATAATGACATCTATATTTGCGGAACCTCTTAAATATTAATACTATGAAGAGAATAAGGAACCTTTTTTATCTCTCTTTGTTTTTGACTGCCCCTGGCCTTCAAGCCGTTGCACAAGAAAAACTTCACGTTAGCCTCCCTGACTCTATAACGACTGTTGGATATGCCACAGGCCTTCGCAAGAACCTTTCAGGACTTGTAGAAAGAATTACCGAGAACCAGATGAATAAAGACCAGATAACCAATCCGCTGGATGCTATCCGCGGACGGGTACCGGGTTTGACTATTCTGAAAGGTTCCAACGGACCTGCAGCATTGGATGCTGTCCGCTTGCGTGGTACCACTTCATTGACTACCGGAAATGATCCGTTAATTATTGTAGACGGTGTTTTTGGTGATTTGAGTATGCTTATGTCTATCTATCCGGCGGATATTGAAAGTTTTGTTATCTTGAAAGATGCTTCGGAAACAGCGCAATATGGTTCGCGCGGAGCATCGGGTGTTATTGAAATTACCACTAAAAAAGGTGTTAGTGGGCGTACAAGTGTGAACTATAATGGTAGCTTCGGTATTGCTTCAAGCTATAAAACAGTAAGAATGCTCAATGGAGATGAATTCCGGGCAGTAGCTAAAGAACGTGGCGTTTCTATTCTTGATTTGGGAAACAATACCGATTTCCAGAAGGAAATAGAACAAACAGGGCTGCAACATAATCATCACATAGCCTTCTCCGGTGGAACAAACACCTCCAATTATCGTGTTTCACTTGCTTTGATGAATCGTGAAGGAGTAATTGTCAATGAAAAGTTGCAGAACTTCACATCGAATATGAATATGACGCAGTACGTATTCGATAATTTTTTGAAATGTGATCTCGGAATGTTTGGTTCCATACAGAAAGAGCGTAACCTGGTAAATTTACATAAAGTGTTTTATTCGGCTGCTGCATTTAATCCCACTTTCCCTGATCATAAAAATCCGGAAACCGGAAGTTGGGATGGAAGTGTTCTTGCCAGCCAGCTATCTCATCCGCTGGCATGGATGGATGTGAATGATAAAGACGCTACTTCGCACATTAGTACACATGCACGGTTGACATTTAATTTGTCTGAAGCATGGAAACTGGCACTGTTTGGTTCCTACACCTATAATGTGATTGAAAATTCACAGTATCTGCCGGTTGCGGTCTGGGCGCAAGGGCAGGCATACAAAGGAACTAAGAAAATGGAATCGTTACTTGGGAACCTGATGTTGTCTTATAAGAAAGAATGGCGGAAGCATTTCTTTGATGTTTTAGGTTTGGCGGAAGTACAAAAAGACCAATATTCGGGATTCTATACCACAGTTACTAATTTCAGCAGTGATGGTCTGGGCTATAACAATCTTCAGGGAGGTGCTCTCCGTCCGTGGGAAGGAACTAATTCTTATTATGAAGATCCTCGCCTGGCCTCCTTCATGGGACGTGTGAACTATACATATGATGATCGTTATATACTGACAGTGAATGCCCGTGGAGATGCCTCTTCCAAGTTTGGCAGTAATCATAAATGGGGGTTCTTTCCGGCTGTATCTGTTGCATGGGTAGTCAGCAAGGAGAAGTTTATGGAGAAATTGCCTTTCATTGACAATCTGAAAGTCCGCGCAGGCTATGGTTTGGCAGGTAACCAAAATGGAATTGATTCGTACACTTCGCTGAATCTTATACGCCCGAACGGAGTTGCTCCGGTAGGTTCATCGCCTGTGGTCACAATGGACCAATTGAAGAATATGAATCCGGACTTAAAATGGGAAGTGAAACAGACCTTCAATGCCGGTATAGAAATGGCTTTGCTGGGTAACCGGTTGTTACTGACTGCCAACTATTATAATTCCAAGACGAAAGATATGCTCTATCTCTATAATGTGAGTGTACCGCCTTTCACTTACAACACTTTGCTGGCAAACATTGGTTCCATGCGTAATTATGGAACAGAGCTATCCATTGGTGTAACTCCATTGAAAACCAAAGATATGGAATTGAATATCAATGCTAACCTGACTTTTCAACAAAACAAATTGCTTTCCCTCGATGGCAACTATCAAGGTGAGCATATTTCAGCAACAGAATACAAGAGCCTTGCCGGATTGGATGGTGCCGGATTTCATGGCGGATATAATCATATCGTTTACCAGATTGTAGGTCAGCCGTTGGGAGTATTTTATCTTCCGCATTGCACAGGATTAGTATCTGATGGTAACGGAGGCTATACTTATCAGATTGCTGATTTGAATGGTGGTGGTGTTAGCCTGGAAGATGGTGAAGACCGGTACATAGCAGGTCAGGCAGTTCCAAAGACAATTCTTGGCTCTAACATCAGTTTTCGTTATAAAGATTTCGATGTATCGTTACAGATAAACGGTGCATTCGGACATAAGGTCTATAATGGTACTTCGCTTACTTATATGAATATGAATAGTTTCCCCGACTATAATATGATGAAGAAAGCGCCTACACGGAATATAAAGGATCAGACAGCTACAGATTATTGGTTGGAAAATGGTGATTATGTGAACTTCGACTATATCACAGTGGGCTGGAATGTTCCATTGAAAAATACCCGTTATCTGCAATCGCTTCGCTTGTCACTGACGGTCAATAATCTGGCTACTATTTCCGGTTATTCCGGATTGACACCCATGATAAACAGTTCATCGGTGAATTCTACTTTAGGTATAGATGATAAACGCAATTATCCTTTATACCGCACATATACCATCGGATTAAGTGTAAACTTCTAAACCTTAAAGACATGAAAAGATATTCCATAATTCGTTCGTTTTGTGTTTTGGTCACCCTCAGTTGGTGCATGATCTCATGTGATGGTTTTCTAAAAGAAAGTCCCCGCGATGCATTACCCGAAGAAGAAGGCTATCGTAACATTACTGAACTTTATCTGAATGCGGTTGCTTCCCTCTATAACTACATTGGAGGAAATTCCGACAGTCAAGGATTGCAGGGAACAGGACGCGGCATATATGATCTGAATACTTTTACAACCGATGAAGCCATTATGCCTACTCGTGGTGGTGACTGGTACGACGGTGGTTTCTGGCAAGGACTGTTCTTGCACAAATGGGGAATAAATAATGATGCGATACAAGCTACCTGGGAATATCTCTATAAAGTAGTTATGCTCAGCAACAAGTCTTTGGAACAAATTGAAAGCTATGCACTTACACATGCAGATGCAGAACTTCCAGCCTATCGTGCCGAAGTGCGTGCTTTACGTGCAATGTACTATTATTATCTGACGGACCTGTTCGGTAGTATTCCGTTGGTTCTATCTTCCAAGGTTGCCTCAAAAGATATTATACTGAGCGAACGTGAGGATATCTTTAATTTCATATTCAAGGAGTTACAAGAGGTTACCCCGCTCCTGCCCGCTCAGTTCAGTAACCGTTCCGGCAATTACTATGGCCGCCTGACGCGTCCCGTAGCCTACTTCCTGCTTGCCAAACTGGCACTGAATGCAGAAATTTATATGGATAATAACTGGGTGGATGATACCCATCCGGATGGGAAAACAATCTTCTTTGATGTGGATGGCAATACATTCAATGCCTGGCAGACCGTAGAATTCTATTGTGACCAAATTACAGCTTTAGGTTATCGTCTTGAATCAGATTATGCCGCCAATTTTGCCGTATATAATGAAGGCTCTGTTGAAAACATCTTCACTATTCCGATGAATAAGACGCTATATACCAATCAGATGCAATATCTTTTCCGTTCGCGCCATTATAATCATGCCAAAGCGTTAGGTTTGTCTGGTGAGAATGGATCAAGCGCCACTATCGAAGCCTTACAGACTTTTGGATACGAGACAAACGAACAGGACCCGCGTTTTGATTATTGCTATTATGCAGGTACTGTTTATGATTTGAAAGGTAATGTCGTGAAATTGGATGATGGAACAGCTTTAGTTTACGAACCGTGGAAGGTTAAACTGGATCTGTCCGATGAACCTTATGAAAAGACTGCCGGTGCCCGTATGAAAAAATATGAGATAGATGACAAAGCCATGAAAGATGGAAAACTGATGGAGAATGATATTGTTCTGTTTCGTTACGCTGATGTATTGCTTATGAAGAGTGAAGCCAAAGTCCGTGACGGACGCAATGGAGATGAAGAACTGAATCAGGTGCGTACCCGTGTAGGAGCACCGGAACGCACTGCTACTTTGGACAATCTTCTGGCTGAGCGCCAATTAGAATTGGCCTGGGAAGGTTGGCGACGTCAGGACTTAATTCGTTTTGGACAATTTACCCGTTCTTACAACAGTCGTCCGCAACTTCCCAACGAAGAAAGTGGGTATACTATTGTCTTCCCCATTCCCGGGAAAATCAGACAGATGAATCCGGGATGGGAACAGCATCCGGGGTATTAAAGGAATGGATTGCAAAGTAGCTTCATTCTTTTGTGGTAATCACTTTATTTCCTATCTTTGCGACTAAATAAAAAGAAACATGAAGTTTTCCGAACTACAACTGAATGATCAGGTGCTTGATGCACTGGAAGCCATGCGCTTCGATGAGTGCACACCTATACAAGAGAAATCCATTCCCGTTATACTTGAAGGCAGAGATTTAATAGCCGTGGCACAGACCGGAACCGGTAAGACGGCTGCCTATCTGTTGCCTGTACTGAATAAACTTTCCGAAGGTGGACATCCTGAAGATGCTATAAACTGTATTGTTATGTCTCCCACACGAGAATTGGCGCAACAAATAGATCAGCAGATGGAAGGTTTTTCCTACTTCATGCCTGTCAGTAGTGTGGCAGTTTATGGCGGTAACGATGGGATACTTTTTGAACAGCAAAAGAAGGGGCTAATGTTGGGAGCCGATGTTGTTATAGCTACTCCGGGACGTTTGTTAGCTCATTTGAGTTTAGGATATGTAGACCTTTCCCGTGTCTCCTATTTCATTCTTGATGAAGCCGACCGTATGCTCGATATGGGTTTCTTCGATGATATCATGCAGATTGTGAAGTATTTGCCTAAAGAACGGCAAACCATCATGTTCTCTGCTACCATGCCTGCAAAAATACAACAACTTGCCAACACCATTCTCAATAATCCCGCTGAAGTCAAACTTGCCGTTTCACGCCCTGCTGATAAAATTGTGCAAGCCGCCTATGTTTGCTATGAAAATCAGAAGTTGGGTATAATTCGCAGTCTCTTTGCTGAACAAACACCGGAGCGTGTCATTATCTTCGCATCATCCAAGTTGAAAGTAAAGGAAGTGACAAAGGCCTTGAAAATGATGAAGCTGAATGTAGGCGAAATGCATTCTGACCTGGAACAGGCACAGCGTGAAGAAGTGATGCATGAGTTTAAGGCAGGTCGTATAAACATTCTGGTTGCCACTGACATCGTGGCTCGTGGCATTGACATTGATGATATTCGTCTTGTGATTAACTATGATGTTCCGCATGACAGTGAAGACTATGTTCATCGTATTGGTCGTACGGCGCGTGCTAATAACGATGGTGTTGCTCTAACCTTTGTAAATGAAAAGGAGCAAAGTAACTTCAAGCAGATAGAAAATTTCCTGGAAAGAGATATTTATAAAATACCTGTACCTGAAGAATTAGGCGAGTCACCCGAATACAAACCACGTAGTTATGACGGAAGGGGCAAACGTAACTTCCGTGCTAAAGGACGAAATACCAATAAAGGTAGTGGAAATGCTCCGAAGAAAAGAGATGCTTCAAAAGGAAGAAGTAATGCTCCGAGAAAAAGTGCTAATCCTTCAGGAAAAAGCAACAAATAAGAGAAGGATTTCTTTAATAGATATTGTTTGATGGTGGAGTTTTACTCCACCATTTTTATATGTAATTGTTTATCAGGACCGATAGTCAGGCTTACGAGGTGATAAACGGAACTTTCCGGAATACGGAGCATGGCTTCATAATGATAGCCTTTTCCATCCACACTTATAAAATTCATGTCAGAAAGAATGGTCTGATTTAATACTTCCTCCGGGAAAATAGTTGCGAAAACTTTTTTAGTAATATCCTTGCCATACAGTAAGTTCTTGCCTTCATATACACAGATATGTATCACGTTGTCATAGTATACATTGTCCACACCTATACCTTCATCAGAATATACTGTTTTTATTACTTTCATCTTAGAAGGATTGATATAGACATAGCCCCGATAACGCGTTCCTTTATACATAACCACACTATCTTTTTTGATTACTTCTGAAGTGCTGGGGATAACTTCCACTTCCTGAGTGGAGAATGCCAGCGTGTCTTCCGGATTATCGGACTTATATAGCTTTACGATATCATCAGATAGAGAATGAAACCAAAAACTATATTCCGTTTGACGGTCTATTTTATAAGCCGTAAGAGTATTTCCGCGTAAATAAATCGTATCACGAAGTACCTTGAAGTAAACGGGCGCATTTTGTGGGTCAGCATAATAGATCGTATCACCGCTAATACGCATTAACGGCATATCCGTCTCATTGTCCAGCCAGACACCTTGCAGCAATTCTTTAGCGGTTAAGTCTTCCCTGTCGGAATTTTCCCCATTTTTAGTACTGCTACAGGATGATACAAGCACAACAACGAGCACCATAGAAATAGTACCCCACTTTATCATAACTCTCTCTGTTTTATATTTTTAATGTCCGATGCAATGATAGGTAAATCCTTGCTCTTCCATCTCTTTCTTGTCATAGATATTACGCCCGTCCAACACCACAGGTTTCTCCATGGTTTTCTTGATAACTGCCCAGGATGGTAAACGGAATTCTTTCCATTCGGTAACCAGCATCAAAGCATCAGCATCAAGTACAGCATCATACATATCTTTGGCATAATAAATGCTCTCACCTATCCGACGGCGACATTCGTCCATTGCAGCGGAGTCGTAAGCCCTCACTTTGCATCCGGCTTTCAGCAGTTTGTCTATTAACACCAATGAAGGGGCTTCGCGCATATCATCCGTCTCCGGTTTGAAAGCCAGTCCCCATAAGGCAATTGTCTTACCTTTCAGTTCGTTGTTGAAGTGCTTGCAAAGTTTGTCGAAAAGAATGCTTTTCTGTAGTTCATTGACTTCTTCTACGGCATGGAGCACACGCATCTGATAGCCATTTTGTTCAGCGGTTTTGATGAGTGCTTTTACATCTTTTGGAAAGCACGAACCGCCATAACCAATACCCGGATAAAGGAACTTACGCCCGATTCGGGTATCCGAACCGATGCCACTGCGTACCATATTGACATCTGCCCCTACCAGTTCGCAAAGATTAGCGATATCATTCATAAAACTAATACGGGTAGCCAGCATTGAGTTAGCTGCATACTTCGTCATTTCAGCAGACGGGATATCCATAAATATTACACGGAAATTGTTCAGCAAGAATGGTTTATAAAGCTTACTCATCAATTTCTTAGCACGTTCGGACTCCACTCCCACTACTACACGGTCCGGGCTCATAAAATCATTGATAGCATTTCCTTCTTTCAGGAATTCGGGATTAGAGGCTACATCAAATTGAATACTAACACCTCGTTTATCCAGTTCCTCCTGGATAGCGGCACGTACTTTCTTTGCAGTACCTACAGGAACCGTACTCTTTGTGACTACCAATATGTACTTCTGCATGTTTCTACCAATAGTACGGGCAACTTCGAGCACATAACTGAGGTCAGCACTTCCATCTTCGTCAGGAGGCGTACCAACGGCACTGAAAACAACGTCTACCTCATTCAGGCAGCTTTCCAATGAAGTAGTGAAATGTAGGCGACCGGCTTTTACATTTCGGTTCACCATTTCTTCCAGACCACTTTCATAGATAGGAATAACACCTTTTTTCAGTGCTTCAATTTTTTCACTGTTCGTGTCTACGCAAATGACGCTGACACCGATTTCTGCAAAACAGGTTCCGGTCACTAAACCGACATATCCTGTACCGACGATGGCTATCTTCATACTCTTTATTCAAAATATGTCGCATCCCGGAAGGATGGAGCTGTTTTATCTTTAGGAGATAGTAAAAGTTGTTCTTCTGCTATAGGCCACTCAATTCCTATGGTTTCATCATTGAAACGAATGGATGCTTCTGTTTGTGGGGTATACGCATTGTCTACTTTATAAATAAAGATAGCTTCCTCACTCAGAACAAGGAAACCATGTGCGAATCCACGGGGAATGAAAAATTGCCGTTGATTTTCCTCACTCAGTTCTGCAGAGACATATTTACCGAAAGTTGGTGATGATTGGCGCAAATCCACTGCCACATCCAGTACTTTTCCTTTTATAACACGTACCAGTTTGGACTGACAATATTCTCCTTTCTGATAATGTAATCCACGTAATACACCGAAAGAAGACTTCGACTCATTGTCCTGAATAAAATGCACATCACCGATATGCATTTTGAATTCCTCTTCTTTAAAGGCTTCCATAAAATAGCCCCGTTCATCACGAATTACCTTCGGCTCAATCAGCCATACACCATCAATTTCCGTTTGTATATAATTCATCTTTTTAGAATTTCTTTCGTACTTTCAGTTGGCAACCCAGATTGTCGCCATATATCTCTCCTATGTCGAAAGCAACGGAAGCATTGAACTGCCATCCCTTCCATTTTCGGGGAGAATAGAAAACTGATGCAAAAGTAGAAAAATTTTCTAATATATTGGGTATAGGTTTGAAAGGAGTTCCCCAAGTTTTATTATATGATAGTTTTGCGAGGTATGTCCATTCGTTGCTGATGTCTCCGCTCCAACCTAAATGTAAGGCTCGGATGCGGTTGTATTTGAAACTCATGTCACCGTCTTTGTTATAAATGGGAGAAGCGATCAATGGGTTAGCCATAGTCATTCCCCAGTGTACCCAGCCGGGATACCACTCGTTGTTATAATAATCGTCTGCACCTCCCGTTTTCTCTACTACGGTGAAATCCACTCCATGCATAGGGCCGCTTTGGTTGGTAGTCTGATAATATTCCAGCACAAAGCCATTGATGGCTTGCCGGTGGTTGGATTTATATTCAATTCCCCATAACCCATCAAAACCATTTAATTTCCCCATTCCACTGAAATCATCGTAATAATTTTCCAGATAGGCACTTATGGAAAAGTCGTCGTGACGGTAGGTCATACGGATATGCTCGCTCCCCATGAAATTGCCTTGGTAAGCTATTTGTTCTCCCTCTGGACTACTGTCATCTCCACGGCTGGGGATGAATACTTTGAAATAATCTTTCCAACTATTTCCTAAATCTCCTACATCCATTCCGGCACTTTTATAACCGCCAAACTGTACATCCAGACTCATGCCTACATCCAGTTGCCATTTCCCTTGCGGCACACCGATGCGAAGGAAGCCGCTTTTGTGGTGATACTTAATGCTTTTGGTATACCAGTAATCCTCTCCTACCTGTTTCTTTTGATAATTGTTGTCAGTAAACCATCCGTACGAAATCTCCGCTTTTAAAGCGAGGCGTGGTAATACTTGCACATATTCGGGGAGTCCTATCCATACTTGCGGAATGGGTCTTGCATTGCCCGACCAGGTTAATCCGCCACTACTCAATTGTTGATTTAATAATGGAGAGTCAATTTCTTTACTGCCAATAAGTAAACCTATCCATTTGTACCGTATATCCGCATAGCCTTGTTGCAACACAAAGGTAGATGTAAAACCGGAAGCTACTGCCATATCCAAGCCACCTTCAAGACGCCAATTACGAAGTGTATCCGTATAAAAAGCTCCTCCTCTCAGGTAAGTATTATTGTCGATTGAGGAAAAACCATGTTGGTTGCTTACTTGCCATAGAGGAGTATTCTCGCCTGTGTGGACGGAGGCACCATATTCTACAAAAGAAGATAAATTTTGCCGTTTCCACCCATTTTGCGCCTTTACTGACGATCCGGTAGTAAAGCAAAATAGAATGGCAAGAATATGACAGACTGTACGCATAGGCTTATCGAAATATAATTTTCAGAGTGTTGAGCATGATTTTCAGATCCAGTGCAAATGACCAATGTTCAATATACCAAATATCATATTCCACTCTTTTTTTCATTTTATCCAATTTCTCCGTTTCTCCACGCAGATTATGTATCTGCGCCCAACCGGTTATCCCCGGTTTCACTAGCAATCTCTTGTTATAGTCAGGAATGATGCCGCAATATTGTTCTGTATGTATCAGCATATGAGGCCGGGGACCTACTATCGACATATCTCCAATAAGCACGTTCCAGAACTGAGGTAATTCATCAATGCTGGTGGTGCGTAGAAAACGTCCGAGTGGAGTGATGCGGGGATCGTCATGATATGCTTGCTGTGTATCAGATTCTCCATTGGGTAGCATGGAACGGAATTTATAACAGAGAAATACTTTTCCGGATTGCCCATTCCGCTTTTGAGAAAATATAATCTTGCCTGGCATCTTTATCTTAATACAACATCCTATGAGGATATATGCCCATGGATATATTAATAATAGGACTATTGAAGCGAATACAATATCAAATGTTCGTTTAAAGATTCGATTGTATTTTCGTTGTAGCGGAAAATGATATGATAGGTAATGCATATTCATATAAAATATTACAATTCTTTTGATTAAAAGAACGGTAAATCTGGTTCTATATTGCTTTAGATAATCAAAGAATTATAAATTTCTTTAGTCTGCCGGGCAATATGGTGCCAGTCATATGATGAAAGATCATAAGTAATCCGTTCTGCCTGAATACTTTCTAGTTTCTTTTCTAATGTTTGCTGCAAGCTGGCAAGATTACCATTTTTGAAGTAACATTCATCCGGCAATCCTATTTCCTTGTTGGCAGGTATATCGCTTGCAAGTATAGGGCATCCATAACTCATAGCTTCGAGCAATGCGATTGGCAATCCTTCGTGAGTCGACGGTAATACAAATATCCGGGCATATGCATATAATTGTGCTAATTTATCTCCTTTTATAAAGCCGGTCAAAAGTATATTCTCCTCTCTTTGGCATATCCCCTTTAATTTTTGGGCATATTCATCCTGATGATCGGCATCACCGGCTATTACTAACTTTACGGAGGACGGAGACTGTTCTTTGAATGCTTCAACCAGCTTGTCGAATCCTTTTTCTTTTACCAGACGACCAACAGCCAGAATATAAGAGTATTCGGTTAACCCCAGACTGTGAAGATAGCCTGTATCAGATATCCCGGAGCTTACATTGACTCCGTTATGTATTAGAGTGATATTGTTTTTCGATGGATACCGTTGCTGTATCATATTCCGTATATGCTCTGAAATCACGATCACATGGTTTGCATAGCGTACGCCAGCCTTTTCTCCTATCCGAAGTATCCATTTGGCAAATGCTCCCCATTTTTCCCGGTCATAATCCGGACCATGATGTGTTACTACCGCTTTCATTCCTAACATACGTACGATAGGGGCCATCAGAGCCGGGCCTACTGCATGAATGTGTACTATGTCCGCTCCCACTTTCCGGGCATACAATACAGCCAGAAACGTATGTAAGAAAGCTTCCAGATGCTTGTTTCGAGGCACTTTTATGTCTTTTATTGTAACTTGTTTATAGCTTTTTACAGCATGGTCTGCTGCATAGCCGAGACGACGAACCACAATCACTTCATGTTGTTCATCTACGATTAAAGGATATAGTTCTTCGCAATGGGTTTCTACTCCTCCTTGTATGCCGGGAATACCTCTGGTACCTGTAACTACGATTTTCATGTTTTAGCCTTTCAGATTTATAGGATGTCCCATTGCGGACTGCATTTTTTGATGTAACACCCACCGTAATGGGATGGCAATATATTTCTTCATTACCGGAGCGGCGGTGCCTACCATCCAGCAATTCTTGGGACATTTACGTACGTGGGCTCTGACACGCTCGGCCTGTTCACTTCTCCATAAGTCCTGAAAAGAAGACATTGTGCGGATGTTTCCCATGCTTTCTTTCCAGTATTTACTTTCCAACCCATTGCATGGATACACATCGCCATAAGGAGCTACAAAGAAGTTTACCAGTCCGGCTTCACAAGGAAGCAAACGTGGTTTTCCTTGTATATAGTTTATTAATCCCCAATTGAAGTAAGCGCGAAACCAAGCTTTGGGATGCTTCTCTCTCAATTGCCATTCAATTAATTTGCCGAAGTTGCTACAAACTTCTTCCTTATTGGTGAAAGTATTATCTGTTTTGTGGAAGTAATACGAATTATGCAAAGCAGCAGTTGCAAATTCCATACCGAGTGAACGTGACAAACGATAGAGAGAAAGCATATCAGTCGAATTAGAATTGGAAACCGTAATGCCGAAGCCTATATCTTTGATACCCATTTCTTTTAATCGCAATAAAGTACGTATTCCTCTATCAAATCCACCTTGACGTCCTCTAAGTTCATCATTCTTTTGAGATAATCCCTCGATGCTGATGCGTATTCCTATATTGGGAAACTTCTCAGCCAAATGAATGATGCGTTCTTCATACCATCCTGAAGTTGAAATAACAACACGGGGAGACTTGCGGAATGCTACTTCCACTATTTCCTCCAAATCTTCCCGGATGAACGGCTCCCCGCCGGTTATATTGATGAATTTCACTTTAGGTAGTTTCTCTATCTCTGCAGGGGTAATCTCCTTATCTTTATCGGTCGGATTTTGCCAGATATTACACATTTGGCACTGCATAGGGCAGCGGTACGTGACGATAATACACATATCAGTAGGTGAATTTATAGCAGATTTCATATATGCAGTTTATTTATAAAAATATTATTTTTCATCCTTGTCTTACTATTTCAAGCCACTTTTGATAATAATGTTCGCTAGAGAAGCGTTGCAATGCAGCAGTGGATAATTCATTTCGATCGGCAGAAACAACGGTATTGAACATTTTAGTAATTAGTGAAGGTAATTCTTTGTCTTGGGTGAAGAGGCAATTGAAACTGCTGATTTCTAATAATTCCGGTATGCCACCAATATTTCGTCCTAACACAGGAGTACCACAACACATGGATTCTATTACACCTAGTGGATTATTCTCATACGATATAGAAGGAATGACAGTAAAAGATACTTTTTTAAAAAGTTCAATAGTATCCTTTGTTCCCAAATGTCCAAGAAAGATTATATTATTTGCAGTATATTTTTTCTTCAATTCAGCTTCTAAAGGGCCGCTGCCGGCAATATATAGTTTATAAGGTAAACGAGAAGCAGCCTTTAAAAGTGACTCAACACCTTTTTCTTGTGAAAGTCGTCCTATATATGCGTATGCTTCTTCCCGTATGGGGTTGGGGGTATTTATTATATATTGCACTTGTTCTTCTCCAATGAAGTTACTAATGACCTGTAGTTTAGTGGCCGGATATCCTCCTTGCTGCATTTTTTCCGCCATGAACTGACTAGGACAGATAAAACTATTTGTCCATAATGAAAGCTTATTCTTATTCCAGTTCATGGCTTCCCCCCAAGCCAATATGCTTGCCGGAAAACTGTTCTTCATGCATTTACGGAGTACTACGTGCTTTTTATCCGTAAAACATGCTTCACAGGTATTTCCCTTGCAAAGACAGCTGTATGAAGGACAGATCAGTTTATAGTCATGGAGTGTCCAGATTACTTTGACTCCTCTTTGATATGCCAGTTTCGCAACTATAGGTGAAAGATACGAATGAATATTATTCAGGTGCACAACGTCAGGCTGAAATTCATCTAAAAGTTTTTTGAAGTTTTGCGCTACTCCTATCCCCCATATAATGCGGTTGGCAGCTTTTATTTTTCCTTGTAGATCCTTCGCAGAGAAACTTATCTCTTCGGCAAAATATTTATTTTCCTCACATACTATATTTTGTGAATAACTCATTGCGTAGAAACACACGTCATGGCCTGCATTACGTAATAATTGCTTTAAATTTAGGGAGTGGGTGCAGTCACCTCCCCGAAGGTATAGGAACTTATTTACAATGAGAATTCTCATAGTTATTTTATATTGAATTGTTTTATGAATTTGTTGGGAAGTTCCGATAATAAGAGTTGTGAAGAATAGCGTGAGCAATTATCCACATAATACCTATTATTCATCACTATTTCATACATATCTTCTTCTGTCCAATTATCTTTAGCTATTCCTAACTTATTCTGTGTTATCCATTCATGGCTATACGGGACCGTATTTGTAAGTACCGGAGTTCCTGCTACTATAGCTTCTCCTATAGACAACATATTTAGTTCTTTCCTGGAATTGCAAAGTAAACAAACAGATTCGCTTAGATATTTACTCAATTCCCTTTGCGGGATTCTTCCCAAAAAGAAAACTTGATTACTCAGTTGGTTACTTTGGACATAGTCTTTCAGATTCTCAGATTCCTCCCCTTCTCCGATTATGTATAATGAATACTGTCTGTCAGAATATCGTTCTATGAATTTCTTATAGGAGATGATAATAGATATTACATCCTTATCTCTATCCAAATGGGCTATAACAATAAATGAAGCTTTCTTTTCTTTTTGGAAATGAAATACTTTTCCATCTACACCGTGATCTATAAAATTAGAAAAAACATTCAAACCAAACTGTTTTGTGAACTTTCCTGCTATAAGAGAACGGGGTATGACTCTTACCTTGCGCATAAATGCGCGTGCTACAAGGTGATACCATATCAAAGATGGCAATCTGAAGAATTTTCGATTATGATTGCCTGATTCTTGCCATATTAGAGTTTTATCAGGCACTAAGCATGCGGCAAATAAAGAATTAAACGAAAAAATTTCGCTACTGATAATCATGTCAAATTGTCCTTTATGTTTCCTGATGAAGTGAATCAGTTGCGGATGAAAAGGCAGTACAGTTGGCAGGAACAATTTAGGCAGCATAGAACGAAAATAAACTATTTCTATGGGAAAATCCTGCTGATAGGTTGGCTTATATTCTTCCGCAGCTATTAAAGTCACCTCATGCCCCTGATTAACAAACTCTATCCCCAGTTTTATAATCATGCAATCTTCAATAGAAGCTATCAGAGGGATAAATCTCCCTTTAGTTGTGGTACGGGGAGTATATAATATGGAATTCAGTAATAATATGCGCATGTTACTTCATTTTAAAATATCCTTTTGTTATAATCAAATCAGAAATATAACTTCTTCTTTCTTCTAATGGGAGTAATTGTATAGAGTCCTTACGAAAAATACTATGTCCCAAACCTTTCCACGGATAGTTATTAGCCCCCATTAAATCAAGTAAAGTCGGATAGATATCTATTTGTTCCATTTTAGAGGTGTAATTCAGCTTTTGTGAACCATTGAGTATAATCATTGCTATTTCTTTATCTTCAGGTAGAGTCTCTTTTCTATTTTCAATTTGGTTCTTATCTATTTCGTTATGATCCGAAATAATTGCTATAAGTGATTTCTCATAGATTCCTGTTTCTTTTAATTCTTGAATAAATTTGCCAATAGCATTATCACAAAAATGGGCCTTTTCCAGAAAGTTTCTAATATCTTTGGTATACAATTTTGATTTAGAAATATTTGTAGAAGGAATCTCTAATTTATTATAAGGATAATGCATGCTAATTGTTACCAGCTGTGCGTAAAAAGGGAAATCGACATGTTTAATTTGATTGGCAGCTTTTTCTAACAAGATATGATCATTTATGTTTCCTGAAGTATTCATCATTGAACGACTATCATATAATTGTGTAAATCCATAAGATTTGAAAGCCGTTTCCTGATTCCAATATTTAGCATCATCACAAACCATAGATAATGATTCATACCCTTTTAACGCTTTTGCCAAAGAAGGATATTCAGCCTCTCCAAATCGTACAGCCACCGCACCATTATTTATAGGTAACAGTCCTGTATTGTACATGAAATGTGCATCACTTGATCTACCACTTTTGACTTGAGGTTGTATATGTAAAGCAAAAATTGAATTATTTTCCTGGCAAAGTTGATTTAAATGAGGGGTTACTTCTATACTATCCAGTTTAAAATTAATAAGCCATGAGTTAAGAGATTCAACTATTATTACAATTAAATTCTGTTTTTCTTTAACAGCGTATTGATTATCTGTATATTTAAGCATGTATTTGCTCAAAAATGATTCTATTTCTTCTTTTTCTTTAATATCCAAACTACGTTTTTCTAATATGGTGTTTATAAATGAATGTATACAGAAGGGGACAAATCCATTAAAGTCAAAATACGATATGTAATTAACCGTATTAACATAGCGAATTCCTAAATGACAAGTCGTCCTATTTTGCATTTTTGAATAAAACACATATGCATTCATTAAATGTATAAGAATAGCAAAAAGTAAGATACTAATCGTATATATGACTCTTTTTTTAGAATTGACAGGTGTCTTTTTTATTGTATCCACAAAAAGAAACCAATAAAGAATGAATAAAAAGAATGGTGGCAAAATAAACAGAATATCTGTTAATTTCATAGATGCTTTTATGCTATTCAACAACAAAGGGGAAATATTTTCAAATAGGAGAAAAGAGGAAAATGGCATCAGATCATCATAAGTACGATAATACCATAATTGAGACAATCCCCAAAAAGAGAATAGGAAAACTATAATGCCAACATAATATATGCGTAACTTAGCAGGGAGTAACCAATAAGGTAGTAGTAGCAAGAGTGCGTCAACCATAGAACGAGCACTGTAGCTCAGCAATCCTAAATCCTTATCAAAGTGTAATAAAAGGTCATAGCGAAGATGCAATAGCTGTAAAGTTAGAGCTGCCATTGCTGCTATATAAAAAAGTTCATTAGGATATTTTTTCCAGCTGCTTAATCTATAATCTTTCATTTTTATCTTTATTTTCTGCGTTTTAAAAACGCCACAATACCTATCATAATTACAAATTCAATGAATAAGTACACAACGGCATATCCATGTTCCTTCCATGTCTCTATAGCAAAATAGTAACATATACATGAGAATAGGTTACTCAATGACATAATAATGATATAGATACGTATACGGCCTTCTGTAAAATATATTTTCATGCATGCCAAGCTGACGGCGGTAAAAGGCATTGCAAATGTCATTATACCGATAAGGGATGATAGCTTTTCCATGGCGGCATACGGCATTTTTCCTAATCCGAACAATTCCTCGGCAATAAAAGTACGTAACAGGAAGATAACCAAAGAAGTGCATATCGTAAACAGAAATAAACGTAAAGTTACCCGCAAAGTGACATGATACATTTCTTCCTTTTTACCGTGGCTGTATAGATTGTTGAGCTTTATTTGAAGAACAGAAGTTATTTGCTGTATGAGTGCTAACGGAGCTTGGATAAACTTCTGTGCATAATTGATGACAGTTATTATTCCCGGCTGATATTGGGACAATAGATACATGGGAAAAGTGGATGCAAAAATAATGATTCCCTGATTAACAGCCAGCCCGGTTAACGCTTTGCTTTGTGAACGGACAAGAGCGAATTTTACTAACGAGAATTGCCATCTCAGCTTTTTCTTCATAAACCAAAGCAACAAGATAATATTCAGTAAGCATGCACAACAGCTACTATACATCACGATTGAAACATCTGCTTTTTGGCCTAATAAGATAAGTGCAACAATGCCACTAAAGTTTATCATGAAATTACACGAAAGTCCCAATGTAAAATACTTGAATGAAACCAATATTTCACTTACATAGAGATTTACTATGATAAGGAGAGTCAGTGGGAAAAACAAGTAATATACTGAGATGTGACTACGTATATCTTGGGTGGGGAAATTCATAATCCATTCTGGTGCCTGTTTGCCTCCAATTATGCAGAATAGAAGTAATGCACCTGCTGCCAGTAATAAGAATGTGTAAAGAAATGAATTGTGAAATTGCATTTCAGCTCTTGATGACTCATTATAGCGCAGGAACATAGCTTTAGGAATTAAAATAGATGTATTGAGTGTTTGCACTAGTCCACCTACTAAAATAGCTATATTAAATAAATAAAAATAAATATCTGTTCCTGTATTTGCCCCCAGATAGTAAGCAATTAGAAGCTGCATGACAAAAGCTGTCAGTTTACTTCCGATGCTGAAAGCGGAAGAATATACGGCTCCTTTTTTATATGTTCCAATTTTCAGCTTCATTTATTCGAAGATAATATAAGACCTAATAATATCAATATAAACAACCCCCGATTTTGCGTAAAAGTGGCATCGGCAATTCCTTCTATCAGAAAAAATATAAATATTAGCAAAACAAACAATTGCATAGTGGGCAATAGTTCTTTCGTTGATTTCCTGAGGATTGAGAACCAAAAAGCTAAATAGAGTATGATGCCTGCGACTCCAAATTGGGCTAATCCGGGATAGAATGCATCACATATAAATGCAGGCATATCTTTTGATAATCCCCACAAGTGATCAATTCCGTAAGCGGCGTAGACAGGAGAATAATATTCTGCTGAAGCGAATGTTCCAAAACTTCCCAATCCGCTTCCAAAAGGAAAATAGTCATATAAGATTTGCATGGAAGTAAGCATCATGGCAGGACGGCTCCACATTTCTTGGGAGTTCATCATTCCATCCACATAATAGAGTATAATCTTGTCTTTTGCCAACCAAATAGTTATTAAAGCAAGACACCCGAACAGGACAGTTGTTGTTATGTTAAAACGTATTCTTCCGCCCAATTTCATATAGACCATCAGAAAAATGGCGATTGCCCAGAAACCATAAAATTTAGAACGGGTGGAAATCAGTCCAATGGTCAATATTAACAATAATACGACAATGTCGCTCCATGAATTGGTAGAACAATAGCTAAGTAGAAAAAAGGTAGCAACAACGGCTGTCGCATAACGGGATTGATGGCCGAAAAACAAGAAATTAACATCAATGATTCCTAAGATGAAAAGTCCGCCCGCTATTACTATGCATAGAATGGATAAGAAGCGTTTCTGGGATACAGTTAGTAATGGAGCTATCAGAAAGGTACAATAAAATCCCAGAAAAGGCTTTAGTTGCATCAAAAAATCCATGCAAATCGCAATGGGAGTATTGGATTTGATAAGAAATGAATATATCAAGTAGAATATAAAAATCCCGGCAACTATTCCTATGGATATCAACTCTTTCCATTTTTTGCGTTCCATTACCACCATCCCGGTAAAGACAACTAGAAAGAGAGCCATTAACTCATCTACATAGTCGAATCCGATGAAGTCATAGAAGATAACTCCGAATAAATAGCCAAATATGAGAAAGGCGAAAAATAAGTTGTTTTTAGAGAACACTAACCGGGATAGCATGGCTTATTTTGTTTTAGTGAAAACAAACACCCGAAAACTAATAATGATCAGTGAAAGAATGAAAGTTGCAGCAAGTGCTATTGCCAATACAAACACTTTGCGTGGATATACAGGCTTTGCCGAACTATATGCTGCGTCTATCACCCTACCCGCCTGCTCGTCCGGAGAGTTTACCAACTCTTTCTCCTGCAATTTTTGCATAAGGAACAAATAGACAGTCTCTTTTATTTTTTGCTGACGCTTCATTTCGATGTATTCCCTTTCTTGGGTGGGTAGAGCACTTAGCTGGCTGCTGAACACCCGATTTTTCTTATTTATTTCCTCCAGGCTTGCACGTATGCTTTGCCGAGCTGCATCTATAGCCTCCAGCAGCATTTTGCGCTGTTCGGTCAATTGTTTGTCGGCAAGTATCAAAGCTGGATTCTCTTTCTCGGAAGAAAGAAGCAGGCGCTGTCGGTCAAGTACCAATTGATTATAAAGGGCAATAGGTTTTTCACCGATTCCTTCTATAGCAGGCACTGAAGCATACTCATTCAGAGGATTTTTCATATAATCCACTACATAATCCAGCATTTTCAGACGAGTTTCCGTTTCTAAAATAATACTTTCTAATTCTTGATATCCTGTAACGGTCGCTTTAGCATATAAAGCAGGCTCCGGTATGTTATTCTGCTTCTTATAAGTTTCGATCTGATGTTCCAGATATGCAAGTTCCGTAGTAATGGTATCCAAACGTTCTTTCACAAACTTTGCATTGATAGTGGCTTCCTTTACTTTTACATTTCGGCTATATCGGTTGTAAGTGGACATGATAGTATTTAAGAAGTCATATCCCCGCTGTTTATTCTCGTTCTCAAACAGGAGTATTATTATGTCTGAAATTGTTTCTTGTGCACCTGCGTATAAATCATCATACAAATCTTCATAGGTTTGCTGCAATGGAGTAATCCGAATAGTCAGGTTTTTTTCTCCGGGAACGGAAACGTCTGCATTCGGGGTAATCATAATGGTGCCAATAGGTAATTGCAATCGACAAGGCAGCGACTGTTTTTTTACTTTCATCGTCTTAAATAGAGTTGATTTTATTTGGGCTGATTGTATGATTCCATTCGATAGTGTTAGTTTTATTTTTACTGGTTTACTTAAGGTATCTAAAAACTGTTCGGGAAAGAAAAATGTTACCGGATTGTCTTTTCCATAAAGCAGTACATTTTTTAGGCCTCGCCGTTCACGCGTTTCCACTTGGTATCCGGTTTCACGGATTGCTTCAGTCATATTGGTACGCGACATCAGTACTATTACTTCATCTTCCACACTGTTTCCTGAACTATTTCCGCCCAACATTGCGCCTATACCTGTGCTTTTCAGCATTTTCAGTTCAGACATCATCCCTTGATTATCTCTGATTAGTTGTATACGTGCTGTAAACTGATATTCTTGAGGTGTGGCTATTAAGAAACAGACGGCGACAATCAGGCAGATAATGCCAATAGGTGTATATATTTTCCAGTAGGCTAGGAATTGCTTTAAAAGCGCTCCTATATGTATGTTTTCGTCATTCATAACTAAGTGATTTATTTAACCAATAATGCGATCCCTAACGATGCCAACACCGATAAAGCGCTGATTATAGTTGATGCCAAAGATACGTTAAATTGTCCGTTCTGGCTATATTTGGCATTTCCTTTCCTAGCTTTATTAGGCTCCACATAGAGAACGTCATTCTGCCGTAGATAATAGAAGGGTGAAGTCAGAGTTTCTGCGGATGTCAGATCAAAACGGTGATATTCTTTTTTTCCATTGTTATCACGGATTAGGAGCACATTAGTACGGTTGCCATATATTGTTAAATCTCCTGCCATACCAAGAGCATCAAGTACGGACAGGCGTTCATTAGGTACATTTACCGTTCCGGGTTTATTAACTTCACCCAGTACTGAAACTTTGAAATTCCTTATCTGTATCGTAACAATTGGAGACTTGACGTAAGCGGAAATCTTTTCAGTCATCATGTCTGTCAATTCGCTACGTGTCATATTAGCAACTTGTACTTTACCAAGTACTGGGAAATCAATCTCTCCGCGTGAATTTACTAAATAAGTATGAAGTACAGGTGTAGAGGTAACATTTGTTTCCCCTGGAGCCAAATAGCTGGCAAGTGGCATATTGAATGCTGCTACAGCATTCGGATCTGTCCCAGATACAGTTATTGATAATTGATCATCAGGAGCAATCCGAGGGGTATAATTAACAGATTGCTCGGTAACAGCTGGCATCTGGTTGTCTAAATCCTGAAAATAGGTAATAGTATTAGTCGTTGTTTTGCACGACATTAATAATAGTAACGAAAAAGCAGGAATCAGCGTTTTTATTTTCATCGTATATCTTATCTTTTATTAATTTGACTATCGCAAAAGTAATAGTTCTATAGTCAATAAACGTTGGTTAGGCGGGTTTATTGTTAGGTTGTCTATAATTTGTTCATTGTTTCTTGAGCGTTTTATCAAATAAAGCACTAATGATAATACTTCGCTGTTCGACGCGGTATTTTTTGTTGCGGTTTATAATTTGTTTGGCAATATGAATTAATAGTTGAATTTGCCATTTTGTCTTTGAATATATTATTATCATTTACAATCTTATTAGGTTATGACTGTTCAATTCTCGCTTCAAAATCTTGCTATAAATATTGTATTTACTCAAAAAATAGAGGTGTTGATTTTGTGTGTAATTCAACAAATGAATACGAATAGAGAAATTAAAAGTAAAATATTCCATGAATAAGGATTAATATGTTGTATATAAATGAATAATTTAATGGTTTAGTTGCATTATATCACATTTGTGTTTCTTAACATATTAATATTTTTATGTTTTGAAATTTAATTGGCTAATTTTCATACATAATTATTAACCTCTAAAAAAAATATTATGAAAAAAGTACTATTTGTGTCATTGTTTTTGTTGGCGTGTTCTAATCTGTATTCCCAGTCATTTTCTAAAGAATTACATATTGATGTTGATACCCCTTTGAAATGGGAAGGTTGGGGAGGTGCATTAGTTATAAATGGTGTAGGAACATATACCGATAGAATTTTTATTGCTAAATACTGTTTAGGTGACAATCAAACTCAAATGAGATTAAATATAGGTGATGATAAGTGGGGAGATGACTGTGCTGTTATTGGTACACAAGATGACGCAACAAACTGGAGAGGGCTATTTTATTTCTACAATAATGGAAAGGTAGGAATAAATACATCAGTTCCCAAAAAAGAATTGGACGTTAAAGGTACTATAAGAGCTGACAGTTTATTAATAACGAGTGGCAATGTAGGCATTGGTACTGAAAACCCTCAAAACAAACTTGATGTAAATGGAACTATCAGGGCTAAAGAAATCTTAGTAGAATCAAATTGGGCTGATTTTGTCTTTAAGCGAAATTATAAATTACCCACATTGAGAGAAGTTGAAGAATATATAAAAGAAAAAGGTACATTGCCTAATGTTCCTTCTGAAGAAGAAGTTAAGGCTAACGGCGTTAGTGTGGGGGAAACCAATGCACTCCTACTTCAGAAAATAGAAGAATTGACTTTGTATGTGATCCAGCAACAAAAAGAAATAGAAGAATTGAAATTAAAAAAACTCGATAAAAATAGGTAATATGCTTTTATCTATAGATGTTTTATTTGAGTGATTAATTCTCATATATATTAACCTCTAAAAAATACTATTATGAAAAGAATTTATGTATTGTGCTTACCTTTTTTGATTTGTATGAAGATCTTTTCTCAAACTGAGATTATTGATAAAGATTTGCAATTAGGAGCTTTTGGCTTAGATTATCTAGGATATGAGAAAAAAATGTATTTTGGATGTATTGAAGATAATACGGATGACGTATACTTTATGCGACATAATATTGTATTAGATCAAACGGAACTTCTTCTAAATATTGGCAATGATAATAGTGATAGATTCATTATTGGAAGACAGCATTGGAGCGAAGACTTTTTTACCCCTCAATTTATATTCAAAACAAATGGAAAAATGGGAATTGGAATTCCTGATCCAACGGTTTCATTGGATGTAAATGGTACTATAAGAGCTGACAGTTTATTAATAACAAATGGCAATGTAGGTATCGGTACCGATAATCCTCAAAACAAACTTGATGTAAATGGCACTATCAGGGCTAAAGAAATCTTAGTAGAATCAGATTGGGCTGATTTTGTCTTTAAGCGAAATTATAAATTACCCACATTGAGAGAAGTTGAAGAACATATAAAAGAAAAAGGTACATTGCCTAACGTGCCTTCTGAAGAAGAAGTTAAGGCTAATGGCATTAGCGTGGGGAAAACCAATGCACTCCTACTCCAGAAAATAGAGGAACTGACTTTGTACGTGATTCAGCAACAAAAAGCGATGGAGCAACAACAAAAAGAAATAGAAGAGTTGAAATTAAGAATTATCCAATAAAAATAAATACTATGATAAAAAAATATATTCTTTTCATATTTTTATTACTTAGTAGTTTTTGGGCCTTTTCTGAGAATTCTCTTACAGGACCTAAGACAGTTGATCCGGGAACGTATTACACCTATAGAGCTAGATTGGAAGGGTGGGATATTAATACGAAGGTTAATTGGAAAATTACTAATGGTCATTTTAACAATGTGAATGGTCCGGTTAAATTAACGCAAGAAATTGGAAAGCTTGATGCAATTGTTGTGTGGGATGATACCACAAACAAGGGAGTCATAACTATAGATATTAATGGACCTCTTTTGCTTCGTATTGAAGTGGATATAAACAGTGTCAAAAAGATGCTTATTGCAGACTTTAGGTACAATGGAAACAAAGCAACTAATGATGTAATAAATCTCCCACTTGGTCAAACCGGTACTTTAGTGTGCACTGTTCCTGATATGGAATATCCGATAACTAAACGTAAAATTAATGAATTTAAGTGGAGTACCCCGAAATCATGGGGCGGAGAAACATTTTATAGTAGTGGGACTATTAGAGTGAATTATAATGCTAATACGGGAAATAACGAAACCATAACAGTTACTCCTCTTGGCTTTGGAGCTGCTTTGGGTAATACCAAAACAATAACTATTAAACGAACATCAGCTCCACCAGTGTTTGACGGCAATATTAAAAATGTGACTATTACGTCTAATAAAAAATATAAGCACTCCAATTTATATGCTGAAAATGTAACTATAAAAAGTGGCGCGAATGTGGATATGAATGGTTATAACTCCGTGCGAATAGTACCTGGCTTTACTGCTGAGTTGGGAAGTACTGTCAGAATATACAATGGTAAAGCCGCTATTTGGGTGCCGATATCTAAGGCTGGACTGAGCGAAAGAGAGGAGGTGAAAAACAGATTGATAGAGGATAAAAATGTTATAAAGATGGAACAAAACAATCCTAATCCGGCCAAGGGAAGTACTATTGTGAACTGTTTTATATCTTCAGAAACTACTAATGCTTACATTCAAATATTTAACACTATGGGAGGAATGATTCTGAAAATACCAATAAACGCAACGGGACAAAATGAAATATATATAGATACTAACAAATTACCTAATGGGATTTATATCTATTCATTGTTCGCAGATGGTCGTTTGGTTGATACAAAGAGAATGATTGTGGCAAATTAGTATGATTGCGGAAGTGAAACTGATTGGGTTCTCATTGACAGATAAAACTCTTTTATAAAAACTGTTCAATAAAACTAATTTCAATGATGTCAAAGAGCAATTTAATCTCCTTTTTCGGGATTATTTGATTAATTATTAACTCGTTCCGATTTTAACGGGATACTAATGATATATATCATATTATTTGTTAATTTTGGTTCTTAAGACGAATTACACTATTAAAAATATACTCACATGAAAAAGCTATTTTGCATCTTACTGTGCTATTGTTCTTTGTGCCAGGCACAAGAATATGCCGATTACAAATTATCTGATTACAAGTTACCGGATATCAAGAGAAGTTCTTTGGACTTTAAACTTAATTCCGATGGGTCTTTTGCTACGCACGAGACGAGTGACAATACTGTCTATTATGATATTAAAGGGGCGATTGATGCTACTTTTAATCGGTATTGTACCACTCGCAAATTTATAGGTGATCAATCTGCAAGAATATACTTTGCTGGTTTTAAAAACAATTCAACTCGTGATGAGAATGGCGAGAATTATAAACAAAGTAATTTGAATACAGAGATTTCTTATGTGAATGATAGTCGTTTTTATATCAGGCCGAATACTTGGTTCTGGTTTGTAGGAGGAGACGTTTCATTCACATACTATCAGAATAAAGCAAAGGATACTGAAAAGGAGTTGGGAATTTTCATAAGACCTAAGTTGGGTTTAGGCTGGGGAAGAATAGAGAGGGTGCAAGATGCCCGTCAAGCAGTTTATTTATTGGATAAATTCTCAGATTATGGACTAATGAAAAAGCATCTTTCCAATGAAGAAGTAAATCGATTTGCTCAATTGATATCTACAGTTAAAAACAAACGCTTTTTAGATAGTCGGTTACACTTAATAGATGAAATAACAACAGTGGATTCTTTCTTGATAGCGAATGATTATATTCGTAAGGAAGGTGCGAAGTATTTTACAACGTTGTATGACTATTGGTTATACGGCGATTTGCACCAACGAAAATCAGGGTTCGAAGTGGGATTAGAGGGAATGCCTGAATATAATTATTATACGTGCAGTAATTTTAATCAAAAGAATCATGAGCCAGGGATTACCGTCTCTCTCTCAGCTGAGTACGAAAAACCAATAAACCTGCGCTGGCAACATTCGGCTTCTTTAAACTTCATGTTTTTATATATGCATAATACTTTTGAGGCTGACTATGCTGACAAGACAGTTTATGAGCAGAGCCTGGAGCATTTACAAACTACATATACTCTTGGCTATTACCCCAATTCCAGAACTTATGCCAGTTTGGGAGTCTATAATATATGTCATTTTGCTAACAATCACAAGTTGTTGAAACATTTTTTCGACTCCGGCTTTAGGGGTAAAGCTTACTATTACTTTTCTCCTCAATTTCGTTTAGAAGCTTCGGCGGAAATCGGTTATCAAGTGACGAATAAAGAAGCTGGACCTGACCGGTGGGAAGGAACTTATATGTTAACTCTGAATTATTCGTTTTTTTAGAATAAAAGGACCGAATATAATGATTGATTGAAAAATGTGGTAAGAATAAGCAGGAACTTTGAATTATACAATAAAAGCCAACTGAACTCTAAGGGATTAGTTGGCTTTTTATATTTGTTTAGTGTGGCATTTTTTAGAAGATTATATTTCGAATTTGATAATTCGCTCTTTTTATCTGCACATTGTTTATAATTTGTTGAAAAGAAAAATGCCCTGAAACTGGCTTATATCCGAGATTTGCGTTACTTTTGCACCATGATTGAATTGGCACAACATATAGAGGCTTTATTATTGGAAAATGACTGCGTCATTGTTCCGGGTTTAGGAGGATTTGTAGCTCATTATGCTCCGGCTACGAGAGTGGAAGAAGAAAATATTTTTCTGCCCCCTACCCGTATCATCGGTTTCAATCCGCAACTGAAGATGAATGATGGCTTGCTGGTTCAATCTTATATGTCAGTGTATGGAACCAACTTCTCGGATGCTACCAAGATAGTGGAGCGTGAGGTTGATGAACTGATTGCCGCTTTGCATGAAGAAGGTAAAGTGGACTTGCCGAATGTAGGCGAAGTACGTTATACGATTCATAATACATTTGACTTCGCGCCGTACGATAATAAGATCACAACTCCTTATTTATATGGGCTGGATGCGTTTGAAATGCGGGAATTGTCTGCTATAGAAAAGCCACAGGCCGAGAAGATTATTCCTGCTCCTGCTGCCATTGGAAAAGAAAAGCGTAGCTATGCAATCAAGTTTAACCGGGCTTACCTAACGAATGTGGCTGCGGTAGCAGTTGTCATTTTCCTCTCCTTTTTCTTCTCCACCCCGATAGAGAATACGGAAGTGATAGAAGAAAACTATGCAAAATTGCTTCCGGATGAATTATTCGAAAAGATAGAGAAGCAATCTTTGGCTATTACACCGATTGTTGTAAAGCAGAATACCCCCGCACGTAAATCCGCTAAGAAGCAAACAGGGACACAGAAGAAAGTGGTGGCTCCTGTTGCTGTCAGAGAAGTCAAAGTTGGTAAAACACCAGTTGTGTCTACTGAAACTACGGCAAAAGAACAAGCTTCTCACTCTGTTTCAGCTACTGCTGATGCGCCTAAACATAATGTACAGCCTGTTGCAAAACCAGCAGTTGCCAACCCCAAAAGACCATATCATATTATCATTGCCAGCGTAGGTACTGAAAAAGATGCGGAAACTATGGCTGCACAATTGGTAGCCAAGGGATTTTCCGGTGCGAAAGCTATTGTGGGAGACGGTAAGATGCGCGTCAGCATTGAGTCTTGCGGAACAGAAGTGGAAGCCTATCAGGCTTTGGCGAGAATTCGTGAGAACGAAACCTATAAGAATGCTTGGGTGCTGAAAAAGTGATTTAATTTTTAATTTTAATTCCATGAAGCGTATCCGTTGTCCCAAATGTGAGAATTATCTTCAGTTTGACGAAACAAAGTATAGCGAAGGTCAGTCCTTGGTCTTTGTTTGTGAGCATTGTGGCAAGCAGTTTAGTATCCGCTTGGGGAAAACAAAGATGCTTGCTCCCCAAAAGGAAGAACGCCCGGACGAAGAGGAATTCAAGGAAGCTTTTGGCAGTATCACAGTGATTGAGAATGTATTTGGCTTCAAACAAGTGCTGCCTTTGCAAGAAGGAGATAATGTAATAGGTCGCCGCTGTGTGGGTACTAACATAAACACTCCCATTGAAACATCGGATATGAGTATGGATCGTCGCCATTGCATTATTAATGTGAAACGCAATAAGCAAGGTGGGCTTATCTATACTTTGCGGGATGCCCCCAGCCTGACGGGAACCTTTCTGAATAATGAAATTCTGGGTGACAAAGATCGTATCCGCATTGAGGATGGTGCAATTGTTACCATCGGGGCTACAACCTTAATTTTGCGTAGCGGAACAAGCAATGAACTTGAGTAATTACAATCTACGTTTTTTTTGCAAAGTTGCCTACATCCTACACCTCGTCTTTTAATCATCTAATTATCTGTTGATTATATCATAGAAAGAATATGAATAGCGGTGTAGGCAAAATGCTTCCCTGCACCGCTATTTTTTTATTTATTCAACATTATAACTTCGTATTGCATTCCTCTTTTGGTCCGTTTGGACTCTATCTGATTTTTCTTAAGGATACGCCCAAATGTACTTATACAACTGTTGGACAATGAAATAGTTTTTGATTTTCCTTGCAGGTATTCGATGATTTCCATGGAGGTCATCCACTCCCCCATTTCACCTTCTTCCGGTGAACGAAAATAACAATGGAATAGTTGTTCTAACGGGCTAATTTGTTCAAATTCCCGGTTAGACTCCTTCAAAACAGCTTCATCTGTATCATCAAACCAGTAACGTTCCCCTTTTGTGATAGCATCCATTGCCTGTGCATAGAGCTGGCGGTAGTTGATGGTGACACTTGTGTTGATGGGTGCCGTTACTTCAATGCAGATGAAACGGCGGCTACCACTCGGATCGGTTAGCAAGTCTTTCTGGTTGCTGGTACCGATGAATGAAGCATAGCGCCGTATTTCCTGAATGCTGCTCCCATAAGGTTTACGCAGATTAGCAACAGGCTTCTGCAACAAGTGTTTCAGAAAACCCTGCTGATTCATGCTGACCTGGTCAAACTCATCAATATTAATCAGCATAAAACGACCCAGATACATTTCCGCATCTCGTTTACTCCCGAAATCCAGACTGTCCGTATAGCCGAAACGAAGTTCGGGTGGAAGAATAATCCGGCAGTAGGTTGATTTCCGAAAACCTTGCGCACCGACCAGGAGCGGCGATGTACTGTTGGCATATTGTTTATTTAATCCGCGCCAGTGAGCCACCATGTTCAGGAACCAGCGGTAGAAAAGTTGTCGCCAATGCGGATTATTACAGGGTACGAGGTCGGCGAGCGCATGAATGCGGTCTTTGCCGTCCCAGCGTCCTACGCTGCACAGATAATCTTCCACGGGATTGTATAACGGTACGCGGTTGGATGCCAGATAGCGGTTCACGTCTCTGTCCCACACTTTGATGCCTTCCTGTAGGGCGTCCATTGATATGCTGTTCCGTGCCCGTTGGTCAACGGGCTGGAAGTAGAAGTGAATGGAGTCTTTTTGGCGAAATTCCAGGTCGTTACTGACGGTATTGAAGCGAAATTCATACCTGCGCTCCATGAATTCTTCCAGCCGGAGGGAAATTTCCTGTTCCGGTGTTAGTGCAGACTTCTTGCCGAAGCCCTTGCATTCCCGATACAGATTATGGATGGTGGTCCTGACAATTTGTTCGTCAGCTTGCCTGTAATAGTGTATCATAACCTGACGCACGGTTTCTTCTTCCGGTATCCCTGCCTTGAAACAATGTTCGGTCAGACACACCAGTAGTGGATGCAATGCATCTCCCCGCTTCCAGTTCTCCATTTCATCCAATGCTCTGCCAAGGGCTGTTTCAAACAGTATGGTGAAGGTTTCGGATGTTTCAAACCCCGGCTTCAGCCTTAGCAACGGGTTCTTTTCCATCAATTTCCGTTGGTGGAAGGTCTGTTCTCCGGGCATACTGAACGGCTGCTCTTGGCAGAAAGGTATGGCATCGGGATTGAAATACGGAGTGACATCCAGCGTCATGCGGCAACTTTGTGTGGGACTGGGTTCTTTCAGGGTTATTGGAAACGGCAATATAGGTTGGTAGCACTGCACAGCCATACGATAAGCACAGGCATGAAAAAGAGTGATGTTCTCCTCTTTTACAGGGAGACTTCCGTCAGGAAGCACGAATTTTACCCATATCTTTACGCTCCGCCCGCTGCTTCCGGTGATGGCTGCCCAGGTTTGCGGCAACAACCTCGCTTGTTCTTTCACCAGTTCCACTTCAGACAGTCCGGCCAGGTCGTTCACTTTGAGCATCACTACCCCATTGTAGTGCTTCATCTTCCTGCTGCCGTCGCGGCTTCTCCCGTATTCAATAGACGGATAGATGCGTGGTAACTTGTCGATGTGCTCGTAGTGACCGCGAGCATCAGGGGTGGTATATAGTAGCATAGTACGTAGTGCCGTGACATGTGCCGCTTTGGTTTCTGTTTTTATTTTTTCCAATAATGCGTCTGCTTCGCAGGTGCTAACGGTTTCTTTACCACTCTCTTTTTCTTCTCTGATTAGAGTTATTTTCATTTGCGTTTCTATTTAAAAAATAATTTATTCATAAGTAGCTTTTTCTAAGAGGCTGCAAGGTACACATAAAATGCGTTTTAATCAAATATAATAGGGCTTTTATTGGAATATTATTTCCCTGTTCTAATCGTCTGAAAACAATAAGAAAAATTGAAATATAGTCGGTTGAAAACTTGACTTTCCCTTATTGTTTTTGTATCTTTGTCAGTAGCAAAACTTCGTCCTGCAGTTGTGTGCCGGATGGTTTTCAACTGGGGGCTGTGCAGCCTGCGATTGCAGGATATATAGCCCGCAATTGGAAAACGAAGTTTTGCCTATGGCTTAATGCCATTTTCCTTCAGGCAAAAGAGGAAAAGGAATAGGGCAAATGATGATTTAGTAACTTAATAACATAGCATTATGGCAGCAGAATATGATTTTCAAAGGCGTCCAAATCCGAAAGGCGACAACGCAGTACAACCTTTGTATCCGCGTATTGTAAACAAGGGTACGATTAAGATGGAGCGTCTGGTTCAGGATATAGCCGGTATGTCCAGCTTTACGTCCGGTGATGGATCCTAAAGAGATTCACTCGCAAACCATTTTCTTTGGAAAAGTACATTTGCGTGTATCCCCCGACTTCCGGAAACGCTGCGCAGGCTATGTGGAGCGTGCCAAATACGGTTTTCGGAAAAGTGCCGAACTTAGCGGCGCGGAACGTTATCGCCGTTTACTGGCTTTTCTGGAGACACATCCTTTCATTACCCGCCATGATTACAGTGGAATTACGGGACTTTTGAAGAATAAAGCGCTGAATGACCTCAATTTGCTCGTAGAAAAGGGCTATTTGAATGTAATTGGGCGAGGATCGCATAAAGTATATGTACGCGCTGATAATAAGGTGGTTACGGAGTGACAGAAGCTCATTGATAGACAAAAAAAGGTGTAGGAAATAATTTTCCTACACCCTGACTACACCGCTACACCGGTTGTTATATGATTGAAAATCAACGGGAACTGCAATGTGGTGTAGGATGCAGGCAAAATTACTCAAAACATATTATTGTTTTCTTTATAATTTAATGCACGGTTCATCATCTTTAATTGAGTGAGGACATTGTCGAAACTGACGGGATTTGCTTTAATATCCGGATTGACGATAGTGGCATCATACGCCGATTTTTCCAGTTTACCATTCAGATAAATCTTCAACATGCCGTTTTTTTCGCGACATAACGAAACTATCAGTTTCTTGTTGCTGTTTACTTGTTGGTCGGAGCTGACTTTCAGACCTCCTGCCACAAATACCAGCCGGCCGTCAGCGTCTATAGATACCGATATGTCCTTTCCCTGATGCAGTAAAACGACAGCAGCCTTGTCCGTTTTCAGATGGAAAGATATATTAAAATCTCCCCTGCCACTGATGCCCGTTGAAACAGGTATCTCCTGGTTTTCAAAATAGAAGAAAGGTATACGAATCGTTTTGCTATTCTCCGCATAATCTTTCACTCCCGAAACACTGAAACGATACTCATTATTCTTTTTCATTTCCCGAACCAAAGTTAAGGCTACACTACGCCTGTCGGCCAGCAGCGCAACGTTCTTCACTTCATTTTCCGAAACGGTAAATATTCCGTTCTCCACAATTACCGGTTCATCAAATTCGGCGACCAAGCTTGTCGAAGAAGTGGTTTTTACCATTTGTAATTTGGGGGCCGTCTTGTCGGGAGAAGTACTGAATTTCCAAATTCTCACTTCACCCGGTTGCAAATCGATTGTCATCTGTTCGCCATAGTCAAACAGATGACGTTTCGCAAATTCTTTTTCCCCGTCAGTACTAAGGAATGTCCATACAGCCGTACGGTATAATCCTTTTAATCCTTCGGGCATGCCAATCGTCCGGTCGAGCAGCAGTGTGAACTTTTGGGGGCGGTCGGACGGATTGCGCACAGAGATAATACCTTCCTGCCCATTCCAGGCGGAATATCCGTAAGGACCTCCCTTGGCAGGAGTCTGCCCTATAAGTTTTGCATGTCTGAGAATCCCGTAGTTATCACTGATCCAACGCAGTACATCCGCATTTATCACCCACTTCTGTCCTTCATCCATCATGTCGTAGCTGTAATGAAGTTCCCAGAAAGCAGTGCCACGGGTTGCCATCATCATCAGGTATGTGCGAAACTCGTCATCATTCATTTTTCCCGCTAAATTTGCCTTATGACCATAAATAGGGTCGTGATTATAAAGATGGGCTAAAGGAAACTGAAATGCACGTGTTTTCACGAAATCAAAATAACGGTCGTCTCTATAGGATAACAGCCGGTCTACTTGTGCCGGACGCTTGACATCCAGTCTTCCTATATCCTGTGAGTTTTGAATCCAGACAGAGTTGGCCCACTGCAAATACCAGGGACTGGGATTCACGTAGCAAGTCAGGTTAATCCAGAAATCATCCCGTTTGGTTCCGCGCTGGTCGCGCATGGCCTGAAGTATATCAATCCACCGTTCCCAATGTTCAGTGACATAATACATCCCCTGATATCCGCCGGATATGTAATTGCCTGCTGAATCGGCCTGTGGAGGACGAACCATGAAGCCATCCAGTTTCCAGTAGTTCATGTCAAACTTCTTTTGGCAATCCAGAAAGAAATCCTTCAGCTTTTGCAGATAGACTTTATGGTTAGTGCAGATATCATCTGCATTTTGGTTCCATTTACCATTGCCATTTTTTTCGAGGAACTTGGCAAATTTACTATTATAGCTATATCCTCCACGGGGTCCCAGCCACAATCCGAAATCAGAAGCAAATTGATGGGCCAGTTTGGAAGGAGTGGCCAACTCATGCGGGAATTTACTGTTGAAAGACCAGAACTTGACCGTATTTTCCTTTTCAAAAGGGCCATAGGCATTCCAGCCATCATCCACTACATAAGAGTCGAGCGGACGGACACCGTTTTGCGTCAATCCGCATTCCACTTCACGGAAGGAGTTCAGAATATTGTTCTCATCGATCTTCATCATAAAGTCATACCATGAATTATACTGCATACGCAAATTTATCGGGACGGCAATGTCATCGATATAACTGAAAAAATCGGTCCGGATAACATCCATATCGACACTGCGGGAAGCACCAAGCACTGCTTTCCAAGTAGAGAATGTGCCGTTTTCCAATCGATTTTCTTTATCCAGCATATCAAAATTCTTACCGGAATAATAACGGATATGTGCCACATTGTCTTTTGTTATCACTGATTCGGCAGCAGGGAACTCCAAGCCCAAAAACATGGCTTGCACATATAGCGGTTGTCCCAAAGAGATGTGATAGCTGCTGATTCCTCCCACGCCTCCTTCCATATCCGGATGTGTCCAGACTGCATATCCTCCGGGAAGTTTCAGAGATTCGAAATCAATGTAGTCGATGCGTGCCTGGCTGCGCTGTGAATCGGGAACTGTAATTTCCAAGTGTTTCCGCATATAATGCTTTCCGTTTTGCAGTGTATATACCATATTGACTTGCCAATCGACCTCTCCAAGACGGAAACTCTGATAGCGGAAGGTTAGTTTCTTCCCGCCCTTTCCGTCGTCAGTGATGTCAACCTTGTTTAGTGAAAGCTTTGATGAGCGGAGCTCTGCAGTAACAGAATCTTCGCTTAACGTACGTATAATGAATTCTTCGGAAGAAATCTCCGGAACGATTCGGATGGGTTCCGAACCGGTACGCTTATTCACAATGGTCTGTGTGCGCACGTGTCCGTTCACTAAGGAGAATTCACGTGCCAGAAATTCGTTGCCTATAACTACCGAACTCCCATCATGAACCGCGTAGACTCCTTTACTTTTTGCTGCTGTCGCCAATGCTGAACAGCAAAATGGCAGAAGCAGAATAATAAAAAAACGTTTTAACATAATGTTGTGTATTTATTCAATTATAATTTCATCAAAATAAAATCTCGTATTTTGTCCCGGATGTACGTGATGCGCATATTATTGACAAATGGGGCATTTCGCAAAAAAAGAAGGCTTTAAAGAATAAAGGGTCGATATCAACATCGACCCTTTATTCTTTCTTAAAAAACCTAAGATACAATTTAAAGATATAATAAGAGATATAAATCTCTAATCACAATCGTATGTATAATCGGCCACCGACCCTGTTTCTATAGGCCATCCCGGATTCTGGTAAATATTGGAATTTTCCAGATCAGTGGCGTCACCGGCTGTCAGCAATATCTCGCTCAACGGTATCGGTTCCAGATAATGCGGTTTAGGGAAGTTGTATCCGTTATAAGCTTTATCCGATTCGTTTACTCTAAAAACTCTTATATATTTGCTTTCCGGATCTCCGGGATCATATTGAGAAATTACATCTTCTTTTAATGTAATCGGTGGTTCAGCATTAGCATATCTTCTAAACATCACATCCCACAGATTCATGCCCATCATATCATAGTTTACCATATTATCCAGAGCGCGCCATCTCTTCAGGTCGTTCAGTCGCATGCCTTCGGCTATGAATTCACAGCGTCGTTCCCTGCGAATGTTATACAATGTAGCGTCTATGCCTTTAGTCTTTGCCGCCAAATCACGTTCCTGTGACAAGTCAGTACGACTGATGGTAAGCATATAATCCGAATTCGTCTTCGCTCTGTCGCGTAACGCTCTCCAATAGGAATCGCAATTGCCTCCCAAGTCCTTATGTCTCTCATAATAGGCTTCCAGATAGATGCAATAGGCTTCTGCCGCTCTGAATATAGGATTTGCAGTGGTTCCTCCGGTTTCTGAGCTCGCTTGATCCGGATTTAGCCATTTGGATACCTGATAACCGGTTGGCGTATATTCATTGTCACGAGATCCGATTCGGGGCAAGAACACATTGTTCAGTGATTCCACCAAACGGTTATCCCGGTGTGCCAACACCCGTTCGATAGTGATATCCGATTGATAGTAATCTCCGGCCGCATAAATGGGAAGTCCGTTATTCATCAGGAAAGACTCTACCAATGAACGGGTGTATCCGGTTTTCCCGGCTAAACTCAACGCCCGGCTTACTCCGTGTCCATTTACTGTCGCTACATAGCTTTTTGCCAACAATACCTCAGGAATTGTATCAATGACATCAGACGTGAACATCTTTTTATAGTCTTTACACAAAGGACGTACTTTTGCTACCATGTCCGAATACTCAATGGCTTTATCCAGGAAGAAGTTGATTTCAGCCTCTGCACTTCCCGCCTTAAATGTGAAATCAGGATGCATTTTGGCTCCCACCCATTTGGCATTGCCCGGCACGAAGCAAGTACCGGCATGATATTTCTCCCACGTCGCTTCGAATAATGCCACGCGGGCCAGCATCAGGCGGGCGCAATCCCGACTCAAACGTCCGGTAGATGGCGCAGTTTCCATCATCAGGCTGTCGGCTATCTCCAGGTCACGAATCATGAAACGTGCCACTTCATTACGGGGAGCGCGCCGGGTACTTACTTTCAGGATGCTAATGTCGTCCGGCAATACTTTATCAATAATGGGCACATCTCCATAATTGGTCAATAGGCGATAGTAATCGTATGCCCTGAAAAAGTAGACTTCTCCCAGGTAATGGTTGATTTCCTTTTCAGTGCCGGTGATTTCCTTATTCTCTATTCTTTCCCGAATCAGGTTGATGAAATAGTTGCATTGGCGGATTGTAGTGAATTTCCATGCACTGTTGTCGCCCAACTTAGGAACTTCCTTTACTCCCGGATAAAAGTTACTGTTGGACCAGAAGGAGGTCTGGTTATCACTGTTTTCATCATCCCTGTAAGGACCTCCGTTCATGTATGATTTGTTACTCGGAAATAAGGAATAGAATGTATTGGCAAAATATGCCATATCTTTTGTCGACTTCAGAAATATATTTTCATTACCGAAGTCAAGAGGTTCTCTTTGCAGGAAATCCTCGCAGGAAGACAGCAGGAAACCTCCCATCACTAGAAACAAGGTTATATATTTTTTCATATTCTTTTTCATTATATTTATTTAGAACATTACATTGACTCCTACGGAGAAAGTGCGGTACATCGGATAAGTCTTACCGATACCGTAAGCCTGTGCCGACGAACCGAGCGCTTCCGGATCAAGAATCATCAGGTTCGTGAATGTCAGCAGGTTTTCAGCAGAAACGTATATGCGCAATTTCTTTATATATTTCTTTATAGAAGCAAGTTGCGGAAGCGTATAACCCAAAGTAACATTCTTCAGGCGCAGATAGGAAGCGTCCTGCAGATAATGGTCGTTGCACTGGGAGTTATTCCTGTCGGTACGGATACGTGCATAATAAGCATCGGTATTGGCTCCCAGCGGATGATTCGCATAGCGGAAATAATCCATGTGCTCCTTGTAGATGGAACGCTGCCAAGCGCCTGACACACCAAAGAAACTCGGTGAATCGAGAAAAACGTCTCTCTTGCCCACACCCTGGAAGAAGCAACTGAAGTCCAGGTATTTCCAGCGGAGTGTGCCGCGGATACCATACGAATAACGGGGAGTAGAATTTCCGATTACCGTTAAGTCGCCATGAGAGTCTACAGTCTCAGAGCCTTTGGTGATGGCGGGGTTGTCGTCCAGATTGGCATACATGAAGTCGCCTCCTCCCCATAATGAGTTGCCGATGGCTGTTTGGTCGTGCAGAGCTATATGATCGGCCATTTCCTGATCGTTTTTCGCAATTCCAATCACACGTAATCCCCAGATATCTCCTAAATCCTTGCCTTTATAGTATTTGGATAATTCTTTGTTAGGGCTGTCGTATTTAGTAATGATTGATTTGAAATCGCTCAAGGTGACATACAATTCATAGCTCCAGTCTTTACCGATGCGATCGGTCCAGCTTGCTTCCAACTCCCAACCGCGTGTACGCAGTTCGGCATTGTTCGTTTTAGGCACATTGGCTCCGTAGACAGCCGGTACGGGTAATGCAGGCCCTACGGCATCTTTCGTTTTACGCTCGTACCACTCTCCCATTATACTCAGACGGGAGTTGAAGAAAGCAAGATCCACACCGACGTTAGTGTTCTGCACGGTTTCCCAAGTGATATTTGTGGAGAACGGAGCCGGAGCCTTCAATTGTGTGGCAGCTACACCGTCAAAAACATAATCGGACATAGGGTTTGTGAACATCTTCTGGAAATAAGGATAAAAACTATTTGTATTCTGGCTGCCTAACGAACCGAATGAAGCTCTGATCTTGAACATATCCCAACCGGTCTTTTCTTTTATTTTTTCGAAGAAAGGTTCTTCGGCAATGTTCCAACCCACAGAGAATGAAGGAAAGAATCCCCAACGTTTGTCTGTTGGAAAGCGGGAGGCAGCATCAGCTCTGAAGTTCACTTCGGCCAAATAACGCATGGCGTAATTGTAGTTGAGCCTGCTGAAAATACCGAGAGTGGACCATTCTGATTTCTGTTCGCTCGTAAGGTTGGTCGGGTCGTTTACGATCCATGGATTATCATCCGAAACAATCTTGGAAGAACCGATTCTGGAATAAGACGTAGAATAATATTCGGACTGGGTTCCCACCAGTATCTTGAAATAGTGTTTCTTCAACTGTTTCTCATAATCTGTGCGTGCACTGAAGTTCCAGTAGTTTATGCGGCCGTTACCTACCTCATAGTAGCTTTCTCCCGCACCCGGCTGAACGTTGAAACTGCCGTTTTCTTTTACTTCATGCTTCACTGCCACATCTTTCAATACACCGGTTGCCACTACTCTGCCATCCGGTAATGTATTATATATCTTCTTGAACTGACGGGTATCATTGGGAGTTTCTATCCTGCTACTGAAATCAACATATATTTTCCAATCCTTGACGGGTTCGATAATTACTTTTCCCTGATTATAGAAGCTTTTACCGTTGGCAATCTGGTCTCCACCGTGCTGTAGAGCTTCAATGCCCGAACTGGTATGATATTCTCCGTTGGGAAACGTGACCGGAACCAGGGGATACGTGCGGCCCAGATTATGGAAGAAAAGATCGTTCATGGCAGACGGCTTTTGGTTTTTATCCAATATCATGCGGGTAGTCCAGTAAACCGAAACGATTTTATTCATCTTAATTGTAAAGTTTCCGTTCAGGGAGAAGTTTTCGTATTTATCATCGGAGTAGCGGAACAGACCGTTCTGGTTCAGATAGCGTCCGGAAATATAATAATTGAATTTATCACTGCCGCCACTCATACTGACGTTGTGTTCCTGAGAGTAAGACGCATTCTTCAAGTGCACATCATACCAGTTTGTATTGGCCCAGCATTGTTGGTCGCCTACCCACCACACTTCACCGGTTTCTTCATTGGGCTTTCCCGGTTCGATGCCGTATTGAAGGTAAGGAACATCTGGAAGGCTGGTACCATTCATCAAGGCTAAGATTCTATCGGTATTGATCTGACTATTGCCTCCTGCATTCGTAAAAGCGTCATTCACAGCCAAGGCATATTCGTAAGAATTGACCATGTTGGGGGTATTGATAGGCTGGGATATGCGTACGTTTCCCGAATAAGAGATATTGAATCCCCTATCACCCTTCTTCAAGGTGACAAGAATCACACCGTAGGGAGCGCGCGAACCGTAAATGGCTGCTGCTGCGGCATCCTTCAAGATGGTGATATTTTCAACATCATTGGGGTTCAGGGTAGACAAGTCTCCTTCCATGCCGTCAATCAGCACAAGCGGGGAAGCCTTGCTGCCGGTTCCGTCCTGGTCTATATCTTCCAGTCCCACTCCACGGATGTTGATCTCCATTTTCTGGCCGGGTGCACCACCCATATCGTTGGTGATATTCAGTCCGGCTACCGCTCCTTGAAGACCGTCTGCAACACTGGTGATAGGGCGTGAAGCAAGTACTTTGGTGTCTACACTTTTAACGGCTCCCGTCAGATTCGCTTTTTTCTGAGTACCGAATCCTACAATAACCACTTCGTTTAACATCTGTGAATCTTCACGCAACACTACTTTCATCTTCTTACCCTTGGTGGCAGGCACTGTCTGTTTCTGATATCCGAGATAGGTGAACTCCAATGACTGTTTAGCATCGGCTTCTATGCTAAAATTTCCATCGAGGTCTGTGATTGTACCTGTCCCGTGATTCTCTTTTATAACGACATTTACACCCGGTAACGGTTCACCGCTTTCATCAACAACTACACCGGTGACTTTCGTTGTTTGTGCACAGATTATACTGTTCAGTATAAAAAGGCACCCCATCATTATAATATATCTATATTTCATAAGGTTAGTTTTTATAGTAAAGATTTAATTAGCTACCACGTGGGGCTGTACGATTACAACTGTCTTCACAATGGCAGAATCGCCTGCTATCACAGAATAGTAAACTTTTCTGTCGTTTTTTGTTTTATTGTTCGACACGGTGGATGTTATAGTCGCATCTCCGCCTCCCCGGGGGGATGAAGGGATGGACATCCACCCTGACAGGCCGGCTTTGTTTTGACATTTGGCACTCCATGAGCAATTTGTGGTGATTTTAAAAACCATCATATTTGCGGTACTCGGGATTATTATCGAATCTCCGGTGTATTGGTTTCCCAGCGTATCACTGACTGAGAAATCCAGATAAAGAGGTTCAAAAACTCCCGGAGTCTTAATATCCTTTTCGCAACTGCCGCAGAAGAAACTGCCGATTGCCAAGAAGGAAAGCAGGACTAATTGTTTTTTTCTCATTTTACATTAGATTAAATTATACATATGGTTAACTATTTCACGATCAACAGTCTGGAGTATTGTTTCCCGGAATCCGTCAGTAAACGCAACAAATAGTAGCCGGATGCAAGTTTCCCGTATTCATACCGGAAGATGCCCTCTGCTGATATCTCTAAAGTTTGTAACAGTACTCCCGAATTAGTGTACATAAGTAGTTTGCATCCTTTTTCCCCTTCAGGTATGGTTATATCGGTTACGCCTTCCGACGGATTTGGATAAATGGAAAACTCAGTATTTTTAGTTTTTACTTTTTCAATAGCGGTAGGAGTCATGTCTACTTTCGTCACTAATGTGTCTACATTGGATGAAATGGCATAAGCCGATGACTTGAACAGGCTCAACGGATGATTCGTATCAGGGAAATCAATATTCAGCGACCAACACATGATGCCACCCAGTCCTTGTTTCTTCACTTGCTCCGAACGCCAACGGGTCTGGTAGGTTCCCGTAAAGTAATAGCCGTTTGAATAATTATCATCCGGACCGATTTCTCCGACCTGATGGATACGTACCGGTGGATTGTTTGTTTGCGAACCATCGGCATTGTATTGCTTGCTGGTGCTGCCTGCAAAAGACATCACTATTTTTTCTTCCGGATATTCCCAAGCCAGGAATTTGTTGTAGGCTTCCGGGAAACTTTCATAGGTGAAATGCTCTTTAGCCGGACCGTAATTCTGGAACAAGAAATAGTCTACAGACTTCATATCTTCTTTAGGAAACCAATATGAAACGGTGTGTGGAGAAACGGTCAGAGTCTTGCCCTCCTTCAATTTGCTGCGAAGCAAAGTCATCAGTTTACCATAGTTTGTCCATGCAGCATCCTGACCGCCATATCCCGGCCATTCCAGGTCGAAATCCACGCCATCCAGATTATCGTCATTATTTATAATATCAGCCATTTCGGTAGTGAAACGCTCCCTTTTTGCCGCATTGCCTATCACTGTTTTCCAATCGGAACCACTCGAAACACTCAGGCGAATTTTGAATCCGCGGTGATTGGCATACGCCGTGCGCATGATGTTCAGATATTCTTTATAAGAAAAACAGTCATATCCGGGATCTTCCGGCTTATTGTATGGCCAGTAACTGCCCGCATAAAAGGCATAATTCACTCCAACATTTTTCCCGAATCCGGGCAAATTCAGACCATTATCACCCATTGAGAAAATCTCGTCGCGTCCGCTGCCCTTATTCCAGATTATGGTTTCATCTATTTTGCCCACAAAATTCTCTCCAATAGTAGCTTCCACATCAGCAAGTTCGGCAAGTGGCAACACCCACGACTTTTTTATCTCAGGATACAAATAAGGGTAAATGTTCAGTTTCTTTTTGTTGCAGGCAAAAAGAAAAGTTCTGTTTAACTCATAATAACGATCAGAGGTTGAAAAACCCAAATGAATCCATTTACCGGTTACGATTTCTCCCGCACATTTGTATTTATATTCGTCTCCATTTACTCGGAGAATTACTTCTGCATTGCTTTCTTCGCCTAGACGGAGAGATATTCCCATATTTTCGTTTTTCTCCTTTTTCAAGAGAAAAGCACCTTCCACCCACCGGTCGATATAGAACCAGGTGCAGAATGAATAATCGTCGGTTGGAGTCATTGCTTTGACACCTGCACTCATTTTTCCAGTACCGTCAAATGCCAGCATACCTCCGTTACGCCCCTCATAAGATTCTAAATAGGATGCTCCTCCTGTCAGTACTCCTCTGTCGAATGGCAGGCTCACACTGGCCGAGCCGTCGCTTCCTATTCCGGCAATCAGCGCGACTAAATCATTGCATAACAGGTATTTGTCACGGTCTGTTCCTGTGTCGGAGAAACGTCCAAAATCGGTATAAGCAGTAACTATACGGTATTTAAAGAAGGAATTATCTGTGACCTCCACACGGTGTGCATTTCCGTTCATTATGCCATGATGGCGGAATGTATAATCTACGATGTTATCGCATAATTCCTGATCGAATTTGTAGTATGCAATCAAGGATTCATAGTCCGGATGAAATTTATTAATGGTATTATCCCACAGGATAAATCCTTTTACACTGGGATCATGTGTTAAGTATTCCGTTGTATCGAGTACGGTACTCCATAAACGAAACTCATCTATTTTTCCCTTAAATGCTTCTCCTATTCTGAATTCCGAATCGCTGTCCGGAATCGTTAGTGAAGAAGAAACTGTAGGAGAATTTATTTCTTCCCCATTAACATAAGAAGTGATATTGCTCCCGTCTACCATAAAAGTCAATTGTGACCAGGCACTCACTGAAAAGTGGTCTGATTGGAGCTGGATATTCTGGTTACCTATATGAAAAACAATTGTACCTTCCGCCGGACCCAGGCATGCCTCAAAAATGTCGGCACCTGCTCCTCGTTTAAAAATAGATGCACCCGGTGTCCATTCGGAGGGATACATCCAAAACTGAACTGTGTATTTAGAGAGGTTATTTAGTTCTGATATACAATTAAATTTGATATCACTGTTACCATCGAACGCTACCGCGTAATTTTTGACTTGGGCAAACGAGGTCAGGCAAAAAAGGAGGGAAATAAAAAAGCAGAAAAGTCTGTTCATAATATTAAATTTTTCATGAAAGAAGGATATGATTCTTATTTTGAGAAAACATATCCTTCAACCAATACCTAAAGATTAATTATTCACTACTTTTGTTGTGGTAGTCTTAGTCTTTACTATAAAAACGCCTTTACCATTCAAAGGCAATGCAAGCACATCAGAAGTAGCTTTCTGAGATGAAATCAATGTTCCTAAAATCGAATATACTTCTACTTTATCACCGGATTCTAAATTTGAAATTGTCAGGAGGTTGTTTGAAATGTTGCAACGTACCTTGTTACCTTCAAATGTCGGAGTGTTGATTCCGGTTACAATCTGACCGTTTTCCAGAGTTAAATATTTCATGAAGTTTGCAGCGTTACCTTTAGCATATGCGCCGTCTGTCGGGGACGTGAATTTTATTTCTTTAATAAGAAGAGCGCCCGTATCAAATTTTGCGCCATTAAACCCGATAGTAAATGCAAATGGATTTCCATCGGGCGTACCCACCTGGAAGTCATATTCCACCTTTTGCCAACCTTCATTCAATTCATACATTTCTTCTGTCTCCACATCTTTCACCATCATGTCAAATGAAAGAATTCCACTAAAAGAGTTTAATACAGAATTAGGTCCAACTGCTTTAATTTCTAATTTTGAAATTATGCCACTATTAGGATCCGGATCCGGCTCAGCTTCCCAAGCTTTATAAGTAATGGAAACACGGATGAACGGAGCGGCAGCATCTTCTCCGCCTGTCGGGGTTTTTTCCGGATCAGAATAAAATGCAAGTTGAGTCCAAGCAGGAATAGAACCTGTGGCTTTGGTGCCTTTTGAAAAGACTGCATCATCACAGTTAACACCTTTAAAGCATAATACTTTTCCAATACCTTCGGCCGTTAAATCAAGAATCTGCAAACCGGCCTGTAAATTCTTAAATGCATCCGTATTTTTACTATCCCAAAATGCACCTCCGGTAGCATTTACATACCCAACTTTCGATTCTTTAGCAGCATCGAGATTTCCCGGTCCCCAACCATTATTACAACCATCAATAACGTATTGTCCTTCCGGTTGATTGGCAAAATCATAACGTGAAGGAGTAATGTCGTTTTGTGCCATAGCACTGGCAGCTACTACTAACATAGCTGTGGAAAAGAGTAGTTTTCTTTTCATAATATTAAAGAGTTTAAAATTAATATTGGGAGGCAATCTTAACCTCCGTTTTCTGCTTGCAAACATACGATATTGCACATTACCGGATGTTTAATAATGATTTTGCAGTTTTTGAATTTGTTTGAAACAGAAAAAGAAAACGACTGATTAGACAAAAGATGAAACTTAGGCAGACAAAAGTGAACAAACCTCCTTATTAAATTCTCAGGAAAATTCTCTTTTTGTGCATTGTGCGAAGAATAAAGACTCATTTATTCATTATCCTGTTCTGTTTCCATAGACTTTCGATGTTCTTCTTTATATTGGGATGGTGTTTTCCCGGTATACCGCTTAAACATAGTGCTGAAATAGCGGGAAGAAGAAAAACCGGCCTTTTCTGAAATTTCCGTAAAATTCATATTCGTGTTGGTTATCAAATATATAACTCTTTCTAAACGGAATTTATTAATATAGTCATTTCCTCCCATGTCGGTGATGGCTTTTAGCTTATTATAAAAAGTGGCACGGCTCATGCATAACTCCTTACACAGGAAACTTATGTCTAAATCGGGATTCCCCAGGTGTTCGGTTATCAATTCATTTGTTTTAAGCAGGAAAGCTTCATCTATCTGGCTAAATGTCACTTCTTCGGGTGGCGGAAGCAATCCTCTGTTCAAATATCGTGCTTTCATCTGTTCCCTGTTACGTAAACGTCCACGGATCACTTCCAATAATATTTCTTCTTCAAACGGTTTAACCAAATAGGCATCTGCTCCCGTTTTGTATCCCTGCAACCGGCTTGCATCATCATTGCGGGCTGTCAGAAGAATAACAGGAATATGGCTGATACTGATATCTTCTTTTATTTGCCTGCATAGCTCATAGCCATTCATTCGCGGCATCATTACATCGCTTATGACAATGTCGGGTTGGTGCTTACGAACTATTTCCAAGGCTTTCTCTCCGTCAGGGGCAGTAAATATCTGATTGAAACTCTTGCAGAAAGCGCTTTTGATAAAATCTATCAGTTCCTTATTGTCATCAACTACTAATAGTGAGTATTTATTCAGCTTGATACTCACACTATTAACGGCTTTTTCTTCAGCCATATCGGATATCAGTTCGTTCAGGTAGGGTCTAGGTTTATATGATTCTTCGGATGAGATTTGCTTAAGTGGAAGTTCAAAGAAAAATGTGGCTCCGCCATCTTCATTATCTTTAGCAGAGATCTTTCCTCCATGTAATTCTACCAAAATTCTGGAATAGGATAAGCCGATTCCTGTTCCTGTACGTTCTCCTGTTCCCTGATAAAATCGCGTGAACAGCTTCTGCGGATCTGCCTGTTTTAGCCCGCATCCCTGATCTATAACTGAAATACGGACAGATGCGGTGGCAGGCAACAATTCTGTTTGAATAATGATTTTGGAGTTTTCGGGGCTATGTTTCAGAGCATTTATCAATAAATTAGTCAAGATTATCTCACACTTACCTTTGTCAAGACAAACTGTTTTAACTCGTTCGTCGAATCGGCATAAAAAGTGTACATTTCTGGCATCTCCTTCACCAATGAAATCTGTTGCAATGCTTTGTATCCAATTATTCAATAGTAGGGGGTGAAACTGAACCGTATTGATCCCAACCTCCATTTTACGCAAATCAAGTACCATGTTGAGCAAGCCTTTCATCCGTTGTGACTGCTTGTAGATGCCCTTCAAGGCCGGATAATTTGCGCTATCGGAAGGTAGGGAGCGCAGGATACGGTTCAGTGGCGCATGTATCAATGTTAATGGAGTGCGGAGTTCATGACTGATATTAATGAGAAAACGTACTTTTTCTTCATATATTTCTTTCTCATGCTCCTTCATTGCCCACTTTAGTTTGTTCTCTTTATGGCGTAAAATGATGATGAAAGTCCAGATTATAATTCCCAATATGATCAGGACATAACAAAGAATGCACCACCAAGTTTTGTACCAAGGGGGTAAAACCGTCAATTCCAAAACCTGTTGTAAGGGAGTCCATCCCCCGTTCCTCATGCTGCATGAGACCAGTATCCGGTATGTTCCGGATGGTAATGAACGGATAAGTATTTCCGGAGTATACGAATCAATGCATTGTTCGTTTAGTCCGGAAATTTGGTAGCGGTAAATTTTTTGCCGGAAAAGATCTGCCTCACAGGACATAATCCGTATACTAATAGCTTTGCTGTTCCAGGGTACGGATATACTTACCGGGTTATCCTTTAATTGTTCGTTAACAGATTCTCCGGCAATGAGAATATCTGTAAGTTGTATCTGAGGAGCAACAGTTCTCTCTATGGGAAGATTTTTATCTATATAAAGCAGTCCTTTCTCTCCTCCCAAATATATATTTCCTGAAGCGGAAATCAATTTGGACTTTGCCATATATTCATTTGGCAGTACTCCATCTGATTTGCCGAAAAGCATAAATTCTTTCTCATTAATCAGCCATGCAAAAAGCATTTCATTAACAGCAACCCAGACTTTACCATGATTATCATTTATTACAGACCGTACATTTGTAAACAAAGGTGTAGGAATAAGCTGAATGGATTGCTTCGCCGCATCATAATACCTGAGACCATGGTTTGTGCCAATCCAAAATATTCCATGTTCATCTCTGGAGACGCAGTTTATAAATGTATCTTTCTTTATTGTATATATACATTCCAATTTATTATATTGCTTATCAAGTGAATATATACTTTGGGCATCAAACAAGTAAGTGGCACGAGCATCATGTGAGACAGGCACCAGAGTGCCGATAATCTCGATTCCTTCCTCTTCTGTTACAACTCTGGTATTACCAGTTGCAATCGTATATTGGTATATCCGGTCTCCTAATAACAGAACTGTTTCCGGTTCGTATTGATAAACGTTAATTGTTTTTCCACTATAAAAGAGCATTCGGTTTATGTACTCATCATGAATTTTCAAGGGATTGATTTTACCGGTTTTCTTTGAGAATGTATATAATCCTTTTGAAAAAACAGACAATAACAGTTCAGAAGATGTAAACCCGCTGATAGAAGCGACTTTCTTTCCAGTCGTATTGGAATAATGTGTAAATTTTTCCGTTGAAGGGTTAAGCTTGTTAATACCACCTCCATCTGTCCCAATCCAGATTTCATCCTCGGAAGGACCTCTATAAAGACACAAGACTGTATTATCACTCAGTCCTTTACAATCACTGAGAGGAACTTCAGTATATGTTTTCATTGACACTTCCTTGATACCGATAAGTCCATTACGAGTACTGCCCGCCCATATGTTATTGTTTGCATCATTGTAAAGACTCAGAATAGAATTGCAGGTGAACGAATATTTGTCTCCGGGCACATGTTTTAATATGGAAATTTCATGGGTTTCAGGATTTAATATATTAATTCCGCCACCATCCGTTCCAATCCAGATATGAGAATCTTTTTCAATCATGCAAAGTACTACATTGTTATTCAATTTTGAGTTTCCTGTAACATATGAAGCCAATAAGGTACCATCATGTGCAAGACACCGGATACCGTCATTATAAGGTGCGAGCCAGATTCTTCCTTTAGAATCAAGCAAAACTTCCCGGATATCTTTTCCATAATTAAAAGGAGGAGATTTTACTTCCCCGGTCCGGAGATTCAACAATATGATGCCTTGCCAACGGCTGCAGCATAACAGGGTTTCCTTATCCCAGAAATTGATATAGGAAATAGCAAACAGGCCTATGTTACTGAAATCATGCAGGAGCCTGATGGTGTCATCTCCGTAATTATATTGATAAATCTTGTTTCTTCCACCTAAAAGTATTCCCTGTTCAGTTCGGCATGCAGTGTTGGCCATAACGATGTGGCCATATTGATCCCTCAAGAGAGAAAAATCATCACTCCGGCGCCTGTAGCGTACTGCGCCCTTTTCTGTTAGTACCCAAAGATTATGTAAACTGTCTTCCGCCACATGAAGGATATTATTATGCGGCAATGAATTGGGATTCTCCGGAGAATGGGCATATTTTTTCAATTCATGTCCGTCAAATCGTCCCAATCCTGTGGGTGTACCAATCCATACAAAACTATTTTTCTCTGCATATATGCAATTAACAGTAGTAGATAAACCTTCCTTAAGAGCAATCTGCTCAAAGTAATAATTATTGGCTCTAATTTGGCTGATTTGCAATAGCCAGACCAAAAGTATAGACAAGTGGAGACAGAAATGGGCAGTAGTTTTCATATAAGTTACTTTGTATAATCTTAAAAGGTTTTATTATATCAGATTTCACATATTATAGTGAAGCAAAGATAGCGTATTATAATAAAAGCATCTTTTCACTTTTGTCTATATACATGTTCGAAAATGTATAATAATCATTTTTTGCAGGCAAAAGTTGTGCTTTTCAGAGAAAAAAACAAAACCAGAGCTTGGTATATATTGAGGAATACTACGTTTTTGCGTTAATCGATTATCTTGGTTCGTATAAATGTGTGAATTCGAAGAATAAGTATTATCTTCGCTGTAACTTATCAAAGTGGTTATCTTACTATCAAAGGCTATGATCCTGATTTCCAGATATATCGGTTGGCATACCCCAACGGAGAAGTACGCAAAGGCGATATTGAAAGTTGTCTGGAGCGCACCCGTTCCTTTTTCGCTTCTATACCTAATGATTTGGAGAACAAAACCGAAAAGCACTATCAGACCATTTTCTACCTTTTGTTCCGCCTGATGGGACAATATGTGGACACCGAAGTAAAGAGTGCCATCGGGGCGTGGAAGATAGAAAAAGGGTGAAGCCACTGCTCCACCCTTCTTTACGATACTTATAGATTAATTAAAGGATACCCTTTACTGTTTCCAGCATACCTTTTTCCTGGATAGAATCCAGATCAGCCTTCACAGCAGCGGTAAGTCCCGGGATATTATTCAAATCTTCGCCCCAGATAGAAGTTGCAGCAAGTACACCTTCGGTTACTTTCTGGGTATCACCTGTTGCCCACAGGTCTTTCAGCAATTGCATGATTTCCGGAGCGTCGTTCGGGGTGATCTCAGCACCGTCTTCACGAACGCCACCTTTATAATAAGTAATGATAGCGGCCAAACCGAGAACCAGCCCCTTAGGCAATTCACCTTTGCGTTGCAGATAAGTCTTCAAGCCGGGCAGGTCACGAGTTTCATATTTCGGGAAAGAGTTCAGCATAATGCTGGTAACGGCATGGTCAACAAACGGATTGTTGAAACGTTCCAATACATCTTCCGCAAACTTCTTCAGCTCATCTTTCGGCAAGTTCAATGTTTCCATCAATTCATCGAACATTACTTTATTGATGTACTGACCAATAACCGGATGTTGACAAGCATCACGCACAATGTTTACGCCCGACAAGTAAGCTACCGGAGAAAGAACAGTGTGAGGGCCATTCAGCAACGTTACTTTTCTTTCGTGATACGGTGCTTCAGAAGGAACGAACAATACATTCAAACCAGCCTTGTCAGCAGGGAATTCTTTGGCAATCTCCTGCGGTGCTTCGATGACCCAAAGGTGGAAGATTTCAGCCTGTACCACCAAATTATCATCATACTGTAATTTTTCCTTAATTGCTGCAATATCCTTGCGTGGGAATCCCGGAACAATGCGGTCAACAAGCGTAGCGTATACGCCACAAGCTTCTTCAAACCAAGTCTTGAATTCATCGCCCAATTGCCATAATTCGATATATTGGTAGATGGTTTCTTTCAGTTTGTGTCCGTTCAGAAAGATGAGTTCGCAAGGGAAAATAATCAGACCTTTGCTCTTGTCACCGTTGAATGTCTTGAAACGATGATACAACAGTTGAGTCAGTTTGCCCGGATAAGAAGAAGCCGGAGCGTCAGTCAGTTTGCAGGAGGGATCGAAAGCGATACCGGCTTCCGTAGTGTTGGAGATTACAAAACGCATTTCCGGTTGCTCGGCCAACTTCATGAATTCATTGTTCTGAGTGTAAGGATTCAGTGCACGGCTGATAACGTCGATCATTGTCAGACTATTGACAGTTTCTCCTTTGTCCAAGCCTTGCAGGTTTACGTGATAAAGGTCATCCTGTGCATTCAGCATGTCTACCATACCTTTGTCGATGGGTTGAACTACTACAACACTGCTATTGAAATCAGTTTTTTCGTTCATGTTATAAATAATCCAGTCGATAAATGCACGTAAGAAGTTTCCTTCACCGAATTGAATGATACGTTCCGGGCGCTGAGCCTTGGGAGCGGTTTGTTTGTTTAATGCTTTCATGCTTAAAAATCGTTTTTAAAGTGATTGATATTATGATGTTTATTCAAATTCAAAATAGAAATTGATGTTTTCTTTCATCAGGATGTCGATAGGCATATACTTTACACCGGTCACCGGACGTTTAAATACGACATGGTCGCACAGAGCTTTTACACCGCAGTATCCTTGCAGTCCCGGGCGTTGCCCGATGAGATAATTTACTTCGCCGGATTTCAGGTACTCCACGTTCTTGGGCAGAAGGTCGTATCCAACCAATCCTGCCAAATGGTGTCCTGTTTCCTGTAGATATCCTGCCACCTGGTAGACACGTGAGTTAAAAACGGCTCCTAATACTGCCTTGGGATGTGCGGCAAAAAAATCTTCCAGTGTCCGGCGGTTAGCTTCATCATCTTCTTTATTCAGTACTACATCATGAACCACCAGATTTTCATGTTCCTGTGCAATAAAATTCATGAAACCATCCATGCGTCGTTGCATCTGTATTTCTGCCGGATTATTCTTTTTATTATTAAGAAATAGTATTAGCTCCTGTCCTTCCTTGTACTTGCGCATCAGAATTTTAGCAGCCATATACCCGCTTGTTTGGGAGTCTTGGCCGATGTAGCAGAGTGCATGGGTGTCTTCTATATTAAAGTCGACAAATGCGTAAGGTATCTTTTTCCCTTCCAGATAAGATGTCAGCGACATTGTCTCTTCACGGAAATTGGGGGCGATCAATACGGCATCCACTATTTCTTTGCGGAGTTTTGCGCAGACTTTTTCATAAGAAAGCCGGTCGGCATGATGGTAGCACAAAAAGTCCACGCTTACATTAAAAGGACGCAACTCTTGTGCGGCACGGTTGATGCCTTCTGCAACGGAATGCCAATAGTCATGTTCCACATAATAAGGTATAATACACAGGACACGGTAGCGCTTCTTGGCTGCCAGACCAATGGCAAACATATTAGGATGATAGTCTATCTCATCAAGCACTTTTTGAACCTTCTCCCTGCTGGCAGCAGAAACATCTCCCCGATTGTGCAACACGCGGTCCACAGTTCCGGCAGAAACACCCGCCATGCGGGCAATGTCTTTAATGGTGTAGTTCTTGTTTTCCATATTCTTTGTCTCATTCGTTTTAAGGCACTAAAGGTTCAATGTCTAAAACTTAAATATTATAAATATTTGCGGCAAAGATACGAATTATTTTGTTTCTCCAAGTAAATTTTCTACTTTTGTGTTCGATAACGGTTAATAAAAGCAAAAACCAATATCTTGCCTATTAGCTTTACAATCAATACTATATAGGTATAGAAAAGAGAAAGTAATATTTTTATATACTAAAAACACAGTAGAATGAAAAAATTTATGGATGAAAACTTCCTGTTGCAGACAGAAACCGCACAGAAGTTGTATCATGAACATGCGGCCAAGATGCCGATCATCGATTATCACTGTCACTTAATCCCTAAAATGGTAGCAGACGACTATCAGTTTAAGTCATTGACTGAAATCTGGTTGGGCGGCGACCATTACAAATGGCGTGCTATGCGTACCAATGGTGTAGACGAACGTTTCTGCACAGGTAAGGATACTTCCGACTGGGAAAAATTTGAGAAGTGGGCTGAAACCGTTCCTTATACTTTCCGTAATCCTTTGTATCACTGGACACACCTGGAGTTGAAGACAGCGTTTGGTATCGATAAGATCCTGAGCCCGAAGACTGCCCGTGAGATTTATGACGAGTGTAATGAGAAGCTGGCTCAACCGGAATACTCTGCTCGTGGCATGATGCGCCGTTATCATGTGGAAGCTGTTTGTACTACGGATGATCCTATTGATTCTCTGGAATATCATATTCAAACACGCGAAAGTGGTTTTGAAATCAAGATGTTGCCGACATGGCGTCCTGATAAGGCAATGGCTGTAGAAGTTCCTGCTGACTTCCGTGCATACGTTGAGAAACTGGCTGAAGTAAGCGGTGTTGCTATCTCTAATTTCGATGATATGATAGCTGCCTTGCGCAAGCGTCATGACTTCTTTGCTGAACAAGGCTGTAAATTGTCCGACCACGGTATTGAAGAATTCTATGCAGAAGACTATACAGATGCTGAAATCAAAGCTATATTTAATAAGGTATATGGTGGAACGGAACTGACCAAGGAAGAAATCCTGAAATTCAAATCAGCTATGCTGGTTATCTTCGGTGAAATGGACTGGGAAAAAGGCTGGACACAACAATTCCACTATGGCGCTATCCGTAACAATAACAGTAAGATGTTCAAGTTGCTCGGTGCTGATACCGGTTTCGATTCTATCGGTGAATTTACTACTGCTAAGGCAATGTCTAAATTCCTCGACCGCTTGAATTCCAAAGGCAAGTTGACGAAGACTATTCTTTATAACCTCAATCCGTGCGCTAATGAAGTTATTGCCACTATGTTGGGCAACTTCCAGGATGGTACGATTCCGGGTAAGATACAGTTTGGTTCCGGCTGGTGGTTCCTCGATCAGAAAGATGGTATGGAGAAACAGATGAACGCTCTTTCCGTACTGGGTCTGTTGAGCCGTTTCGTAGGTATGTTGACGGACTCCCGTTCATTCCTCTCCTATCCGCGTCATGAATATTTCCGCCGTACATTGTGTAATCTTGTTGGCCGTGATATTGAAAATGGTGAAATTCCGGCTTCTGAAATGGACCGCGTGAACCAGATGATTGAAGATATCAGCTACTATAACGCAAAGAATTTCTTCAAGTTCTAAGGTAATTATCGGAATGGGGCTCCATTCCACTTTATCCATAGCAAAGAGTGCATCAAGTTTAATTGATGCACTCTTTTTTTATCTATATGTATAGCAGAGACTCTTTTTTAAAACCACCACTTCTTCTTTTTGTCCTGATCCGCGGGGATATTACCTTGCGTATAGATATCCCGGAACGTTTTATGTTCTTTAATCATTTGATAGATAAGTCCCCAATCGGGCAGTCCGCCCAGGTTACGGTCATCAATGAAAAGATCAACTTTCAGTTTACGGGAGAATCCACAGTCCTGCTGTTTCTCTTCGGGATAATCACGATTGACAGCATAGAATTCCACTCCTCTTTCTTTGCACCAGGCAACGGCTTCTTCCAGAAGCTCACCTTCGCGCACACTCCATAAGATGAGCCTGTGCTGATCTTGCTGCAACAGTTTTAAAGTGTCTGTTGCAAAAGGAATTTCTTTACCGATACGGGGATAGCAATGTTCTACTATAGTTCCGTCGAAATCAACTGCTATTGTCATAGTTTTATGTTGAAAAATTACAGAACAAAGATACGAATCTTATTGAAAAAACAAAGCGTTCTCTCACTTTTACAATAGGCAAATATGAAAGAAATTTGCATATAATTTCATAAAAATGTATTTTTGCGCTTAATTTTTCACTAACAACATAATATTAGGATGACTCAATCACCCAAAAATGTATCTAAAGGGTTCACTAAAGCCTTTTGGGTAAGCAACACGGTCGAACTGTTCGAACGTATGGCGTATTATGCCGTTTTTATCGTTCTCACCATTTATCTTTCTTCTATTTTAGGCTTCAACGACCTTGAAGCGAGTATGATTTCCGGTTTATTTTCCGGTGGTCTTTATCTTTTGCCTATCTTCACGGGTGCCTATGCCGATAAAATAGGTTTCCGGAAATCCATGATTGTTGCTTTTTCGCTGCTGTCTGTCGGATATCTGGGTTTAGGAATTCTCCCTACCCTGCTGGAAGCTGCCGGTTTGGTGGAATATGGTAAAGCAACCCGTTTCACCGGACTGCCGGATAGCGATAGTCGCTGGATGATCGTTCCTGTGCTGTTTGTTATCATGGTGGGCGGATCGTTTATCAAATCTATCATTTCGGCTTCGGTGGCAAAAGAAACTACGGAGGCAAACCGTGCACGCGGTTATTCCATCTTTTATATGATGGTGAATATTGGTGCATTTACCGGAAAAACAGTGATTGACCCGTTGCGGAATGTTATTGGAGATCAGGCGTATATCTATATCAACTATTTCTCTGCTACGATGACCATATTGGCATTGCTTTCCGTTGTTCTGCTCTATAAATCTACCCATACGGCAGGTGAAGGAAAAAGTATGCGTGAAATCGGTCAGGGCTTCCTGCGCATCATTACGAACTGGCGTCTGCTGATTCTTATCCTGATTATTACGGGATTCTGGATGGTGCAGCAACAGTTATACGCTACGATGCCTAAATATGTAATCCGTATGGCGGGCGAAACTGCCAAGCCGGGTTGGATAGCCAATGTAAACCCGTTTGTAGTGGTTTGCTGCGTTAGTTTCGTGACGCGTTTGATGGCGAAACGTTCGGCCATTACTTCCATGAATATCGGTATGTTCCTTATCCCATTCTCGGCTCTGCTGATGGCATGCGGTAACCTGCTTGGAAATGACGTGATAAGCGGAATGAGCAATATCACATTAATGATGATAGCCGGTATCGTGATACAGGCTTTGGCAGAATGTTTTATTTCACCGCGTTATCTGGAGTACTTCTCCCTGCAAGCACCTAAGGGTGAAGAAGGTATGTATCTTGGATTTAGCCATCTTCATTCCTTCCTCTCTTCCATCTTCGGTTTTGGTATCGCCGGAGTATTGTTGACAAAATACTGTCCCGATCCTGTCCTCTTTGAGACTCGTGAAGCATGGGAGGCTGCCAGCGCAAATGCGCATTATATCTGGTACTATTTCGCCGCTATCGGTCTGATATCTGCACTGGCACTGTTAGTATTTGCCAAAATCACCCAATCCATCGACAAAAAGAAGAAAGCCAAGGTCTGAATATCTCATTTTTTATGTATATTTGCCGTCACTTTGCCATAAAAGTGGCGGCTTTTTCTAAATTGAGGAGAACATAATGAAAGTAAAATTTATAAGCCTTGCGAGCGGAAGTAGTGGCAACTGCTATTATATAGGCACTGAAAAATACGGAATACTTATTGACGCTGGTATAGCGGTACGTACTATTAAGAAATCATTGAAGGAGGTGGGTGTCGGCATGGAGACGATACGCGCGGTATTCGTTACACACGACCACGCAGACCATATCAAAGCTGTAGGCGGACTGGGTGAGAAACTGCACATCCCTGTCTACACAACTGCACGTATCCACGAAGGAATCAATAAAAGTTATTGCATGACGGAGAAGCTCCACTCTTCCGTCCATTATCTGGAGAAAGAAGAACCGATGGTACTGGAAGATTTTCACATTGAGTCTTTCGAAGTTCCCCACGACGGTACGGACAATGTGGGTTATTGCATTGAAATCGACGGAAAAGTATTCTCGTTCCTTACCGACCTTGGTGAAATCACCCCTACTGCTGCCAAGTTTATCCGTAAAGCGAATTATCTGATACTGGAAGCTAACTATGATGATGAAATGTTGCGTATGGGTACATATCCGCAGTATTTAAAGGAGCGCATCACCAGCCGTACGGGACACATGAGCAATATTGCAACTGCCGAGTTCCTGGCTGAAAATATCACGGAAGATCTGAAATATATCTGGCTTTGTCATTTGAGCAAAGACAATAATCATCCGGAACTTGCTTACAAGACGGTGGAATGGAAATTAAAGAGTAAAGGTATATTGGTAGGTAAAGATGTGCAACTCTGCGCTTTAAAGCGTAGCACTCCCTCCGACCTGTATGAGTTTGATTAAAAAAAGCCGCTTTCATCGAAAAAAAGATTTTATTTTGCTTGGATGAATAAGATAAAAGGACTACTTTTGCACCCGCAAATAAGAAAAACGATGCACTCTTAGCTCAGCTGGTAGAGCAATTGACTCTTAATCAATGGGTCCAGGGTTCGAGTCCCTGAGGGTGTACGAAGATAAGGTTCTGAAAACAATTGAGTTTCAGAACCTTTTTTAATCTCACCTTGTTTCACTCTCATCATGAATAATTGGAAGAAAAAATTTATCATAATATGGAGCGGGCAACTATTTTCTATATTAAGTAGTTCCATCGCTCAGTTCTCTATCGTCTTATGGATTAGTCTCAAAACGGGTTCTGCGGAAGTTTTGTCCTTTGCCATGATCGCCGCCTTGTTGCCGCAAGCCTTGTTAGGGGCATTTGCAGGCGTATATGTGGATCGCTGGAACCGGAAATGGACTATGATAGGTGCAGATAGTTTCGTTGCACTCTGTTCCGGTGTCATCGCTTTGTTATTTTACTTGGATGTAGTGGAATTGTGGCACATCTATATATTATTGGCGCTTCGTTCCATTGGTGGTTCGTTCCATTCACCGGCAATGAAATCATCTATTCCATTGCTGGCTCCGGAAAAGGAACTGACCCGTATTGCGGGAATTAACCAGGCTATCCAGTCTATTTGTAATATTGGTGGCCCTGCGTTGGGAGCGGTTCTGCTTCTGGCATTCGATATGAGTGTAGTCATGTTATTGGATGTGGCAGGCGCAATCATTGCCTGCACTTCCCTACTGTTTGTTTACATTCCGAATCCGAAGAAGGAAAATATCTCAGCTAAGAGTGTATTGAACGATATGCGCGACGGTTTCCATGTGATTATGCGCAACCGAGGAGTTAGTTGGGTGATGGTTACAGAAATCCTGATTACTTTCTTTGTGTTGCCGATAGTCGCCCTGATGCCGCTGATGACTTTGCATACTTTCTCCGGAACAGCTTATCAGATTAGTTTGATAGAAACACTTTTCGGGGCGGGTATGTTGGCTGGAGGGGCTTTATTGGGGATTTGGAATCCTAAGATTAGGAAGATACTGATGATTGCGTTCTCTTATGCGGTACTTGGTCTGGCATTGGCTATATGTGGTATGTTGCCCGGCAATGGGTATGTCTTTTTTGCCATACTGACGGTGGTACAAGGGCTTATCGTGCCATTTTTATCCGGTCCCTTTACCGCTCTATTGCAGACGCAGTTCAAACCGATTTATCTGGGACGTGTATTCTCGCTTTTCGACAGTATAAGTTTGTTCCCTTCTATCATCGGTTTGCTTGTCACAAGCTTTGTAGCCGACTCTTTGGGAATAGGCAACATATTTATATACTGTGGTTTTGCCATTGTGCTGACTGCAATTCTGATGATGTGTATTCCTTCTGTTAGAAATCTGGAGAAAGAGGAGATCAGGAAGAAAAAGTAAATGAAATGCCCCCAAAAGTTTTATATCTAACTTTTGGGGGCATTTCATTTATAGTATTATTGCGCGTCTATACCTCTTTTTTTCAGCATCTCAAAGTCTTCTTTTCTCATTCCTATATCATCCAGTGGACGCGGTTCATTATGATCGTTCAGATAAACCCTCGATTTCTCTGTATAGAGAGGGCTGGTGACAGATAGACTGTCATTGCGATACGGAGTTTCTATTCCGGCCAGTTCCATCATGGTCTGGAAGAAAGAAATGCTGGAAGATATATTTTTCTGTCGGTTCATCGAAGCAGCTTTCTCTATCCCGGGATACTCTTCCCTATAACTGTCGGATGTCCACAGCAGGAAAGGTACGTGTAGCTGATAGTAGGACGGAACGGGGGATGCATGAAGAAACAGGTGTCGGCCATCGTCGAAGATATCTTCCCCATGGTCGGACGTATAAAGCATACTGGCATCTACTTGCTGCAGCTCCAATAAGTGGATGATACGTGCCAGGAAATTATCCGTATACCGAATGGAATTGTCGTAGGCATTCATCAAGTTATCTTTGTATTTCACTTCTGCATCTACGGGGAAATCCGGTAAGAAGAAAGCAGCAGTTTCCGGATAACGTTCCCGGTAATTGAAGTGGGATCCATAGGTATGCAATACAATGAACTGTTTCCGATTTCCTTTCTCAAGTTCTTTTTCTACCAACATTAACAGTTCGTCATCCGAAGGATTGTATTGGGAATCCTGCGAATCTTCTTTGATAAAATCATAAGTATCCGCTTCCATTCCGAAGAAGTCGATGAAAGAATGATTATACCGCTGGTTTGAGAAGAAGGCTGTCTGGAAACCGGCTTCTTTGAAAACGGTAATGATGCTTTTCCGATAATAAATGGAATCGAAATTCTGTGCAGAAACGGGAGAAAGCAGCATGGGTACACTCTTGTGCGTAGTATTCGATTCCGTCAGAACATGGCAGAAAGAAGTCACTCCTTCTATTTTAGAAAGTTCAGGGTTCGTATCCCGATCATAGTCGTAAAGACTCCAGTTCTGGGCGCGGGATGTCTCGCCCACTACCATAATATAAATTTCGCGCCTGTCTTCCGGATGGGAAGGTTGGGCGTTAAAAGTAAAGTTCTCTGATGTGCGGTGATACGTCCTTGTTTGGGCATTACGCTGGAATGCGAGTGCTACATTGTAACACACGTTGGCCGGATACAAATCCGACTTCAGCTCGTAACGTTTATCGAGTCCATAAGCGGCGCCCAATGAGATAAAGCCGATGAGTAAGGCAATCCATGCCTTTTTCCGTTCCCGACGGATAAATTCCGGAGATAATTTCCGCTTCTTTATAATGGAGATTGCCGCCAGAATCAATGCCGGTATATAAAGAATAATCACACTCACTAATGCCGGAACAAGATTATCCAGCAACTCCATAGCTTCACTTGAATTAGTGGTTACCAGGTTCAGGAACATATCCACAGCTATAATAGACTGTCCGAAGAGATAAAGCAGTACTATCTGGAAAGCTCCGAAGAAGATGAATAAGAAAAGTATCCAGAACATCTTTCCACAGTTTCTCGACAAAGTCATCAATAGATAATAGAAAGCAAATGGCAACAGTACATTACACACTTTTGCCACCACAGGCATCGGCTCTGTAAAACAGAGGATGATATTGGGTGCTATCAGGATCAACAGAAACAGATAGAACAAATGCTCCTGATTTTCCAACCACTTCTTTATGTTTTTAAAAAGCTTCATTGATGTTGAATATAAATCCGGTCTGGCCTTTTCCAAACCCTAAATCTAACCTTACGTTTACTCTCTTTTTGAACTCCCACCGATAACCAAAACCATAATTAGGGAGGATATGTTTAACTTCGAAGCCGGAGAATTTTGGAAACACGGTTCCCGCTCCTGCCCATACAGCTACGCCATTTCGCCTCCAGACGTGCTGACGAAGCTCTATCTGCGCATCCATGGCACATTTATCACGGTAACGCCCTTCGTAATAACCACGCATGGAATAAGAACTTCCCAATGTTGCCATCAATCCCCAAGGCGGATTACCGTAATTCAGCAACGTATGGAATTGTCCAGCCAATACTCCCCCTTTCCACACAGGATGATAATAGCTGGTAGTCAGTTCTGTGCTGCTGAAAGCATATTTATTACCGAGGAATGCGGGACTGAATCGTTGATCTATTCTCAGGTAATAGCCACTATAGGCATTTGTGAGGAAATCCCGTGAATCATAGAGTAATGAGAATCCGAGGCTTATATTGGTAGTCCGGGCTTTCATTCCTTCCCACAGTTCGGGCTTTTCAAAATCGTGGCCGTAGACATAATCAAAGACAGCCATCGGACCGATATAGAAGTTCCGCGCTACACGAGTCATGAAGTCTACCTTTACTTGGGCCTGGAAGCGGTCGTAATCACTTTCATTATCGTCATTAGAACCGTTTTCATATCCTTTTCCCCAATACAGGCTGGGGAACGAATAGAAATAAAGATTGTAATTCAGACGGTATCTGTCTTGTGGAAAGAGATGATTTCCACGTACTCCCAACAAATAGAAACCTACCGTAGATACATCACCGTATAAAGATACATTAGATGGCGGAAGGATGGTATCATTCAGGTCTGTACGATATAATCCGGCGGCTACCAGGCCGATGCCGAACTTGGTATCACTGGAATAATGAGGCCCTCCGATAACACTGAAGTCAAACTTCCTGTTTTTTTTCTCTTTGTTGGCATCATTAAAATAGTCCAGGAATTTCTTGAAGAAACTTTTCTTTTGTGGCAAAGTGTCAATTACGGATACAGAAGAGTCGACTGAAACATCTGTTCCTGTGGGGCCTTGTGCCCATATATCGGTGGCTATTATCAATAACAGCACCGGTAGTACCCATTTCGTTAGTTTAGCGTCCATGATTATACCTGTAGAAAACTACGTCGGCAAATTTAGTTTTATTTTAATCATATAACAACAATTTTGTGAAGTGTTTTGTTCAAACTTCTTCCATTAAGAAAAAAGGGGGAAGAAATAAGAATTTCAGAACTTTATTCCCATTTTAACGTTATTCTTTTAGAACGAATAACGAACTTCATTATGAAAACAAAAATGGATATTCCCGATAAAGAGGGACGAAAACGACTTGTGATTGTGGGTGGTGGCTTCGGTGGATTGAAGTTGGCACGCAAATTGAAAAGTGATAAATTCCAGATAGTGTTATTGGACAAGAATAATCATCATATTTTCCAACCCCTACTCTATCAGGTAGCAACCGCCGGTATTGAACCGAGTGCAATTTCTTTTCCTTACCGCAAGATATTTAAAAAGAGAAAACATTTCCATATACGTATTTGTGAGGCGCAACGGGTAATTCCCGAAGATAATATTCTGGAGACTTCCATCGGAGCTCTTTCATACGATTATCTGGTTGTCTCTACCGGATGTCGTACCAACTATTTTGGTAACGATGGGCTGTCTCAACGGACGATGGCCCTGAAGAACACTGCAGAAGCTCTGTTTAATCGCAACCAGATTCTGGAAAGCTTTGAAAAAGCACAGAATACCAGCAATCTGGAGACAAGGAAACGTCTCATGACATTTGTCATCGTAGGTGGCGGTGCTACGGGTATAGAACTTTCCGGCGCATTGGCAGAAATGAAGAAATTTGTGCTTCCGCAAGACTATCCCGATCTTGATATGAACCTGATGCGCATTATTCTTGTGGATGGTGCTCCCCGTCTGCTCTCCGCTTTCTCTGAAAAATCTTCGGAAGAAGTGGCAAATTACTTATTAAAACGTGATGTGGAGATCATAACCAGTGTGCAGGTTACAAATTATGAGAATGGAACGATGACTCTGAGTGATAACAGTACCTTGGAAACGATGAACGTCTTTTGGGTTGCAGGTGTACGCGCCAACAGCATAGAGGGCCTTGCGAAGGAAGCCTATGGCCCCGGTAACCGCCTCCTTGTCAATCTCTACAACTGTGTTCAGGGTTATGACAATATTTTTGCTATCGGTGACACTGCACTTATGATTTCCAAGGAATACCCGAAAGGGCATCCGCAAGTAGTTCAACCAGCCATTCAGCAAGCCCATAATCTGATCCAGAATCTGGATAGAAAGGAACGGGGACTTGAAATGCAACCGTTTGTTTATCACAACAAAGGCTCCATGGCTACCATAGGACGTAATCACGCAGTGGTGGAACTGAAAAACCTTCGTTTCGGTGGTTTCCCCGCGTGGGCAGTATGGTTATTCATCCACTTAATGAGTATTGTCGGTGTAAAGAACCGTCTGTTTATCTTCGTAGACTGGATGTGGAGTTACTTTACATACGATCCTTCTTTGAGGGTAATTATAAAACCTTTGCGCAGAGATAAACCATAATGCCTTATTTTTCGTTATATTAAATATAAATGTTTAAAACGAACGACTATGCTTTACAAATTTTTATTCCCGTCTAAACCGGATGGAGCAGCAACGTCTGCTATATTATTAATAGTGAGAATTATATTTGGTGTGTTATTAATGAATCACGGCATCGAAAAGTGGTCTAATTATCAAGAGTTATCCGCTGTATTTCCCGACCCGCTGGGTGTGGGCAGTCCTCTTTCCCTGGGATTAGCCATATTCGGTGAATTGGCTTGTTCTATGGCATTTATCATTGGTTTCCTTTACCGTCTGGCAATGCTGCCGATGATATTTACAATGGGAATGGCATTCTTTGTCATTCATGGAAACGATCCGTTTGCGGTCAAAGAACTGGCTTTCATATATCTGGTGGTATACGTACTGATGTATATTATCGGTCCCGGAAAGTTTGCCGTAGACCACTGGCTGGGTAAGGCTTTGACTCCCAAAAAGCCTTAATTTTACCGGGGCTGTTTAACTGAAAATTTGTTTTTGTCTCTTATTTAAGTGTATTTTTCACAAAAAGCACTTATATTTGCCCGAAGAAAAAGAGCAAAGAGTTAAATCAATAAACTCAGTAAAACAAAAGAAAGTAATTATGAAAAAGAGTAATTTGAATTTGGCTGCAACCGTGATGATTTGTGGCGCATTTCTTTTCAGTTCTTGTATCGGTTCTTTCGGCCTGCACAGTAAATTGGTGAATTGGAACCAAAGTATCGGTACAAAGTTTGTTAATGAGCTTGTTTATCTGGCTTGCAACATTATCCCCGTATATCCTGTTTGCTATCTGGCAGATGCGTTGGTAATCAACTCCATTGAATTTTGGAGCGGTTCCAATCCGATGGCTAACGTGGGTGATGTGAAGAAAGTGAAAGGTGAAAACGGAAACTATCTCGTAAAAACATTGGAGAACGGTTACTCTATCACAAAAGAAGGTGAAACCACTGCTATGGAGCTGGTTTACGACAAAGAATTGAACACTTGGAATGTGGTTGCAGAAGGTGTTAGCACTGAATTGCTGCAAATGAACGGTGACGGTACTGCACAGATGTATCTGCCGAATGGTGAAGCAATGAATGTGACATTGGATGCACAAGGCGTAGCAGCTGCTCGTCAGGCAACGATGATCAACACTTATTACGCTGCACGCTAATTAAGAAAAAAGCTTGAATATGCGGGCGGATGAGCAATCATTCGCCCGTTGCTTTTTATACCCCTCCCGATTTTTTTAGAATGGGTAACCTACTGCAAAATGGAAAGCAAAGTCACGTCCGAAGTCAGGACGCAGAATGGGATAACGATCCTTTCCCTTTTCAGGGTTAATAGCCTTCATACCACCATCAAAGCGAAGTACAAAGAAATCCAGATCCAGACGTAATCCCACACCGTAAGCTACGGCTATTTGCTTATAAAACTGGTCGAACTTGAATTTACCCCCCGGCTGATCCTGATATTCGCGAATCGTCCAAATATTTCCCGCATCTACAAACAAAGCACCTCTGAACTTCCAGAATAAACGTGTGCGGTATTCTATACTGGCATCCAGCTTGATGTCACCCGATTGGTTCATGAAGTTACCTTTTTCATCGGAGAAAGTACCGGGACCGAGACTACGTACCGACCATCCGCGTACACTGTTTGCTCCACCCGAAAAATAACGTTTCTCGAAAGGAATCATCCGTGCGTTTCCGTAAGGAATGGCAATACCTCCCCCAATATGAAATGCAATGGAGTTACGGTTATCGATGACGATATTTTTGGCAAAGTCCAGGTCGCCCTTTATATATTGTGCATACGGAATATTCAAGATAGTGTATTCATCCTGATCATTTTTCTTTAAATTGCTCATTTTAGAAAGCACATACAAGAGATTTCCCGCAGACTCAAAGTTGAAACGTATACTATAAGAATTACCAATCACTGCATTGTTCATCAATGCTTGTCCTGCGCTGTTATAGATATAGCTGTACCCGGTACGGACAATCAAACGGTCTTTATAGTTATACTCCAGCAGATAGTTCTTCTCATCGTTCAGGAAATTGTTTTTAAACTCGGGTTCTATCCACGGCATATACAAATAGTTGATGTCCAGCAAGTCTATACGATGCTGCGAACGCTGTCGCTGCAAACCCCATTTATAACTCCATGAACCGGATGCAACGATGCGTGTAAACTCGGGACGCATCTGATAATTATATTGCAGCCCGAATTCCGTGGTTGCCCTTATCCTCCGCTTGAAGTCATTGGATATGAACGGAAACATGAAGCGGGGAAAGTTTATACTGGTTTCCACACCAAGTTCCGTATAGTTGTCATTCTTATACCCTAAACCGGAAACAGCTTCGTAAGCTCCGCGAAGCTTAACCAGGAAAGTTTCGGAACCTCTGAATACATTGCGATTCTGAAAAGATACAGATGCCGCGGCACCCAAATCACCCGCAGAGTTCGTTCCCTCCAGTTCGAAAGATACAGACTGATGTTTGTTCTTCGTCAGCATAACATAGGCATTCAGCTTTGCGCTATCACTTACCTGTGTTTCGAAGAAACGTACATTGGTATATTTCAATACCGGCAGACGTCCGAAGTTGGAGTAAGTGCGCTGCACATCCTGTTCGTTGTAAAGATCTCCCGGAGTTATCCGCAGATTATCAGTCAATACTTTAGGACGCAGGTACAATTTATCCTTATAATATATGGGAAATCCTTTATAGTGTATCGAATCATTGATTTCCACACTACTGAGAGCTGAAGATTGCAGGACGTCATAGTCCGCAATGAAATTCACTTTATTAATCGTATACTGTGGATGATCCTGCAATTCAGCACCGGAATGCTGTCTATATCGTGCCAGATGCAAGGTCAGATCCACCTGATAAGTGCCACGTACCGTATCTGCCGTATAAGAAATATAATCTTTGTTGAATTTATAATAACCGTTGCGAAGCAGGTTGCCCGTGATCCGTTGACGTTCACTGTCCAGTATGTTGGCATTGAAGTACATACCTTCGGATAAATAGGTCGATGCAGAATCTTTCTGCATATATTCCCGGATTTTTTCATCCTGAACATCATATTTCAGGCTACGGACAATATACGGCTCTCCGGTGTTTACTTTATAAGCCAGTTTTACCTTTTTCTTCTTGATTTTGGGAATGTACTCTACGGTAGCACCCATGTACCCCATATTCTGAACGGCTTTCGTCATTTCCTCCCGTGAACGTTCAGTTTCTTCCTTACTATAGATAACAGGGGCATCTCCCAGCCTGCGTAAAGCCCGGTTCACCCAACGGGTAGAATCACGTCCCGACCAGTTGTAAACATACAACTGGGTTTTAATCAGACTAAACCATTTGGAGTTCGGATTTTGCCGCACATATATGGACAAATTAGAAGGCTTCACATTTTTATTATCAGTATGTATGCGCACTTCATCCAGCAAGTATGAACCATCCGGCACATATTTGGTGGTCGAGCAGGAAGCTAATGTAAGTATGGCAGCAGTAAGTAGTGCGTAGTGGAAGCCTTTCTTCATACCAGAATTAATAAATTGCGCATAATTGACTACAAATATAAATCTATTTTTTCTTTTCCGAAATAAAAAACCGGATGAAGTGTGTTCCGTTTTTTGATTATATAGAAATAATCACGTACTTTTGCCAAACGATAACATTTAAGCTATGGCACTGAGCAAAAACCGCATCAAATATATCCACTCGTTGGAGCTGAAGAAGAATCGTAAAACAGAAAAAGTCTTTCTGGCAGAGGGGCCTAAACTGGTAGGCGATTTGTTAGGACATTTTCCCTGCCGCTTTCTGGCGGCTACGCCCGAATGGTTATCGCAACATCCCAAACTTCCGGTAGAAGATGTTTCGGAAGTGTCCGATGAAGACCTTTCCCGTGCCAGCTTATTGAAAACTCCCCAGCAAGTACTTGCCGTATTCGAGCAGCCGGAATATGAAACGGATGCTTCCGTCATCAGCCATTCGCTTTGTCTGGCGCTGGACGACGTACAAGATCCGGGAAATCTGGGCACTATCATTCGCCTGGCAGACTGGTTTGGAATAGAGCATATCTTCTGTTCCCCGAATACCGTAGATGTATATAATCCAAAGACGGTTCAAGCCACCATGGGAGGCATTGCCCGTGTGAAACTGCACTATACTCCCCTGCCCGACCTCATTCAAAGCCTGAAGGATATACCTGTTTACGGCACTTTCCTCGATGGAGAAAATATGTACACACAGAAATTATCATCCAACGGATTGATTGTGATGGGTAATGAAGGCAACGGAATCGGGAAAGAAGTGGAGCAACTCATTAACCGCAAACTTTATATTCCCAATTATCCCGCAGAGAGGGAAACGTCCGAGTCACTGAATGTGGCAATTGCTACCGCAGTGGTCTGTGCCGAGTTCCGCCGGCAGGCTGCATCGTTGTAAAATCGAAAGGATAAAATAGATAAGCACTTATTCCGGAAGGAAACGTTTCTTGGCAGAAAACTTCCGGAAGTTCCTCTAATACTTCATTTGATTTCTGAAATATACCGGAGTACCCTTTGGAAATATCTTCTTTATTATCCAATAAAGCAATGACTCCGGGAAACCATTCCACTCCTTCAATCTCTTCTGTCAAAGGAAAGACGGACACGACTCGTCCTTCTTCCACCCCTACCACATATTGTTTGAGATAACCATATCCGGGCAGAAAAATAAAATGTGAAGCGAATCGTTTGATCATCAGAGCTTATCTTTACGGATTTGAAGGCGTTCCGGCTTGTCCGCCTTCTTCAGTGTGGGTTCTGAAGACGGACGAGGACGGGCAGCATCACGCCTGCGCGGATTGTCGTTTATCTTCTCTTCCACAGGTTTGAGTTCCTCTTTCTTGAGTTCCTGAGGTTCTATTTTCTCTGTCTTAACAGAATCTTCCTGAATAGAATCATTCTTAGCAAACGACAGTGTATCCGTAGCATGATAACGCATCAGCGAAATGCGGTCGGTCAGTAATGTGCGGGTAGCTTGTGCTGCGGGATAATAGATATATCCACGTATCTCACGGATTTCTCCCAGCGTATCGGCAAAGAGGGAAACTGTTTCCATACCCGATTTGTATACTTTCTGAATATCGCTGATGATGCTGTCCTTATAGACAATCTGCATAGCCATGACAGGAGCATATAGGGAATCAGGCGCACCGTTATGGAAGCGGAAACGTACGTTCCATCGCAAAGTATCGCGGTCTTTAAAGTTAGTATCTGAGGGTAAGACGAAAGTTATCTTGTTGTCCATCGGCATACCTGTCAGCTGATAGATACGTTGCCATGCCCATACATCAATACTATCACCCGGAAGACTTTCCTTCGGCTTATTGTCACGTATAGCGATTAAATTATTGACAACATCCCGTTCCGCTTTCAGCCTTGCGTTTACTTTCTCATAGATCTTGGTGAGTACTTCCGGATTACGCGTGAACCAAACCATTGAGGAATCAAATTCGGCTTGCGTAATTCCGTGCTTTTTAAACACCGATTCAATGTACAACACCCTTTTATAGCCATCGGTATAAGGGACTTCTTCCCCCATAGCCTTTGCTATATGGTAGTCATAAAGCACATTTTCCATCTTAGCATCCGATAGAACCACCTTCGGTCTTTTCACCTGACAGGCTGTCAAACAAGATGCTAACAGGAATATGCTAAACCATTGAATTCGACGCAGACCTTTCATGATTTCTTTATTGCATGATAAGAGTCATTCAAATATTTGCTGTAAAATAATAACAGGGCAATAATACCACAACTGATAGCGGCATCGGCAAGATTAAATATCGGGCTGAAGAATATGAAATGATCCCCACCTACCAACGGCATCCATTGAGGCCAGTTCGTATCAATGATAGGGAAATAGAACATATCCACCACCTTTCCGTAGAACAAAGGAGCATATCCTCCGCCTTCCGGCAGGAATGAAGCTATCTGCGAATGCGTACTCTCATTGAACAACACACCGTAGAATACACTATCGATGATGTTACCCAACGCTCCCGTAAGAATCAGAGATACGCATACGATATAGCCTGTCTTCAAGCCCTGCTTGATTATTCTCGTTAAATACCACCCTATCGCTCCTACGGCAACAATACGGAACAAGGTAAGGAATAACTTACCGAATATCTCCATACCGAACGCCATACCGTTATTCTCGGTAAAGTAAATATAAAACCATGTAGGCGGTTCTGTATCTACCATGCCCAGCTTCTCATAAAGCCATTTTATGGCGTTTTCGCTCTGATGCCAATACATGTGAGTCTTGACATAGATCTTGATTATCTGGTCAGCAATTAATACCGAGAAAATAACGAGCAGCGCAATGCGACCTTTCGTGAGGTATTTGTTCATCCTTACTTCTTACCGTTATTTTTGGCCTCAATGCTCAGTGTAGCATGGGGCACAGCGCGCAAACGTTCGGCAGGAATCAACTTACCTGTTTCACGGCAAATACCATACGTTTTATTCTCAATGCGTACCAGTGCGGCTTGCAAACCCTGGATAAACTTCAACTGACGTTGAGCCAGGCGTGTCGTTTCTTCTTTGGACAAGGTGTTGGCACCTTCTTCCAAAACTTTGTACGTAGGAGACGTATCGTCGGTATCATTACCATCGGCTCCGGTTAAACTGGCTTTCAGCAATTCGTAATCGCGTTGTGCCAATTCTAACTTCTCATTAATAATGGCGCGGAATTCTTCCAATTCAGCATCCGAGTATCTTGTTTTTTCTGCCATAACTTTACGTGTTAAATCGTTAGTATTATTATTCTTTTACAACGCTTACGTACAGGGAGAAATCGTCAAAGTTAAGTTCCGTGCCGTTTTCCACCTCATCGGTCAGCGTCAGTGAGGTTCCTAAAACCTGGTTACAAATATAGTCTTTATATTCGTTTACCGCATCATCTGTTTGCTGATTTTTTGATAATGTAATCTTTATTTTGTCCGTTATCTCCAAACCGCTTGACTTGCGGATATTCTGAATACGGTTAACCAGCTCACGGGCAACGCCTTCCTGGCGAAGTTCTTCTGTAACGGTTACATCCAGGGCAACAGTCAGCTTTCCTTCGTTGGCAACCAGCCATCCCGGAATGTCTTCACTGAAGATTTCTACGTCAGCGGCTTCCACAACCACATCCGCACCATCCAGTTGCAAAGTATAAGAACCGTTCTTTTCCAGTTCGGCGATAGCTTCCTGTGACATTTCTGCTACAGCGGCAGCTACGGCTTTCATCTGTTTGCCGAATTTCGGTCCCATCTTCTTGAAGTCACATTTCACTTTCTTCACCAACACACCGGCGGCACCGTCTACGAACTTGATATCCTTCACGTTCACTTCGCTCATGATAAGAGCTTTTACTGCTTCGATGTGGGCACGTTGTTCCTCGTCTACTACCGGTATCATGATACATTGCAGCGGCTGGCGTACTTTGATGTTCACCTTGCGGCGCAAAGCCAATACCATAGAAGTTACGTCCTGTGCCATTTGCATACGGGCTTCCAGTTCTCTGTCTATCATTTCCTCGTTATATTCGGGGAATTTAGCCAAGTGTACGGATACCACGTTGTCGCGTCCTGTTGCGGTAACCAAGTCCATATAGAGCTTGTCGGCATAGAACGGAGCGATGGGCGACATCAGTTTGGCAACGGTTTCCAGACAAGTGTACAGAGTCTGGTATGCAGATAACTTATCCTGCGTAAATTCACCACCCCAGAAACGTTTACGGTTCAGACGAACGTACCAGTTGGAGAGGTTGTCGTTTACGAAGTCGGATATCAGACGTCCGGCCTTTGTCGGCTCGTATTCGCTGTAGCAAGTATCCACTTCTTTCACCAGTGTATTCAGTACAGAGAGTATCCAACGGTCGATTTCAGGACGTTCAGCCATCGGCACGTCAGCTTCCTTGTATTCAAATCCGTCCACATTGGCGTAGAGGGAGAAGAAAGAATATGTATTATATAAGGTACCGAAGAATTTACGACGAACTTCCTCGATGCCGTCTACGTCGAATTTCAGGTTATCCCACGGAGAAGAGTTGGTGATCATATACCAGCGCAAGGGGTCGGATCCGTATTTCTCGATAGTCGAAAAGGGATCTACGCCATTGCCCAGACGTTTGGACATCTTGTTACCATTCTTGTCAAGTACCAATCCGTTAGAGATAACAGCCTTGTAAGAGATGGTATCGAATACCATTGAAGCGATTGCATGGAGTGTAAAGAACCAACCGCGAGTCTGATCCACACCTTCGGCGATAAAGTCGGCAGGGTAAACCTGATGGCTATCCAGCAGTTCTTTGTTCTCGAACGGATAGTGGATTTGTGCATACGGCATGGCTCCGGAATCGAACCATACGTCTATCAGGTCCGCTTCACGCTTCATGGGCTTGCCGTCTTTGGATACGAGGATGATGTCATCCACATATGGACGGTGCAAGTCTATCTTATCATAATTTTCTCCATTGTACTCTCCGGGTACGAAACCTTTATCCTTATAAGGATTGGACTTCATGAATCCGGCAGCTACGGATTTCTCTATTTCATTATAAAGCTCTTCAACCGAACCGATGCAGATTTCCTCGCTGTTGTCTTCCGTGCGCCAGATAGGCAGCGGAGTACCCCAGTAACGTGAACGGCTCAAGTTCCAGTCATTCAGATTTTCCAGCCACTTGCCAAAACGTCCCGTACCGGTGCTTTCCGGTTTCCAGTTGATCGTCTTATTCAGCTCAATCATGCGGTCTTTGCAAGCGGTAGAGCGGATGAACCAGCTATCCAACGGATAATACAATACCGGTTTGTCCGTACGCCAGCAGTGCGGATAATTGTGCACATGCTTCTCTATCTTGAACGCTTGGTTATTGGCTTTCATCATCATGCAGAGACTTACGTCCAGACTTTCGTCCTGATCTGTCAGATTCGGATCGTAATCGTTCTTCACGAAACGGCCTGCATATTCCTTATATAAATCTACGTTTACGCGCTCTTTCACGAAGTTCTCGTCCAGTTCGTCCAATTTATAGAACTTACCGGTCAGGTCCACCATCGGGCGGAGTTCGCCTTTTTTATTGATGAGTTGCAACGGCGGAACACCGGCAGCTTTTGCTACCTGGGCATCGTCCGCACCGAATGTCGGAGCGATATGTACGATACCTGTACCGTCTTCCGTAGTCACATAGTCACCTAAGATTACGCGGAATGCACCTTCACCCGGATTCACCCAAGGTATCAGTTGTTCATATTCCATACCTACAAGTTCCGGACCTTTATATTCTCCTATAACTTTGAACGGTATCAGTTTGTCTCCCGGTTTGTAATCTTCCAGAGCAATGTCTTCCGCTTTCTTATTGAAATGCGTGTAGAGCAAAGCTTTGGCAAGTACAACGGTGATTTTCTCTCCGGTGTATCCGTTGTAGCTTTGTACGGCTACATAGTCTATCTTCGGGCCTACGCAAAGCGCAGTATTCGAAGGTAATGTCCACGGAGTGGTGGTCCATGCAATGAAATACGGAGTTCCCCACTCTGCCATTTCCGGCTTCGGGTTCTTCATCTTAAACTGTGCCACGCAGGTCACATCCTTCACGTCGCGGTAGCAACCGGGCTGGTTCAATTCGTGTGAGCTCAGTCCTGTTCCGGCAGCGGGAGAATACGGCTGTATGGTGTATCCTTTATAAAGATACCCTTTTGTATAGAGTTGCTTCAACAGCCACCACAATGTTTCGATGTAGCGGTTGTCGTAGGTGATATAAGGATCGGTCATGTCTACCCAATACCCCATCTTGTGAGTCAGATCTTCCCATTCTTTGGTGAACTTCATCACATCTTTGCGGCAGGCAGCGTTATAGTCGGCTACGGAGATCGTTTTACCGATATCTTCCTTGGTGATGCCCATTGCTTTTTCCACACCCAGTTCCACAGGAAGTCCGTGTGTGTCCCATCCGGCTTTACGTTTCACCAGGAAACCTTTCATGGTTTTGTAACGGCAGAAAATATCTTTGATGGAGCGAGCCATTACGTGGTGAATGCCCGGCATACCGTTGGCAGAGGGCGGTCCTTCATAAAAAACGAAAGAAGGACAGCCTTCACGTTCTGTCATACTCTTGGCGAAAACCTGGTTCTCGTCCCATTTCTTCAACACTTCCGCGTTTACCTTTGAGAGGTCGAACTGCGAATATTCGGCAAACTTCTTACCCATCTTATTTGCAATTTAACTATTTACAATTTAACGATCAAGGGGGTACTTTGAGACGTGCTAAAGCGACCCTCCTTATTTTAAGGGTGCAAAGTTACAAAAAAGTTAGAGAAAAGATATTATTGAATAGAAAAAAACTATTTTTGCCTGTCGTAATTGATTATTCACCAAAACATCTAAAACAATAGTATGGACAAAGATCTAAAAAAGGTTGTGGTGCTCCTGGCACACCCCAACATGGAAAACTCACAAGCCAATAAAGCCCTGTTTGATGCCATAAAGGATATAGAAGATGTGGCTGTTTTTAATTTATACGAGATGCCGGATGAGGATATCCTCAATATGGATGCATGGAGCCGGATTATATCTCATGCCAATGCAGTGGTATATCAGTTCCCATTTTATTGGATGTCGGCACCATCTTTATTAAAGAAATGGCAGGACGGGATATTTACCTATTTGGCAAAAACTCCGGCAGTAGCCGGTAAACCTTTGTTGGTTGTTACCACTACCGGTTCTGAATTTGATGCGTACCGAAGTGGAGGAAGAAATCGCTTCACGGTGGATGAACTTTTGCGTCCTTATCAGGGTGGTGCTGTGCATGCAGGGATGGTATGGCAGACTCCTTTCGTGGTGTATGGTATGGGAACACCCGATGCGGAAAAGAATATTGCCCTGGCAGCGGATCTTTATAAAAAGCGGGTGATGGCACTTATCGGGAAAGATAAATCGGAAGATAGCTGGTAAAGCGTAAAGTATCAGTCAAAACACTTGATTTTGCCTTTACGATGTCGTATCTTTGTAGAAGTTTTAAGCTGAGTTTTATTATAAACCTAAACCCTTGGTGAAATGGCAAAAGTTATTCTTTCTTTTTCGGAAACTTTTAAATGGTGCACTAATTTGACAGATATTTTATGTAAGACAGGCTGTATGCCGGATAACTATGGGTGGTTTACTCGTTAGCAAATCAAATAGATTATAGTTATTTCAGATGTTCGGTATTTGGAATAATAATAGGCAAAAAAGAAGATAAGGTGGTATTTCCTCACAAGGATTTGCCACCTTTTTTGTTGATTTATATTCAAATTGGGATTGAAAGCATATTTCTGTGCTGTTAATAAACATTGGATACGTTCTTAAAAAAAACGTTCTGATTATTCTTTAAAAACGTTGTTTGCGGTTATTAATGAGTTATTTTAGTTGTCATGATTTCAGAGCTTTTTATGGACTTAATTCATTCCTCTAAAAGAAATCATTTAATTAAGAAATGCGTAGGAAAAAAGAAAAAGTTTTTTCAAGAGAACATTAGTCGTTTATTTATTAACGTCAGTTTACCTCGTTCATGGTAAAAACAAGTTCCAGTTATAATCTTTTTCTGATTGAAATTTGTCCTTTCCCTGTCATATCCGTAACTTTGTAAATCAAAGAACCCGATATGAATCAGGAATTACTAGAACGAACACTAAAGAACCGCCGGATAGAACTGACGAATCAGGAGAAAAAGGATTATTATCCTAAAGAGAATCTTTTTATTCTCTTGTTTGCTTCTGCTATCGTACTGCTAATGCCATTGATGGCAAGGCTCAAGGGGGAGATTATAGAAACGGAGTTTTTATGGTTTTCCGTATTGTTTCCTGCCGTCTCTGTTGCGGTCATTTACATCACTTATTGGAATAAGAAGAATACGCTCAAACTGCATTACATCAACACAGCTCTTACTCCGCAAGAACAGCAAAATGTATTGATGCGACTGGCAAAGGAAAATCGCTGGAAAATAATTCTGTGCAATAAGCGACAATTTGTAGCGGATGATATGTGTATGCGTTGGCATGTACGTGTTGTCGTCATTTTCGGAAATCCGCACATGGCTTATAATAGCCGTTGTAATCCTACTAATAATCGTTGGCACGCTTCCGGTGGCAGGAATTGGGATAATCTGGAAATGATTCGCCAAGCTATCGAAAAAGAATGGGCAATTAAAAATAAGAACTAAAAATACTCTGCTGTTGTCTCAGGATGTCGCAATTCTTGTATGAATTCTTAAAATGAGAGTAGATGATTATCACAATATCCTCTTTTTTTTGTATCATTGCAAACATAATTCTCTAAAGAACATACTATTATGAAAACTAGATTTTTATTATTTGCCGTATTTCTATTGGTGTGCAGCACTGCATTCAGTCAGGACAGTGATAATGCGAAGTATATTGAAGTAACCGGAACTTCGGAAATAACCCTTGTACCCGACGAGATTCATTATCTTATCGAGATTAAAGAATATTGGGAAGAGGAATTTGACGGAAAGTCCAAACCGGAGAATTATCGGACTAAAGTGCCATTGATCGGAATAGAGAGAAATTTAAGAGCTGCCTTGCGAAAGATTGGGATTCCGGAAGACGCCATCCGTACACAAGAGGTAGGTGATTATTGGCGTGAACGCGGATTTGAATTCCTGGTATCTAAACGGTTTGATATTACGTTGACCGATTTTAGTCAGATTGATGAGATTCTAAAGGTTATTGATACGAAAGGAATCAGTTACATGCGCATCGGAGAACTGAAGAGTAAAGATATGCAGGTTTATCGGCAACAAGGTAAGATAGAGGCACTGAAAGCAGCACAAAAGAAAGCAGGATATTTGGTGGAAGCATTAGGCAAACGCTTGGGAGATGTCATCCGCATTGTCGAACCGCAGGAAAGTGCAGGTTATCCCCGGTATTTTGCAGCTCAGAGCAATGTGAGTTCATCACAGTCAGAAGCTTACGATGCTTTCCGTACGATAAAACTGAATTATTCGATGCTGGTGAGATTCGAGATAAAGTAGAAATAAAAAGATTTATTTCTTTTGTTACTGTAGCATTAAAGTGTAACTTTGTACAAAACGTTATGTTATGGGAAAAGTAAAAGAGCCAGCTGTAACTTACTATAGCCGTCCGATGCTGAATGCCTTGCGCAATCACATAAAAGACAGAATAGAACAAATGGACGATGCCGTGCTATTGTCTAAAATCAGCAGCATGCTCGATAAAGATGAGGAAAGCTTTGAGGAGCGTTATCAACGTGCCAAAGAATTTGCATATACACATCTTGACAGGGAATTTGCAGAAGAACTTGAAAAAGAGAATTTTCTGATAGGCAAACCTATACCCTGCCAATATACTGATGAGGAATTTGAAAAAGAATCAAAACAGTCAGAAGCAAGCGGTATTGCTACTGATGAAGAAGTAAAAGCCGCTTTCAATTTATGGCTGAACTTAAAGTAATCTGGACAAAGCGGGCACTTGCCGTATTTCAAAAGACTGCATATTGGTATGCTGCAAATCTGGGAATACAATTCGCTGTCACCTTTGCAAAGAATGTAGATGAAGCGATGCACAAGATTTTATTAATGCCCACTGTTGGCCAGCTCGAAAAACGTGGAAAAGACAAGGAATATAGGTCTATTCTATCTCATCCTCTATGTAGAATTTATTATTGGTACAATAATACGGAAATACATATTGTCAGGCTACGTTTTAATAAAATGAATAAATAATCCGATTGTTTTATTTTTTCATCCTTACCTCATACAAGTCGTTTCTCCTGTCTTTCAGATTACGCACACTGCCGTAAGTATGCAATTCATTCAATAAATCCAGATCCACATCGGATACCAGTATCATTTCTGTATTCGGTGTGGCTTCTGCACGCTTGCCATCCGTCGGGAATGCAAAGTCGCAGGGAGTAAATACACCTGACTGTGCATACTGAATATCCATATTGTGCACACGCGGAAGATTGCCTACACTACCGGCAATGACAACGAAGCATTCATTTTCGATGGCACGGGCATGGGCGCATACCTTTACACGTGAGTAAGCATTTTGCGTATCCGTCAGGAAAGGAACGAATAAAATCTGCATACCCTGGTCTGCCATAATACGGGATAATTCCGGAAATTCCACATCATAGCAAATCAGTACGCCGATCTTAGCACAGTCCGTATCAAATGTCTGCAAAGCCTTTCCGCCACTTAATCCCCAGCTTTTTATTTCATCGGGTGTGACGTGCAACTTCTCATACATCTCAAAACTACCATCGCGGCGACAAAGGAAACCTACATTATACAAAAGTCCATCCTCTTTAATGAGCGGCATGCTACCTGTAATGATATTGATGTTGTAACTGATAGCCAACTTTACAAATCGTTCTCTAATTTCCTCTGTATAAGCCGCCAGTCCGCGAATGGCCTGTGACTCCCCTTCATTATTGAATTTTGCCATCAGCGGAGCATTGAAGTATTCGGGGAAAAGAATGAAGTCACTCTTATAATCGGATACGGCATCCACAAAGAATTCTACCTGTTCAAACAGGTCATCCAGTGTTTGATAACTACGCATCTGCCACTGCACCAATCCTACGCGCACGGTTGTTTTCGGTGCAATATATTCTTCTGTGGGTTCCTGATAGTAAATGTTATCCCATTGCAACAGACAAGCATAATGCCTGGATTCCTCGTCATTCGGCAGATAATTGCGCATCACCTTGCGTACGTGGAAGTCATTGGAAAGTTGAAAGGTCAATACAGGATCGAATATTTCTTTCTGCTTTACCTTATCTATATACTCTTTCGGACGAATCTGATCCGAATACTTATAATAGTTGGGAATACGCCCGCCGAACATAATAGCTTTCAGGTTCAGAGTTTCGCAAAGCTCCTTGCGGTATTCGTACATACGGCGTGCCAGGCGAAGTCCACGGTATTGGGGATGAATAAAGACTTCAATACCATATAATATATTGCCTTTAGGGTTATGGGTATTGAAGGTTTCTTTACCCGTCACCTGTGCGTAAGTATGATCGTTCTTCACATCATCGTAATTCACAATGATGGAAAGGGCGCAGCCGACAATCTTTTCGTCTACCACGGTTACAATCTGTCCTTCGGGGAAAATTCGGATGAGTTTTTCAATTTGTTTGTGTGTCCAAAACACATCGCTGCCATCCGTATATACACGGGTGAATGACTGCGCCAGTTGCTCGTAGTCTTCTATCTGTAAATTACGCAACTGTACTTTGTTGATTTTCAATGAGTCCATAATGTCTCTTTTTTATACCAAAAGTTAAATCCGCTGCAAAGGTACGGTTTAAACTTATACATTGTCTCCCGGAATGCACATTTTTGTGAGAGACTGATTTTGCAATAAAAAAAGAAATGAGGATTTAACACTTTAGGAATAAGAGTATTTTGCTTTTTTTATACTTTTGCATCGTTTTCTACAACTTTCAGTTTATTTCTTACTTAAATTTTAAAAATCATGGCTAAAAAGATGTTATTCCTGGTTGTGCTTTTGTTTTCCCTTACAGGAATGCTCAAGGCACAGGTAACTACTGCCGGAATGAGTGGTAAAGTGATGGCTGACGAAGAATCTGTCATCGGCGCTACGGTTGTAGCCGTACACGAACCTTCCGGAACCAGTTACGGTACTGTTACCAATGTAGACGGACGTTTCAGTCTGCAAGGTATGCGCTCCGGTGGTCCTTACAAGGTGACGGTATCTTACATCGGTTATCAAACGGCAATCTATACAGGTATCCAGCTGCAACTGGGTGAAACTTATTCATTGAATGTAACCCTGCACGAAGCTTCGGAATTATTGGGAGAAATCACTATTACGGCCAGTAAGTCAAAGTTCAGTGCTGAAAAAACGGGAGCTACTACCAATATTTCTTCTGAACAGCTCACCACATTGCCCAGCATTAACCGCAGTATCAGCGACTTTACCCGCATTTCCCCGTATGCTTCAGGAAACTCCTTTGGCGGCCGTGACGGACGTTCCAATACGTTCACGGTAGACGGTGCGAATATGAATAACAACTTCGGTCTGTCGTCTGATTTGCCCGGAGGTGGAAATCCTATTTCGCTGGATGCCATTGATGAAGTGCAGGTAGTGATTGCCCCATACGATGTACGTCAGGCAAACTTTATCGGTGCAGGTATCAATGCCATTACGAAATCGGGTACAAACGCTTACAGAGGTAGCGCTTATATGTACTTCAACAATGAAGTGATGCGCGGTAACAAAATTGGCGATACTGATTTCGGTGTGCGTGCCGAAGAGTCCAAGACTGTTTACGGTGCTACATTGGGCGGTCCTATCATTAAAGACAAGCTGTTCTTCTTTGCAAATGTAGAGTATGAAAAGAGTCCGCAGCAAGTAATTACATGGCGTGCGGCAAGAGAAGGAGAAGACCCGAATAACTCCACTATTTCACGCACTACGGAAGCAGATCTGGCGGAATTCTCCCAGATTCTGAAAGACAAATACGGATACAATACCGGTTCGTTCACAGATTTCCCAGCCGATGTCACCAACCTGAAATTATTGGGTCGTATTGACTGGAATATCAATCAGGGAAATAAGTTGAGCGTACGCTATAACTTTACCAATAATAAAACCTGGAACGCACCCAATGGCAGTTCGGGAAATACCGGGTATCGTTTGGCATACAACCGTGTTTCGGCCTACTCCATGTCTTATGCAAACTCTTGCTATTCTTTGCAGAACATTGTAAACTCGGCTACTGCCGAATTGAACAGCCGTTTCTCTTCCAACGTTTCCAATCAGCTGTTGTTTACATACAGTGACATGAAAGATGAACGCGATACGAACTCCAGCCCCTTCCCTTTCATTGATATTATGGCCGGATACTACGAAAACGGTAATCAGATATTAGAGCCTTACATGACTGCCGGTTACGAATTGTTTACCTATAACAACCTGGTGAAAAATACGGTTATGACTATTGTGGATAACTTCACCTATTACCTGGGAGCTCATAAATTAACGGCAGGTATCAGCTACGAACGTCAGAAAGCCGGAAACTCATACATGCGCAACGGAACCGGATATTATCGTTATTCCAGCTTCGAGGATTTCAAAAATGGAGCTGCACCCGAATCGTTTGCCTTGGCTTATGGGTACAATGGTAATACAAAACCTTCTGCGGACGTGAAATTCGGTCAGTTGGGTGTTTATCTGCAAGATGAATGGAACATACGCGATAACTTTAAATTGACTGCCGGTATACGTATGGATAATCTCAGTTTCCTGAATGATATTATGCGTAATCAGGCTATCTATAATCTGGACTTCAACGGTATGCATATTGATACGGGTGCATGGCCCGATAGCAAACTGCAATTCTCACCGCGTGTAGGTTTCACCTGGGATGTGTTCAATGATAAGACATTAAAAGTGCGTGGTGGATCAGGATTCTTCACCGGACGTATTCCTTTGGTGTTCTTTACCAATATGCCTACCAACTCGGGTATGATTCAAAATCTGGTAAGTATTACGACCAGATATAAGGATGGTGTTGTAACCAGTCGCAATCCCCGCCTGGATTTGCTGAAAGGTACTATGATAACGGATGTAAACCAGATGATTTCCACATTGGGACTTCCTGCCACCATCAGTCCGGAAGAAGGTGTATTGCCAAGCTCCATAGTGGGCATCGATCCGGACTTCAAGATGCCGCAAGTCTGGAAAACCTCATTAGCTTTGGATTACCAGCTGTCTGTATCTTTCCCGCTGACGGTTACACTGGAAGGAATGTTCTCTAAGGATATCAATGCGGTGCGCCAATACAACTACAACGTGCAGGCTCCGGATAAAGATACATGGTCACGTTTTAACGGACCGGATGATCGTTACATCTATCCTGAAAACTTCCTGCAACACACGAATATTAGTAGCGCGAATGTATTAACAAACACTTCTAAAGGTTGGGGATGGACAGGTAACATTACCGTAATGGCAGAACCCGCCAAGAATGTAAATATTATGGCAGCCTATACTCATACCGAATCAAAGGAAATCAGTGGTATGCCCGGTTCGGATGCTAACTCCGCCTGGACAAACGTTCCATCCATCAACGGACCGAACAGCTCGGGACTCATGCGTTCGCAATATGTCACTCCCAACCGTGTAGTTGCTTCCATCAACTGGCGCGTACACTTAAATAAGAAAACATCTTCAAATTTCAGCCTCTTTTATAGCGGATATTCATCCAGTGGCTATAGCTTTATGTACTCTAATGATATGAATGGCGATGGCGTAACCAATGACCTTATTTACATTCCGAAGACTAAAGATGAAATCAAGTTCACGAGTGCCGAAGATGCAGATGCTTTCTGGAAGTTCGTGAGTCAAGACCCTTATCTGAAGAAGCATAAAGGCGAATATGCCGAAGCTTATTCTGCACGTGCTCCCTGGGTACACCGCTTTGATTTCCGTTGGAGTCGCGACTTCTTCGTGAAGATTGGCAAAACTAAGAATACGCTGCAACTCAGCCTGGATATCCTGAATATAGGTAACTTGCTGAACAGCAAATGGGGTGTAACGAAAAACATGTCCGGTGCTAATGGCGGACGAATTCTGACCTATAAGGGTAAGGATGAGAGCAACACTCCTATTTTCTCTATGTACAAAGATAGTGACGGTAGTTATCCTACTGAAAGCTTCACCCGAAACTTGAATTACAGCGAATGTTGGAAGCTTCAGATCGGTCTGCGATACGTATTCAATTAAAGATTCCGAACTTATATTTATCAAAAAAGAAAAGGTGCAACCTAAACATACCGGTTGCACCTTTTTGCATTTATAAGATATTAAAGGAGAGAGAATTTTATTTGTTTTTTCTCCAAAGTTTACTCATGTCTTCCAGAGTCTTGCCCTTCGTTTCGGGTACCCAACGCCAAACAAAGAAGGCGGCTGCAACGCAGATGATGCCATACAAGCTGTATGCGAACATCGGACTGAAGTCGTACAGTGCCGGGAACGTGGACGATACAATATAATTGAATATCCATTGGAAAGCTACCGCAATGGCCACAGCTTTACCACGAATGGTATTCGGGAAGATTTCAGAAATCAATACCCAGCAAATCGGTCCCCATGACATCATAAAGAAAGCTGCGTATACAATTACGGAAAATACCGGAAGAATACCTTTGATTCCCATGCTGTCGCACATTGCCACTGCAAATGCACCTACCGCCATACCAATAGAACCGATAATCAGCAACGGCTTGCGTCCGAAACGGTCTACAGTAAAGATGGCTACAAGCGTAAATACAATGTTTACAATACCCATGATAACAGTTTGCATCATGCCACCGCCTTCAGCACCTGCACTTTCGAAAATACGCGGAGCATAGTATAATACTGCATTAATACCAATAGCCTGTTGGAATACGGAAAGCATGATACCGATAACGATAACTGCCACACCGTAAGAGAATAGTTTCTCTGTCTTTTCCTTGGAAGTAGCCTTGATTTCCGCCAGAATTTCTTTTGCTTTGTTTGCACCATTCACCTTCTCCAGGATAGAGTATGCCTTTTCGTCCTGATGTACCAGCACCAGATAACGCGGGGTCTTCGGTACGAAGAAAAGAAGGAAACCAAATAATGCAGCCGGGAATGCTTCCGAACCAAACATATAACGCCAGCCGGTTTGTACGCTCCACATATCCGAAGCGGCGTTCACAGACAATATGCCTTCAGCGCTTTTATCGATAATAGGATTCGTGTGATCGCCCATAATCAGGTAGTTAACGAAGTAAACCACCAACATACCGAAGATAATGGCAAATTGGTTACAAGATACCAGTGTTCCACGAATGTTAGAGGGCGCAATTTCTGCAATATACATCGGACATACGGCAGAGGCAAGACCTACACCAATACCGCCCAATACACGATACAAATTGAATGCGATGAGCAATTCCATGTTTGGCTCACCGTAGTTGAAGAATAAAAATTCGGGATAGTAAGATCCCAATGCAGACAGGAAGAACAGCACGGATGCCAGTCTCAACGAATTGCGTCGTCCCAGGCGGGAAGCGAAGAAACCGGAAAGAGCACCACCGATCACACAGCCGATAAGTGCGCTGGAAGAAGTGATACCGTGCATCACCTTGTCATATTGGAAATCCGTAGCCATCAGGAAGAAAGCTTCCAAACCCTTCTCCGCGCCCGAGATTACCGCCGTATCGTAACCGAACAGCAGGCCTCCCAAAATGGCAACGGTTGTAATAGAATATAGGTAGAGTTTACTACCATTGTTAGCATCATTCATGATAAAAAAAGATTAGGTTGATAAATGAGTAAAAAGTGATAAGGTGGTAGAGTGATAAGGGTGATAGAGTGATATCACTTTACCACTTATCACTCTATCACCCTACCACCTTTATTATATTAGCAATACATATTCACGATTGCTTCATACAATTCTTGCTTACCGCTGGTTTGCTTCGGTTCGCCGTTAGCTTTCGCATAAGCTACAACATCTTCCAAAGACAATTTGCCTTCTTCGAATTCCTTACCCTTGCCACCGTCGAATGATGCGTAACGGTCAGCCAACATTTTCTTATAAGGAGATTCTTCCAGTAATTTAGCTGCACTTTCCAGAGCACGTGCCATAGCATCCATACCTGCAATGTGAGCGATGAAGATATCTTCCAGGTCGGTAGAGTTACGACGGGTCTTAGCATCGAAGTTAGTACCGCCATTGCCCAAACCACCGTTGCGGATGATCTGCATCATAGCCTGAGTTAGTTCGTAGTTATCGATAGGGAATTGGTCAGTATCCCAACCGTTCTGGTAGTCACCACGGTTAGCATCAATAGAACCCAACATGCCGTTGTCAACAGCTACAGCCAGTTCGTGTTCGAAAGTATGGCCAGCCAAAGTTGCGTGATTAACCTCGATGTTTACTTTGAAATCCTTATCCAAACCGTGAGCTTTCAGGAAGCCGATAACAGTTTCAGTATCTACGTCATACTGATGTTTTGTCGGTTCCATCGGTTTCGGCTCAATCAGGAAAGTACCTTTGAAGCCACGAGCACGTGCATAGTCACGAGCGATAGTCAACATCTTTGCAAGGTGTTCTTTTTCACGTTTCTGGTCAGTGTTCAGCAAAGACATGTAACCTTCGCGACCGCCCCAGAACACATAGTTTGAACCACCCAGTTCGATAGTAGCGTCAATAGCGTTTTTGATCTGAACAGCAGCGCGTGCTACAACGTCGAAATCAGGATTGGTAGCAGCACCGTTCATATAACGTGCATGGCCGAATACGTTAGCAGTACCCCACAACAGCTTGATACCAGTTTCAGCCTGTTTTTCTTTTGCATAAGCTACGATAGCTTTCAGATTAGCTTCATATTCTTCGATGCTTGCACCTTCAGAAATCAGGTCTACATCGTGGAAGCAATAGTATTCGATACCCATCTTCTGCATGAATTCGAAACCTGCATCCAATTTATTTTTAGCTGCTTGCAAAGCGTCAGAGTCACCATTCCAAGGGAATTGTTTCGTTCCGCCACCGAATTGGTCACCACCTTCTGCGCAGAGAGTGTGCCACCAAGCCATAGCAAACTTCAACCAATCTTTCATCTTCTTACCCATGATTACCTTCTCAGCATCGTAGTAACGATATGCCATCGGGTTCATACTCTCTTTACCTTCGAATTTAATCTTTCCTATTCCGGGAAAATACTCTTTTGTTGCCATAATTTTAATTGAATTTTAAAGGGTTAATTATGTTTTTATTGTTAACTGTATTACTTTAATTCTCCTCGTTTTCAGAGGAGAGTTAAGTTGGCATTATTTTGCCATTGATTTTTCCAAACGATGTTTCCAGCGTGCATAAGCATCTGCATATTCCTGGCGCTTAGCCTGATTAGGCTCGATAACATCCAGTTTTTCCAGCGTTGCGAATGCCTCGTTATTATCTTTATAGATACCTGCACCGATACCTGCTCCCTTGGCTGCACCTACCGAACCATCCGTATCGTACAGTTCGATCACAGCTCCCGTCACACCTGCCAGCGTATCGCGGAAGATGGAGCTAAGGAACATATTTGCATGGCCTGCATGGATTTTCTGTACAGGGATGCCCATACCTTCCATAATATCTATACCATACTTGAATGAGAATACAATGCCTTCCTGAGCTGCACGCACAATGTGTTGCTTGCTATGCAGATTGAAGTTCAAACCACGGATAGAGCAGTTGATCTCTTTATTTTCGAGCATGCGTTCCGCACCGTTACCGAAGGGCAGAATACTGATACCTGCACTACCGATAGGAGCTTGTGATGCCAGTACATTCATTTCATTGTAAGAGATGCCTTCGGGAGCAATCGTACGTTTCACCCAAGAATTAAGAATACCCGTACCATTGATGCAAAGCAACACACCCAGACGGGTTTGTTCGTCCGTATGGTTTACGTGAGCGAATGTATTTACGCGTGATTTCGGATCATAGTTCACTTCACCGTTCACACCATATACAACACCCGAAGTGCCTGCTGTAGAAGCTATTTCTCCCGGATTGAATACATTCAGTGAAAGAGCGTTATTCGGTTGGTCACCTGCACGATATGTGATCGGTGTACCTTCCTTTAATCCCAATTCTTTTGCTGCGGCAGCATTCACACGGCCTTGTTCGGAGAATGTGGGTTTGATGTCCGCAATCAGAGAGTTATCGAAACCATAATAATCCATCAGGAAGTCGGCTACACGATTGTTTTTGAAATCCCAGAACATGCCTTCCGAAAGTCCGGAAACAGTGGTACAGATTTCACCGCTCAACTTCATGGCGATGTAATCACCCGGCAACATAATCTTATAAATCCGTTCGTAGATGGCCGGTTCGTTTTCCTTTATCCATGCCAGTTTAGAGGCAGTGAAGTTACCCGGAGAGTTCAACAGATGTGAGAGACATTTCTCTTCTCCCAGCGTTTCGAAAGCTTTCTGTCCGTAAGGCACAGCACGCGAGTCACACCAGATTATGGAAGGACGCAGCACATTCTGGTCTTTGTCCACACATACCAATCCATGCATCTGATAAGAGATACCGATTGCCTTGATTTCACCTGCGTTTGCACCCGATTCATTCATGACAGCCTGTGTGGCAAGCTTCAGATTTTCCCACCAGCTTTCGGGATTTTGTTCCGCCCAACCCGGTTTAACTGCAATGATTGCCGCCTCTGTCTTCGGAAAGAAAGCAGAAGATACACATTTGCCGGTTTCGGCGTTTACCAGGCTCGCTTTTACGGACGAGCTTCCAATGTCATAGCCTAATAAATACATGCTTTTAATTTATGATTTTTGATTTATGATTTATTTTGTTTGAAATTTATGCCCTTTGATCTATGATTTATTCCGCTTATGATGAATCATAAATCTCTTCATCTTCTTACCTTATTATATATCTTCTTATCGAATCGATAATAGCGTGCGGCACGGTGGGCAACTCCCTGTTGTTTTTCCTCCAATGGAACAACGTATTCCATCATCGCTATTTTCTTGTGGAAGTTCCGCACATCAATAGGCTTGCCATATATTAATTCATATAAAGTACGCAGTTGTGATGCCGTAAACTTACGGGGAAGCAGATCGAACAAGGCCGACGGATTAATCTCCACGTACTGGCGGATATATACCAATGCTTCTTTAATAATCAGATTATGGTCGAAAGCCAATGCCTTAATATCTTGCAGTGCCACCCAATATGCTTCGAAATCAGCCAGATTCCGGCTCAGTGCCCGGTCTATCTTCACCAATGACAGGTAAGCAATAGTAACGATACGCTCCACCTTCGATTCCATGGCCCGTTCCAGCCAATGAATGTCTTTCGGGTCCTTCGTCCGGTTTTTGGAACCGAATGCCTTGAACTGCATCAGGTTGACGTTCTTCAATCCTGTCAGTTCGTTCAATACACGCTGTGCAGCTTCATCCAGATCTTCATCCATATAGATCAGGCTTCCGGGAAGCTTCATGTCGTGAAAAATTTCACCTTGCTCCTCACCTACACGTTTTATCAACAGAACCTTTAATTGTTCTCCGTCAAAGCCAATCACTACACAGTCTACTGAGATATGATTGTTTGCCAATGGGGTTTTATGTTCCATGTTTTGCATAATATCCATGTTTAAGCGCTGCAAATATAAACAGGTTTTTTGAATATACAAGCAAGTAAAACTCATTTTTTATTATGTTGTAAAGCATTATTTTTCAATATAATACATATCGTACTTATTACAATATCAAAACATAGCCTTATCGTTGAAAATACAATATGTATTATTGATAAACAGTAGAATTAGCTAATTGTAGGAAGTACAATAAGAGTGAAGTGCTTTATTCTTAAGGATTTTAGTATCTTGTGCAAGAAATAAAAATGTGGGCTCTTATTGTATTTTTACACGCCATCTCCGTAGTATCTCCATATCAACTCTATATCAACTCCGTGTCAAGTCCGTACCTGCTCCGTATCAAGTCCGTATCAGCACTTATCCTATAGACACGGAGCAGGTACGGACTTGACACGGCTCTGATACGGAGATTGTGCGCAAGGAACTCCTTTAAACACTGTAACTCTCGTCTCCGGTTTCGGTAGCATTGCACAAAAATCCTTCATTTGTGCGGTCAATATCAGAAAAAGCTATACCTTTGCACCACTTTTTTTAATTAACTACTAAAACAAGAACAGTATGAAAGCATTTGTATTTCCGGGTCAAGGTGCCCAATTCGTAGGAATGGGAAAAGACTTGTATGAAAACTCCGCTTTAGCAAAAGAATTGTTTGAAAAAGCCAATGATATCCTGGGATATCGCATTACGGATATTATGTTCAACGGTACGGACGAAGACCTGCGTCAGACGAAGGTAACTCAACCTGCCGTATTCCTCCACTCCGTTATCTCCGCACTTTGTATGGGTGATGATTTTAAACCTGAAATGACTGCCGGTCACTCATTGGGCGAATTCTCTGCTCTGGTTGCTGCCGGTGCATTGAGTTTCGAAGATGGATTGAAGCTGGTTTATGCTCGTGCCATGGCCATGCAGAAAGCTTGCGAGGCACAACCCTCTACAATGGCGGCTATCATTGCCCTCTCCGATGAAAAAGTAGAAGAAATCTGCGAGCAAGTAACCGCTGAAGGTGAAGTTTGCGTTGCAGCCAACTATAACTGTCCGGGACAGATCGTAATTTCCGGTTCTATCGAGGGCATCAACAAGGCATGCGAACTGATGAAGGCTGCCGGAGCGAAACGTGCTTTACCTTTAAAGGTAGGCGGTGCTTTCCACTCTCCACTGATGAATCCTGCAAAAGTTGAATTGGAAGCAGCTATCAACGCTACTGAAATCCACGCTCCCAAATGTCCGGTTTATCAGAATGTAGATGCATTGCCTCACACTGATCCGGAAGAGATCAAGAAGAATCTCGTTGCTCAGCTGACTGCTTCTGTACGCTGGACACAGACTGTTAAGAATATGGTTGCTGATGGTGCTACAGACTTCACAGAATGTGGCCCAGGTGCTGTACTGCAAGGTCTGATCAAGAAGATTGCACCGGAGGTATCTGCTCACGGTATTGCATAATCCTTAAATACAACATATTTGTAAGGGCTGTCTTTTTAACCAAAGACAGCCCTTTATTTTGTAATCATACTATCCGCATTCAGAATAGGAAAATAAACAGCATCTCAACAAAACTTTTTCATGTAAGTATGAAAGTTCTACATTCAACTTGCATTATCTTTAGATAAGATAAGCTGCATCTCAGCATAACTTTTTCATGCAAGCATGAAAGTTCTGCGTTCGATTTGCATTATCTTTGCAAAAACATGCATGATATGGAGAAAATCGACGAATACAGAAACACCCTTGCAATGCCTCTTTGCAAACTATCAATAGATAAGCTGGTGCAGGAAATATGCCTGCATCCGGAATACCTTAAAGATATATACCAGTTGATTTCCGATGATAAAATCGTCGTTTCATGGCGGGCTATATGGGCATGTGAGAAAGTAAGTGAGAAGCATCCCGGCTGGTTTGTTCCATTGCTGGATGATATTATTCAGCGATTATTGGTCTGCCAACATGATGGTTCCAAACGGTTATTGCTGTCTATATTATATAATGTACCTGCATCTGATCCTGTCTCTGTCGATTTGCTAAATTATTGCCTGGATCACATGTTGGCCCCACAAGAAAGTATCGGTGTGCAGGCATTATCTATCAGAATGGCTTACCAGCTTTGCAAGTCTGAGCCGGAACTTTTGAAAGAGCTGCAACTCATATTAGAGAATGCAGATACCGAATATTACTCCACAGGCGTTAAGACTACCATACGGAATATCCTAAAAAAGATAAATAAATAATTGAAGTTTCGCAAGTTATGATATTCAGGAGTTAAAATCAGCTATAAAACAAATTAAATCCAATAACTATAACAAGCAATGTCATGATGCAAAACTAGCAATATTCCGCATTACAAGATTGCTAGTTTTGCATCATGACATTGCTTGTTATGTTCCGTTTAAGGCTTCCGGGTGGGTTACCGTATTATTTTTCGCAGACTGTTCTTGAAAAAGTATAACAATATTAAGACCAATAAAAGGCTTATTAGGGGTCAAAATAGGTTCAGGGTCACTTATAACCCTATTTATAGGTCATTTTTATTTGTATTAGCCAATATAATGCTAATATACAGACTGTTGACTTTTTTAGACTTTTGCAAAAAACGTATTTCAGTAGATTTGGAATATTACAATTCGAACAAACCTTAAATAGGTAAATATTTAATACAAAAAGTAAAACAATAAAGCGGAAGTAATAAAGAGTGAATAATAAAATCTTTATTCCTTAGTAGTTTAGCACTATTACAGTATGTTTTATTTACATCTATTTTAAATATCTTATTCATTTAAGCAGGAATTGGGGGTATAAGTGACCCTGAACCTATTTTGACCCTTAAATAGTACACTTTTTGTCTTTTTTTTGAGGCATAACAGATTGATATACAATCATTAATCATCAGAGAATCATTTTGTCCATGAGTTCACTTCATACACGCTGTTTTAGAAGAAAGTAAGAACCGTCTTTCTGATTGTCAAAAGAAAAAAATGCAACATGCGTTCGCGGTTAATTTATCACTTCAGCAAAAGTTAAGAAGTTAAGTTTCGTAAGTACTGTTTTCCACTCCTAATTTACAGGTAGTGTACCCTAAATTATTTTTCTGTAATCCCCATCACTTTTCTTCTTAAACCCATTGCTTAGCAGTACCTTTATTGAAGCCGTGTTTTCTTCGGAAGGGTCCGCCGCTATTTCACGTCCTCCCAATTCAATGATTTTTTCTTCCAACTTCCTGATAATCATTTTACCGATACCTCTATTCAGATACTCTTCTTCGCCAATCAAATATCCGATCTCGTACGTATGATTCTTTTCAGATATGTCTCCATACAAACTCTCAAAGTCGTGCCCTTCTTCCTCCAAGTCTTTCAAGAAAAAGCAATCAGCATAAAGACAATATCCGATCTTCTTATCCTTATAGTAAACAATAAAATGTTTCATAAAGTCATATTTGCCATCTCTATTACTGACTTCGTCCAACCAAGCCTCCTTCTGTTCTTCCCCATCCGGACATAGCCATTTGTAAATATAATCTTTTCTCAACCATCTATCAAACCACAATATATCTTCGCCAAGCAGAGGCTTTAATACTATTTCGTCTGTATCAATCATAAATTCATGTATGTCATTTCATGTTTATTCAACCCGATTTCCTTTCACATCAATAAAGAACGTTTCACCGTTCAGCTTCTTCGCCTGTTGCAGCATCTAAAAAGCCCCATCTACCATTGTATTCCGTTGGCACTAATTTTTGTACTTTCATTTTTTGAGTATCCATAATAGTATAATCCGTTAAATATTGAATTGATAAATAAGAAATAGTTCAAGCCTGCTTTCTGCTGTAAAGATAGGAATTAAATTGAGACTGAGCGCAGAACTCAGTAATAAGGCTGGTGAATAGCAGTTTATCCAAGAAAAAGGAAGAAGCTGAAATAGAATAACTTATTAAAATTTGGCACGCCATTGTGAATAAACTATATTTGTACATTCATTATAAGTACTATAATTATGCAAGATTTTGTAAACGGACGCTGTGGTTGGTGCGGAACTGACGAACTGTATGTGAAATACCATGATCAAGAGTGGGGAAATTTAGTGACCGACGACAAGACACTGTTCGAGTTTCTTGTGCTGGAGAGCGCCCAGGCCGGATTAAGTTGGATAACCATCCTCAAAAAACGTGAGGGATATCGCAAAGCCTTTTGTGGTTTCGATGCCGAACAAGTAGCACAAATGACCGATGAAGATGTCGAGCGGCTGATGCATTTTGATGGTATCGTGAAGAACCGTCTGAAAATCAAATCTACCATCACAAATGCAAGGCTATTCCTCGCCATACAAAAGGACTTCGGCAGTTTCTATGAATATACACTGTCGTTCTTTCCTGATAGAAAACCGATTATCAATACCTTTCAATCCTTGAGTGAGATTCCGGTATCATCTCCCGAATCCGATGCCATGAGCAAGGATATGAAAAAACGAGGATTCAAGTTCTTCGGATCTACGATCTGCTACGCCCATTTGCAGGCTGCGGGATTCGTCAACGATCATCTGGCGGACTGTATCTGTCGAAAAGGATAAATGACAGTATAACTTCATACAAAGTAAAAGGCGGTATTTCCTCGTATGGATTTACCGCCTTTTCATTTTACTTCTTTATTCCCAAAATACTTCTTGCTTTCTCTTCACTGGAGATAAAATCGAGTGCATTGATTATCTCGTCATAATTCTCCCGGTCGGAAATATTCGGAGCTAAGATTTTCAGGACTTCCAGTTTGTCATCATCAAACCGGTATATCGACATCATCCGCACACACTGCTTGCAATTCAATCCTCTGTTACCGATTCCGGCTTCCAATAATTCCAGTTGATCGTCTTTGAAAGGTTTGCCTTTCACTTTGTTGTAAAGCGACTGAAAATCCCTTTCGTCCATCACCCTTCCAACGGTGACGTGCGGACGGGAAGGAGCCGTTCCACTGATTTCCACAGACGGATAAACCGCTACAGGAGGATTGGTATACTTCTCGTAAGAATCCATATAAGTCACTTTTCCGTCCACAAATCCAAGGTCGATGATCGTTATACCGGGAGCTCCGGAAATACTTTTCTCATATCTCCATCCTTCCACTTCGTGATCGAAGCTACGGTGCATCGGCTGTCCCAATATGGATGTGATCTCCTCTTTAGTCATCCCTTTCTGAATTTTCATCAGGGTATTACTGTCAATCCCTAAAATCATGGCACAACCACCCATACAGATTGCAAATGCCAGTAGTGCTAATGTCAGTTTTATTGTTTTCATTGTATATATTGTTTTTAGTTTTTATGTTGCTACAAATATAAGTGGAGAAAAGCATATAATATTATCTTTTTCCCTATTATTTAGGGAGATTTCCCTATTATACCAATATTCACAGTGCTCCGAATTCTCTTCAAATCACAGGAAATAAGAGAACAATTCTGGTAACTTGTTTGAAACTTATTCTGTGGGCCCTGTCCATCACTTTATCGGCGGATGGAGCCTTACTCCCGATCAGCGCTACATCGGTATATCCCGACTGCTTTATCCTTTCTTCGTGGGGCTACTGCTTTCGCGCATCAACAAACTGATAAAGATAAAAAGAGGATTTTATTGGTGTTCATTGCTGATAGCTGCCATTTTAGTTATGCCCCGCATCGGCGGCACGGAAGCCATGTGGATGAACGGTGCCTACGAAGCTTTTTGTGTACTTATTATGTTCCCTTTAATAGTAGCGATGGGAGCAGGCAGTAATGTGACAGGAAAACGTTCCGTAGCCATCTGCCAATTTCTCGGAGAGATCTCCTACCTTCTTTATATCACACATTTTCCGCTGATTTATATGCAGATAGCCTGGGCACGGAATCATCCGGACGCACCTTTAGGCATGCATATTTTGTTTGCAGTTTCCATCTTCATTTTATCCATCGCTATCGCGTATGCTTGCCTTAAACTGTATGACGAACCGGTACGTGAATGGCTGAAAAGGCGTTTTTTAATGAAAAAAAGGTAAAACTATGGCGAAAAGTATCTTTTTCTTATCTTTGGCACATTAATATGATGAGTAAGTCATCTCCGTAATGACTTGAATGCTCTAAAAATTAGTAGATCTCAATATATGAAAACAGAATTAGAAAAGTGCTTAGCCGGAGAACCGTTTAATGGCGGTGACAAAGTATTGGCAGATATGACGCTGAATGCTAAAAGATTGTTGAAGCGGCTAAATGAAACGGACTATGCCGACACGGAACAGAGAAAGCGAATCTTTCATGATTTGTTCGGCAAGATGGGAGAACATGTTCACATCGATATTGATTTCCATTGCGAATACGGGAAGCATATTTTCATCGGTGACCAGGTTATCATCAATATGAACTGTACGTTTGTAGACAACAACATCATCGAGATAGGCGACAATGTGTTGATAGCGTCCAATGTACAGATATACACAGCCACCCACTCTACCAAATTACAAGAAAGAGTCGTGGCGGATTGGGAAACAGGAGAAGGTATTTGCAAAACCTATGCACTCCCCGTGAGAATAAATGATGGAGCGTGGATTGGTGGTGGTGCAATAATCCTACCGGGAGTGACAATTGGGAAAAACAGTGTCATAGGTGCCGGCAGTATAGTAACCCACTCTATTCCTGACAACTGCGTAGCCGTAGGAAATCCTTGCAGGGTGATTAAACAAATTGATAATGAAGTAGTTTAACAGAACTATCACAATGTATCATTGATCTGTATTCCTCAAAGTATTTAAGCTATACTTTGAGGAATATTTTCTGTGAAGGACTGATTTTAGAATCATTTCAATGCCTTGCCATCCGAAAAAGCCTTACCCACCTTTTCGCCCACCTTCAGATAGTCGTTGTTGAACGGATCGAAGATGATGGGAGCTACTTTAGAAGCATCTACTTTTCCGTTTTCATCAAGTACACGCTCGTCTACACTTACATTTACGATCTCTCCACGTAAGATGCAGGTTTCGGGATTGTAATCTTTCAGTTTGCACTCCACCGCTACGGACAGTTCGTCAATCAGCGGAGCATCCACGAACTCCGAACGGGTAGCATGGAAGCCTGCACGGGCGAATTTGTCCGTTACCTTATTGCCGGAAACAATACCTACGTAATCGCAGGCAACAACTTGCCCCACTTCCGCCATACTTACTGTAAATGCTTTGCGCTTCAGGATATTCGCAGTGGTCTTGTGTCCTTCGCTGATGCAAATACTGATCTCTTTCATCTCACTGATACCACCCCAAGCCGCATTCATAGCGTTTGGAAGTCCATTTTCATCATAAGCAGCGATGATAAACACCGGCTGCGGATAGGAAAAGGGTTTTGCTCCATAATTTTTTCTCATACTAATTTATTTTTTAGTCCATTGTTTAATGTCTTCTTTGGTTGCACCGTTCAGCAGTTTGCCTTTCTGCCACTTCAGGTTGGAATAAGTCTTCTGCAACTCTTTTTCGGAATTGGAGATACTGCTTCCGCCCGATGTGGCAAACAGAATAACCGTCTTACCTGAAAAATCACCACTTTCTATAAAAGTATTAATGATTCTCGGAGCTAAATTCCACCAGATGGGAAAACCTATATAAACACTATCATAGTCCGCCAGGTTCGCCGACTTGGAGCTTAAGGCAGGACGTGATATAGATTACTTTTCCGTAGCAAACGCTTCGATTCGGGAAGCATATTGCAATGATACAAAATTACGGAGTATTATCCAGTATACAGGTATATAAATTACAGAATATATAACCAATATTACGGATAAAAGAAAAGGTGGGCATGTAAAATGTAAAAGCGGATTGTCCTTTCGATTTATTTTGTAATTTTACGAGCATTCTTTCAAAAGAAGTGTAATCTATAAATTCTACTGCTATGGATCGGTATCTAAAGAAATTCTGGGGCAATCATTTTCAATTTAATTGGAAATTAGGCGTATTTCTCATATTGTTATTCGGAATACCCCGTTTCATAATCGTTCTACAATCTTATGTAGACAGAAGTTACGGCACTGTTATGTTCGTATTTTTAAGCATGTGGATTATCCCGTTCATTCTTCTTACAAAGTATGGTCGAAAAGGCATAGGGCTTAAACGTCCCGCGCATTGGTGGAGAATAGGAGTTTCTTTCCTGTCTGGCGGAGTTATTTGCTTGGCCATATTCGGTTTATTTTCTTTTCTGTATGGGCAATCTGTCGAAAACGCATTTGTATATATCGGGGGAAATAACCCCAGTAGTGGTATAACAGGAGATGATAAATTGTTGTACTTCACAATCGCTGTTATTCCAAGCATGATATTTAGTCCGATAGGCGAAGAATTCCTGTATCGAGGCATTATTCACGGGTGCTTTGTCCCTAAGTTCGGAGAGACAAAGGCTTCATACTTTGATTCACTGGCTTTTGCATTAACGCATGTAGCTCATTTCGGGATCGTTTATACACTGGGAACATGGTGCTTCTTACCGATTCCTGCTTTGCTTTGGGTGTTTTCAATGTTTATAGTCAGCCAGGTGTTTTTCAGATGCAAGCTGTATTGTGATTCACTTTGGGGAGCAATAGCGGCACATTCGGGATTTAATTTCGTAATGATGTATGGTATATTCTATTTGTTATAATCATACTATTTTACCCTGATTGATGGCTATAACGGGAATGAGTTTCTCCTTTCTGCTGGCATACAGCGTATCATTAATCACAATACACACTTGGTTGTTTCCGTCTTTGAATCTGGGCACGATGTAGCCACCTGAAAAGCCCGTCACCGATTCTGCATCGAAAGGAAAGAAAGATTGTTTCATGTTCCAGTCCTTATCAAAGAAGGCTACTAAGTGCGATTTCTGATACTCTCTTTTGTAGGTTCCCCAATATCCGTTGGATACACCTATAAAGTTGGATATACTATCTTTGGGGTATTCGCTGACAAATGTCCCGTCCGGCTTATATAATTTAGTCTTATTAGGAGTTGCAACATAAATCAACTCTTTTTCTTCATCAAAAAAGCGAGAAAAGATGTCGGCATATTCTTCAGGTCCATTTCCCTTCCTGTCCATCACAGAAAGAAAAGAACCGTTTTCGGCATTAAAGAAATAAAAACTCGTCTTATCTCCGATGACTATGTACTTTGGAGTCACATTAAGGAGGTACGCATTAGCACTCAACAGGCATTTATCATTCGTTTCCAGCCGGATCGTTTTCGGATTTTTGAAAAGAGACTGATATTGTGCCGAAGTGTAGTCCACATCAAAGTGTTCGACACCTTTATCTATATTGACTGTAGAAACCTGATCATGCGAACCTTTTTCTCCGGAGCAAGCCGTGAGAAGAAAAAGAGAGATGCAGAGAAAGGAAATACAAGAGTGTCGCATATTGTTTTTTGTTACGTTGTAAATTGGGCTAATTTATAAAAAAAAAACGAATAGACAAGATGTTATCTCAGAAAAATGAGAAGAATAAAAAATAAAAAAACGAATAGTCGGAAAAACCAACCCAAATACTTGACTTCGCCTTTCTGATGTAGTATCTTTGTAGAGCTTTAAAAAACTGAATTGTAATATTAAACCTAAAACCTTAGCAAATGGCAAAACTGATTCTTTCTTTCTCCGAATTGGCCGGTACGTATTTCCCTAGTTGTTCTATTCCGAAAAATGCGGTAATATCTTTACAACGAAGCATTAGAAGAGGAGTTGGAGAAGGTGGATAGTGTGAATTTATATTCACTTCACCAACTTTCCGAACTTTATTAAATAAAATTTTAAGATATATATGAATAAACTAAGAATGCAAACAAAAAATCAGGCAGATGAGAACTTCACAAAACTCGCTGCACTGTTTCCAAATGCTGTGACGGAAACTATTGATATCAATGGTAACCTAGTTAGAGCTATTGATAAAGACATACTGATGCAAGAGATTTCTACATGTGTCGTAGAAGGTAGAGATGAACGTTACCAGTTCTCTTGGCCAGACAAAAGAAAAGCTATTCTTGCTGCAAATGCTCCAAGTACGAATACGCTTCGCCCTTGTATAAAAGAAAGCTATGGAGACTTTAATACAACCGAAAATCTTTATATAGAAGGTGACAATCTTGAAGTTCTTAAGCTCCTGCAAGAGAATTATTTGAATGCAGTCAAACTGATTTATATAGATCCACCTTATAATACAGGTAAAGAATTCGTATATTCAGACAAATTTTCTCAGACTACATCAGAATATATGTTGCGTTCCGGCCAATATGATGAAGATGGAAATCAGCTATCTCCAAATATGGAGTCTAATGGACGCTTCCATACTGACTGGCTTAATATGATGTATTCTCGTTTAAAGATTGCTCGCAATCTACTTACAAAAGACGGTGTAATATTTATTAGTATTGACCAGAATGAGGTTGAGAATTTGAAAAAGATTTGTAATGAACTATTTGGATCAACAAATTTTGTTGGTGAAATTATTTGGCAATCGGCTACAGATAACAACCCTCGTCAAATATCAACAGAGCATGAGTATATTCTTTGTTTTGCAAAGGATGTGAATTTCCTTACCCCATGGTTTATTGAGTCTGACAAAGCTCAAAAGATTAATGAGCAATATAAATTGATAAAGCATAAAACCACTGACATTGCTGAACAGCAGAAACAATTACGCCAATGGATAAAAGCCAATGAGATAGATTTAAAGGGAGTATCTCATTACAACAATGTGGATGAACGTGGTGTGTACAGTAATTCCACAAATTCATCTAATACAAAACCTGGTGGTTATACATTTGATATCATTCACCCTGTTACTGGTAAACCGTGTGTGAAGCCTGCATTTGGTTGGCGCTGGACTGAAAAAACTTTCTGGGATTACGATAAGGTTGGTGATATTGAGTGGGGAAAAGATGAAACAACACAACCTCACGTTAAAAAGCGAATTGAGACTGTTAAAGAACAGTTTAAAAGTATATATTACGAAGATGGTAGAGCTTCAACCAAGCAACTAGAACAATTGCTTGGTGGCAAAAAAATATTTGATAATCCAAAATCTGTTCTTTTATTAAGTCGTATTATTGGTTTTGCAGCACCAGATGATGATTGTGTTATCTTGGACTTCTTCTCTGGCTCTGCAACAACTGCTCATGCTGTAATGGAGATGAATGCAAAAAATGGTACTCATAAAAAGTTTATCATGGTACAGTTGCAGGAGCCTACTGAACCAGCAAGTAAGGCAGGTTTCAAAAATATTTGTGAGATAGGAAAAGAACGTATACGACAAGCATCTAAGATGCTAAAAGAAACATACCCCAATGCTTCGTTTGATGCTGGTTTTCGTGTGTTAAAACTAGATTCAAGTAACATGCAGCAAGTATGGTATACTCCTAACGATTATGTTGCACAGAACTTATTTGAATCTACTGTTGATAATGTAAAACTAGACAGAACAGCTGATGATTTATTATTTCAGGCTATGTTGGAATTAGATTGTCCTCTCTCAAGTAAAATTGAGACAACTATTATTCATGGTAAAACTGTATATTCAGTTGCAGATGGTTATATGATGGCTTGTTTTGAACCGGGAGTTACTGATGAAGTTATTTCTGAAATAGCTCAAAGCAAACCATATTATTTTGTAATGCGAGATAATTGTATGGCAAACGATAGTGTTGCTGTTAACTTTGAACAGTTATTTAAGTCATATAGCCCTGATACCCATCTTAAGGTATATTAAATAATGAAAGAAATGAAATTTAATTTTAAGATACAACCATATCAAACTGACGCTGTTGAAAGCATCGTTGGTGTTTTTGCTGGCCAACCAAAGTTCGACGAGACCAGTGATAACACTATCTATGCAAGAGATTTTTGGAAAAAGGTAAAGACAGTTTCTAAAGAAGAAATTCAAGCTCTCCAGTTGCATTTTAATGATTTGGGAGATAGTATTGATGTATCAGATGCTGAAGAGCAGCTGGATGCAGCTGGATATCGTAATGCAGATATAGTTTTATCTGATCAGCAACTACTTGAGAACATTAATACAATTCAAGCTCAGCAGAATATATATAAGTCGTCAAAACTATTTTCAGACATAGGGCGTGTATCTTTGGATGTTGAAATGGAAACAGGTACAGGTAAAACTTACGTGTATGTGAAGACCATGTTTGAGTTAAATAAGCAGTACGGATGGAGTAAATTTATCGTAGTAGTACCTAGCATTGCTATACGTGAAGGTGTAAAGAAGTCTATGGAAATGACTGTTGAGCATTTCATGGAACATTATGGCAAGAAAGCAAGATTTTTCATTTACAATAGTAGTAACTTGAATGCATTAGATAAATTCTCAAGTGATGCAGGAATAAATGTGATGATTATAAATACCCAAGCATTTGCCACCTCAATGAAAAAGGATGCAAAGAATAAAGAAAGTCGTATTATATACTCAAAACGTGATGAGTTTAATAGTCGTCGTCCTATAGATGTTATCAAGGTAAATCGTCCAATTGTAATTTTAGATGAGCCACAAAAAATGGGAGGTGCTGCTACCCAAACAGGAATCAAGAATTTTAACCCTCTTTTTTTGATCAACTACTCGGCTACTCATAAAAATCATCACAATGAGGTGTACGTTCTTGATGCTCTTGATGCATACAACAAAAAACTTGTAAAAAAAATCCAAGTAAAGGGTTTTGAAATACACAATCTTCGAGGTACTGATCGATATATTTTCTTTGAAAAGATTGTTATTTCAAGTAATAAACCTCCTATGGCAAAATTAGAAATCGAAGTGCGCCAAGCAAATGGTGTTACTCGAAAAACTAAGCTTTTGAGTATAAGAGATAACTTGTATTTAGCATCAAATGGGTTACAACAGTACAAGAATGGATATACAATAAATAATATCGATCCTGATATTAACACAATTGAATTTGTAAATGGAGAAACAATGAAGACAGGAGATGTCGTTGGTGACATCTCTGAAAAGGATATGCGCCGTATTCAAATTCGTGAGACAATTCAATCTCATTTCGAAAAGGAGGAGGCGTTATTCCATAAAGGCATAAAGACACTTTCACTTTTCTTCATAGATCATGTTTCAATGTATCGTCAATATGATGAAGATGGAGAGGAATTTCTTGGAGAATATGGAAAAATCTTTGAAGAGGAGTATAATAATATACTTAATGATAAACTCAGATTATTTGCTTCAAGTGGTGATGAAGCTGAAAAGGATGACTATCAGATATATCTTCGTCGCTTTGATACTCATGATATTCATCGTGGATACTTTAGCATTGATAAGAAAGGGCATAGTGTTAACAGTGAATTGAAAAAAGGCTCAGACATTTCAGATGACATTTCTGCATATGATCTTATCTTAAAAAATAAAGAGCGTCTGTTAAGTTTTGATGAACCAACACGCTTCATATTCTCTCATTCTGCATTACGTGAAGGATGGGACAATCCAAATGTTTTCCAAATCTGTACTCTCAAACATTCCGATAGTGCAACAACTAAGCGTCAAGAAGTTGGACGAGGATTACGCCTTGCAGTGAACAGCTCAGGAACCCGTATGGATGCACAGACTATAGGTGAAGATCTAGTTCACGAAATTAACAAACTCACTGTAATTGCAAGCGAAAGTTATACTACGTTTGTGACCGATTTACAAAAAGAGACAAGAGACGTTCTTTATGACCGTCCAACTAAAGCGACTACAGAATATTTTAAGGGTAAAATACTAAAGGTTGGCGAAAATATTATCACAATTGATGATCAACAGGCGGCAAGTATTATTTCTTACCTTGTAGACAACGACTATATCGATTCTAAAGGTGGTATTACAGAAGAATATCACAAAGCTACTATAAGTGGAACATTAGAACCATTACCCAAAAAACTCCGTGATATGGAAGAGCCGGTTCACAAACTCATTCAATCTATTTTTGATGAGCACGCTTTAGATGGTATGTTTGAAAATGGTCACAATACTACAATTGAAGATACCCCACTTAACGAAAACTTTCATAAAAAAGAATTTCAGGATTTATGGAAAAAAATTAATCATAAGTATGCATATACTGTAAGTTTTGACAGTGAAGAGTTGATTAAGAATGCATCTGAGGCAATTAATAAAGATTTACATGTTACACAAGTAAGATATAGCATAACAACTGGACAACAAAATGAAACAATATCTCAGTTGCAAATTAAGAGTGGAACGACATTTAGTGGGGGCTCTTCACTTTCACAAAACTTGCGAAATGCACATGCATGTACAACACCTTATGATTTGATTGGTGATATTGCCAAAGGAGCTACCTTAACACGAATAACAGCTAGTCGTATTTTGGGGAAATTAACTCCGGAGAAAAAAATGATGTTTGCGATTAATCCGGAAGAATTCATTACGAAGGTTATTAATTTAATTAAAGCTCAAAAAGCGACTATAATTGTTGAGCATATTTCGTATAACCGTATTGAAGGTAAATATGATAGCTCTATTTTTACAGCAGAAAAACATAGTGCAGGTTATGATAAAGCTATTCGTGCAAAACGTCATATTACAGATTATGTGTTCACTGATGGAACAGCGAAAGATAGTATAGAAAAGACTTTTTGTCAAAGTCTTGAAAGTGCAGAGGAAGTTGCAGCATACGCAAAGTTACCAAAGAGTTTTCATATTCCTACACCAGTAGGTAACTATTCTCCAGATTGGGCAATAGCATTCAAAAAAGGCACTGTGAAGCATGTTTTTTTCATTGCAGAAACTAAAGGAACAATGGATTCAATGGAACTTCGTGCAATTGAGAAAGCTAAGATTAATTGTGCCAAGAAACTTTTCAATGAAATATCTACTGAGAATGTTAAATATCATGATGTAGACAGCTATGAGCATCTACTAGATGTGATGCAAACAATTAATTAATACCTAATCAAATTTATTATGGCACTTATAAATTACCGTAAGGAAACTTCTGAGCGAAGTGATGCTACCAATTGGGCAAAGAAAATGCTAATCGAAAAGACCGGCCTCTTCTTTGATGCCATTGAAGGATGTAACGAAAACAACAACAACGTTGTCACACATTTATTCGAACGTGCAAGAGTGGACTTTGTTCCAGGTGAATCTCTTGAAACAGATGTTCTTTCTGAAATAATATTATTAGAGACACCCGAAGTCCTACAGCGAAAAATTAACTTCGCAAATACCTTCAATTGCCCATTGACATATGTATTATATTGCAACGAAAAGGAAGCTGTATGGGTGTATACTATTTCTGATCTTATCACATGTAAGTTCATTGTTTCATACGATACATATCATGCCTTCTCTGATTGGATCTATACAATTAAGGGTTGGAGATCGACAAAACCATATCGTGAACGTGAAGATTTACCTTATTTTGATAAAGCTCTTAGGCGTGCAGGATGTGCTTGGCCTACAAATATAGATTGTTTTGTTTCAAATCAATATTCTCAGCCAATTGCAATACTAGAATTCCAGAATGCAAATAACACTGAAGTTGCTATGCATTGCAATAATGATTTTTTCTTGGGAAAACATACACGAATTAACCAGGATGGTTATATTCAATATGATAATGATGTAAGACGTTGGCAATCGCAAGAGATATTAAGAGTTCAATCTGGATTACGTTTGTTTATTATAACTTGGTCACAAAAATCTACAGATTTTATACTCAAAGAAGTCGATGTCATTTCTTTTCCAAATCTTCCATTTAGCAAAGATTGGACGAAACATGGAGAATATCAGCGTTTAATGCACGAAGTTGCTAACACGCGAGATCAAAACAGTGCTCGTATAATTGCAAATCAGTTTAGTACCTACAAATTAAGTTACGCTGCTCCTATAATGAGTCAAGTATACAAATATCCGCCATTAAGTACGAAAGATAAATCATTTCCTTATATCTATTATAAATACAAGAATTTAGTTGAAGGTTTAACCGATACTCTTCCAGATTTATTTCTAAAATTGATAGATTAAATATAGTAGTAATTTGAAATAATCCATGTATCGCATTGATATTTATAGGCTTCGGCTGACTTCTCACGACAAATTTTATTTCAACCACCCAAAGAAGTATATACTTAGGTGTCCGTGAGACCTCCCAGATAAGAACGCACGCTTTCATCTCTATATGTACTCCCAAAGGTTTCGGATAGTTATAGGACTTGTTTCGCAGTCTCGTCCACCTAAGAAAGCTTCGTATATAGTTTCCGTCGTAAGATCGAGAATTTGCCACCAGCTTCCTTCAGATTTCCACTATCAGGGCTCATTCACTACTCACTTATAGACATACTTTAAGTCATGCACATATCAGCACATTCACGGGCTGATATGTGCATGGTTTGAAATCCCAAAGAACTGCTTTAGATTCTACGATAAACTTCACCAAACGGTACTCTGCACCGTTCTCCCCAGATTCCTTTATTTCCGTCCCTTATTCCACAGGAGATAGCCATGTTTATCTCAGCACCACGAGGCAATTTCAGTATCCTTTTTAGCCGACGGCTATCCAAACCTTCCAGAGGACAAGTGTCATACCCTTCGTTTGCCATAGCAATCATAAACGTTTGGGCAGCGAGTGCACAAGATTTATGGGCAGTCACGCGCATATCATTTTCGGAGACTTCAAGCATCATCGGGCGGAAAATGCTAATGATGTTAACCAGTAGTTTTCTGAATAATCCCAAAATCCCGAAGAAACGGGCATAAACAAATGGCATCAATTTGCCATAGTATAATTCCCGGTCTTTGATGCGTTTGTCCTGACGCTCTTTCGGACTGTAACGCCGAATATTCTCCCGTTCGAAATCAAGTATAAACCGCGCATGTTTCCTATACCAATCACGCCGCACCACGAAAACAACTATTTGTGAAGCTGTAGAAGTGGCTTTCTGATCGAGACAAGCTCTTGAAACCTTTGCCAGCAATTCGGGCTGAGTGATATGATAGAACTCCCACAACTGCATATCCGAGCTGTTGGGAGCTAATGTTGCCAATTCCAGATAATGTTTTATTCTTTCCGGATCTATCAGTTTTGTTTTGTCATACGCTCGCACAGAGCGACGATAATGGAGGACTTCGTCTAAATTCATAATGCTGTAAATGTTATAATACTATTATACTTTTCCTTAGAGCTAAAAAACTTCAGGGTACTCATAGAATTAATTCTATCTTAGTATAAGATTAAAAACATCCCCATAAGCTAATTGTTCCTCAACTAACCGGACTTTTCGTGTAATCAGAATATCGATGTACTGTATATCACTAATTCGTGATGAGATATTTAATTACGATGTCCTGTACTCATTCGGTGAACATCCTATAATACGCTTAAATGCTTTACTGAAATATTGCGGATATTGATATCCCAAAGCGTAGGCAACATCGCTGACTGATTTGTTCGGATCGGCAAGCAATTCTTTTGCCGTATCCATTGTTTTTGTCAGAATATATTCTTGTGCAGAAGAACCTGTCTCCTTCTTAATCAGATCCCCAAAATAATTTGCAGACAGATGCAGTTGGTCTGCACAATAAGCCACGGTCGGTGTACCGAATTTCGAGGGCTTGTCCGATGTGAAATAGTCGTTCAGCAACGCTTCGAAAGAACTAAGCGCATCTTTGTTCTCCTTTTTACGGGTAATGAACTGCCGGTCATAGAAACGGATGCAGTAGTTTAACAGCAATTCGATGGCCGAAGCGATAATCAGCTTGCTGTGCTTGTCCGTTGCTCCCTTGATCTCTTCGTCGATTTTCATCATACAATCTATCACGGTCTGCCGTTCCTGTTTAGAGAGATGCAATGCCTCATTAACGGCATAGGAAAAAAACGTGTAATCCTGCATGTGGCGGCCAAGCGGTGTACCATGTAACAATTCGGGCTGAAATGTCAGCCACCAACCTTTGGGTTGGAATGGTTCTCCTGTATCATCGTTGCCAATAATCTGTCCCGGAGCGGCGAATACCAGTGTCTCTTCCTGAAAATCATAGAATTTACGGCCATACTTTATCACATCAGCGCACTTGATATCCTTCAGATAAATGACATAGAAGCCAATGTTTTTGCAGACATGGCGCAACGACTTGATTTTGGAAGCGTCGATTACGCTTACCAATGGATGGGGAGTTTCTATACCCAGAAAATCATTATAATCCTTGATTGTATTCAGCTTTATAATCTTCTCCATAACAGTGGATTTCATTGTTTTTACGCAAATATATAAAATATCTTCAGGCGATCAGTTTCAACCTGTAATAATTATACGTGAAACCGTAATTTATACCCTATAGAACTTTCGGATAGCCCGTAGTTTTGCATCATGGAAAAATAAACAGAAAAAAGAACAGTGATACAAATGAATAATTCTGGGCTTATGACTATTGATATGTTCAATAAATTGACGGGGCATGAAACGCTGCATCCGCAGATTTGCATGATTGATCTGTCGAAAACGAATTTGAGTGAGGATATTCGGATAATGTGTGATTTTTACGGGTTACTGTACTACAACTCTCCGAAGCAGAGCAAAGCGTCGGAAAAGGAATGGTTACGGCTGATTTATCCCGGTGAGGTGGTCGAGATACCCTCGAAGCAACAACGGCATGCCGACTACTATTCGGGTGTACTTTTCCATCCCGACCTGTTGTACGACACATCGCTTGAAAACCGTATCGAAACCTATCCGAAACGCTGCCATTGCCGGGGTGCGCTGACAGAGCACGAACAACAAATCATAACCGATAACCTGCAGGAGATCGGTGAAGAGTTGCACCATGCCATCGACCGTTATAGTGCATCGATCATCGCCTCACACATCGAACTGCTACTTAACTATTGTGTACGCTTTTGCAACCAATAAAATAAAGAAGATGCAGCAAATCCGTAAAAATTATCCTTCAAACCGTAATTCATGACCGGTCGAAGCGAAAATTCCAGCCTAATTTTGCATCAGATAAAAACAGGAAAATAAAATGATAGAGATTATGAAAATAAAAACGAGAATTAGAACGACACTGATCTGTATCTTTTTTGGATATGGAATCGCAGCCGCCCAAAATCCCAAAATGGAACAAGTTATGAATAGTAAACGGAAACACATTGCAGAGGTCGCCGCTCTTACGGGTAAGGGAGACTTCGATAAACTGAAACCCGCCCTTATCGATGGATTAAATGACGGAATGACCGTGGGTGAACTCAAGGAAGTAATGGTACACGCCTACGCCTATTGCGGTTTCCCGCGTGCCTTGCGCGGACTACAAACCCTTGTTGCGGTACTCGATGAACGGAAAGCAAAAGGTATCGAGGATAACCGGGGTCGTGAAACATCACCGATAACTGATACCCGCAGCAAGTACGAACGCGGACGTGATATTCTTGCCGAAATTTCGGGTGTCCCGGCAGATGCACCGAAAGCTAATTATGCTGTACTGGCTCCGGAAATCGAAGTATTTCTGAAAGAGCACCTCTTTGCTGACCTTTTTGAGCGGGATGTCCTGACATATGCCGAACGGGAACTGGCGACCGTTGCCGTGATCGCCTCTTTGGGCAAAGGCGTAGAGCCGATGCTAAAAGGGCACATGGGTATCGCACTGAATGTGGGCGTAACACCGGACGAATTACGTGGTGTGCTGGCCATCATCGAAAAAAATATCGGTCGCAGCGAGGCTGATGCCGGCAAACTAATATTGAACGAACTGTTACAAAGTAAAGGATTAATCGCTGATTCCCAAGCCCCGGCCGTGGCAGTGGAGAATAGCGTGAAGAAACAGAAGGTAACGTTCCACAACCGTTTCCTGATTGATGTGGTTGGCGATCTTTATTTCCCTGCAAACTACGACTTTGCAAAGAAATATGCTGCCATCATCGTTGGTCATCCTTTCGGTGGTGTCAAGGAACAGACTTCGGGACTTCATGCCCGCAAGTTGGCGGAACTCGGCTATTTGACATTGGCTTTTGATGCTTCCTATTATGGTGAGAGCGGCGGTTATCCGCATCGTATCGAGTCGCCCGAGGTGCGGGTGGAAGATTTCAGCGCAGCGGTCGATTTCCTCACGAATCATCCGGCTGTCGATGCCAATAAGATTGGTGTCATTGGTATCTGTGGCGGAGGATGTTATTCCGTCAGCGCAGCGCAGATAGACCATCGCATCAAGGCGTTGGCAACTATCAGTATGTACGACATGGGACGTGCCCGCCGTCAGGGTGTTGGCGATTCCCAGACGTATGAACAACGTATGGCAATTCTCGATGAGATCGGCCGTCAGCGCACGGCGGAATATAACGGAGCTGCACGTAAGGACATCCGTGCCCTACCCGAAAAAGTAGATGAAAACACACCGAAGTTTGCCATCGACTTCCTCGATTACTATGACAATCCGGAGCGTGGCCGACATCCCAACTCTACGGGCTATTACTCCTACACGAGTCTTGCACCGATGATGAACTTTTTCCCGTTCGCACAGATCGAAACCATATCGCCGCGACCGGTACTCTTCATCGTGGGAGAAAACGCTGTATCAGCTTACTTCTCGGAAGACGCATATGCAAAAGCTGCCGAACCGAAAGAGCTGTTTGTTGTACCCGGAGCAACGCACGTAGATTTGTACGACCAGCCGGAATATCTGAAAATCACGTTGCCCAAACTGGACACATTCTTTAAACAATATCTTAAATAACCATTTGAATATGAAAGAAATATTTTTTATCCCATTTTTGTTCCTTCCACTGACGACTATGGCAGCTTGTTCGTCAGATGACACTCCTGCATCGCAGACAGAACAGCCGACAACTCCCGATGATCCTGACAATCCGTCCGGTAACAGTAAAACTCTCATAGCCTACTTCTCCGCGCAGGGGCACACGCAAGCCGTAGCCAAACGAATTGTGGAACTTACCGGTGCTGACATATATCGCATTGAGGCGACCGATCCGTATGCCGAAAATCCATATGATGACAGCGACCGTATTCAGAATGAGGCTTACAACGACCTGCGTCCCGGAGTGGCGAACTTGCCTGATAAGGAAATTATCGCGCAATATGATACGATTTTCGTTGGCTCACCTTGCTGGTGGCATCAGCCTGCTATGGTGGTTTGCACATTCATCGAAGCATACGATCTGAAAGATAAGGTTATTATCCCGTTCTTCACTTACGGAGCTACAACCTATTTGAACGAATCAATGCAGAAGATTTATAAGGTAACCCCTGAGTCAAAGCATATTCCGGAAACGCTTCCCGAAGACCTCAATCCGGATGACATTACTACTCCCGGCCCGCCCGACGATGCAGGTATTGATATGCCAGGCAGTGTCAACGGTACGGAGGTTTGGCTTCGCCGAATCGGAATCATCAAATAAAAAAAACATAAAATAGTAAAGAATGAAAAAAGGAATTATGACAGCAGGCGTATTGGCAATCATTACCTGTACGATAACAGTCTATTGCCGGGCTATCGGAAGTGAAACCTTATCAGAGTACGATTTCGCTGGTAAGACTATCATTCCGTTTTGTACTCATGGTGGTAGCCGTTTTTCGGATGCCATCAAAACAATTCGGAAACAGGAACCGAGAGCCTCTGTGTCGGACGGTTATGCAATTTCCCGAGATCATGTGGATGACTCTAAAGAAAGTATATTAAAGTGGTTGGAGAGGATCGGTATGAAGAAGTAGAAAATGTTATAAGAAAAAATAGTTTTTTAGATTTATGCAATACGCTTAAAATCTTTAATTATTATGGCTTTAGAGTATGTAGGACCAAGAGAGTGTTTGGCTTTGACGAAACAAAGACAGAGAAGTATGTAGCAAAATCTGTACATTCGGGGCAGATGAGTTTTAGCAAAACGTGTGCAAAGGTTAGTCGCCTTTGCGGAATCCACCGAAAGGTGGTAGATTTAGTAGTCAGCGGTTTGGTTGATATGATGGCGGAGGATATTGATGACGGAAAGAGTGTCAATTGGGAGAGTTCGGTATCTTCCGCCCCACCATTAAGGCCAAAAGTGCGGATACGGCGGAAGGCGTTACGGCAGGTAACATAGTACGCAAGCGTATTGTATTTACTCCGGGAAAGATTTTCCAACGTACTTTGGGAGAAATGAGCGTAACCCGTGCTATTCCCATCGATACGGATTATACAGATGGAAACAGTTCCGGTGGTAACGGTAGCGGCGGCAACCAAAGAGGTGACGGTGGTATAGAGGATGATCCGTTAGAATAATGCCAAATTAAAGTAGCGAAAGAACTTCGCTACTTTTTTTGTTTCATACCTATTTATATGGATAATATCTCTTATTTTTGCACATATTATAACTATAAATAGGTAATTAGGTAATATGGAAACATCAAAAGTCTACTACACAGACCTGCGCACCTCTCCTACTTCCAATCTTCTGGATAAGATGGAGCGCCTGGTAAAGCGGGCAGGTATCGAACAGCTACCCTTAAAAGACAGTTTTATCGCTATCAAGATTCACTTCGGTGAACCGGGAAACCTTGCTTATCTTCGTCCGAACTACGCGGCTCGCATGGCAAACCTATTGTGCAACAATGGTGCAAAACCTTTCTTGACGGACTGTAACACACTATATTCAGGCCGTCGTGCCAATGCCGTCGATCATCTGCAAAGCGCAATGGAAAACGGTTATAATCCTATATCCGCCCAATGCCAGGTCATCATCGGAGATGGATTGAAAGGTACGGATTGCCGGGAAATTCCCTTGAACGGTGAGTACTGTGCCGCCCCAAAGATTGGTACTGCCATAGCCGATGCGGATATTATCATCAGCATGAATCACTTTAAAGGGCACGAACAGGCCGGCTTTGGCGGAGCTTTAAAGAATTTGGGCATGGGTTGTGCCAGCGTAGCCGGAAAACTGGAACTGCATTCGGCCTCTCAACCCAAAATAGATACGGGAAATTGCATCGGCTGTAATATCTGCGTGAAGCACTGTGCACACGACGCCGTACACCTGAATGCAGGACGCAAAGCAGAAATAGATTATGCTAAATGTGTAGGTTGCGGACAGTGTGTCGCTTTGTGCCAGTATGACGGCGCCATTATGGGCGATGAAGATACGTCCGAACGCTTAAACTATAAGATTGCCGAATATTCACTGGCCGTAGTGAAAGATAAGCCCAACTTCCACATCAGTTTTATAATGAACGTATCTCCAGAATGTGACTGTTGGAATCATAATGATGCCGCCATTGTACCTGACCTCGGTATTCTGGCTTCTACAGACCCGGTGGCTTTGGATAAAGCATGCGCGGATATGGTCATCCAAGCTCCTATACTGCACACGGGTAACCGCCTTTCTGCCGGACATGAGCACGATGATTTGTGCGGCCATGATAAGTTCCACATGATGCACCCGGATACGGACTGGCTGGCTGGATTGCGCCATGCGGAAAAGATCGGATTGGGCAATATGCAATATGAATTGGTGAAGATTTAAACCTTTTCCGTCCGAAAGAGTCTTAATATAAGTGTACCGATACAAAACCTGTAAGGATTGAGACAAATCTTCAAACAAAATGAGCGCTCATCTCCTACTTTTGTATCTTGAAGAAATATAATAATAACAAATTAAAATCTAATCATTGAATAATGGAAACATCTGCTAAACTCTACTCTTTGTCGTTCAGTAACGTGAAGACCTATTTGTTTGCATTCTTATTTGTTGCAGGAAATATAGCATTGCCGCAGCTTTGTCATCTGGTTCCCGCGGGTGGACCGACTTTGCTGCCTATCTATTTCTTTACACTGATTGCCGCCTATAAATTCGGTTTCCGTGTAGGATTGCTTACGGCTTTACTTTCTCCGGTGATTAATCATTTACTGTTTGGTATGCCCGCTGCCGCTGCATTGCCTGTATTGCTGATAAAATCCGGTTTGCTTGCAGGAGCTGCTGCATTTGCCGCACGATATACAAAGAAGATATCCTTAGTTGCATTGCTTGGTGTGATTCTTGCTTACCAGGTGATAGGCACTGCTTTTGAATGGGCTATATGTGGTAACTTCTTCCTGGCCGTACAAGATTTCCGTATCGGTATTCCAGGTATGCTGATCCAATGGTTCGGTGGTTACGCTCTGCTGAAAGCTATTTCCAAACTTTAATCATAGACTATCTCCCATAACAATATGGCAAAAACAATGGAAGAAGTGCTGGAACGTTTCCGCACAATTGAGTTTCACGATGATTTTGATATAATCGTGGCTATTGCTAATGGCGGTATCGTTCCGGCAGGTATCATCAACCAGCGATTGCAAAAAGAAGTGCATCTGCTACGTATCAATTTACGGGATGAATACCAGCATCCGAAGTACGATGTACCCCAGTTGCTCGCTCCGGTTGATTTTGCTTTTAAAGATAAAAGCATTTTATTGGTAGATGACCGTATTAAGACAGGATCTACCATTCGTCTGGCGTGCGAATTATTGAAAGAGGCACGTCTGGTAAAAACATTCGCAGTCAATGGTACGGCAGATTATGCCTTGTTTGACGAGACGTGTTTTAAGTTTCCATGGATACTATGAACAATTGATAATTAATAGATTAATAATCTGAAGGGCCTATGGATAGAAGGGATTTCTTAAAGACTTTGGCGGTGACGGGTGCGGTGATAACCGTGCAACGTTCCGAAGCAATGGACATACTGGCGCAAAAGCTGACAAATGCTGGCGGCGGTAAGGTGGATCTGGTAGCTGTGATGGGTGGAGAACCGGAAGCGATGTTCCGGCGTGCTATTACAGAAATGGGCGGCATGAAACAGTTTATCAAACCGGGACAAAAGGTAGTGGTTAAACCGAATATCGGTTGGGATAAAGTACCCGAACTGGCCGGTAATACGAATCCGAAGCTGGTTGCGGAAATTGTGAAGCAATGTCTTGCCGCAGGTGCCAAGGAGGTTACGGTTTTTGATCATACTTGCGATGACTGGCAGAAATGCTACAAGAACAGCGGCATTGAAGAAGCTGCCAAAGCTGCGGGTGCCAAGGTTATGCCGGCTCATCTGGAAAGCTACTACAAACCAGTCTCATTGCCCAAAGGCGTACGCATGAAAAGTGCCAAGGTACACGAAGCTATTCTGAACAGTGATGTATGGATCAATGTGCCCATCCTGAAAAATCATGGAGGCGCCAACCTGACGATTTCCATGAAAAACCACATGGGTATTGTCTGGGATCGCGGTTTCTTCCATTCCAACGACTTGCAGCAATGTATTGCCGATATCTGTACAATGGATAAGAAAGCAGTGCTGAATGTGGTGGATGCCTATCGCGTTTTGAAAACGAATGGCCCGCGCGGACGTTCTGCTTCGGATGTGGTATTGACCAAGGGATTATTTATTTCACAGGATATCGTGGCTGTAGATACGGCTGCCACCAAATTCTTTAACCAGGTTCGCGAAATGCCGCTTGAAAGTGTAGCTCACCTTGCTAACGGGCAGGCATTGAAGATTGGAACGATGGATTTGGATAAGCTGAATGTGAAGCGTATCAGGCTTTAATTCAAGCGATATAAAGTATACACACTTATGTTGAGAAAAGCACGTATTATACTGTCCGTTGTTATCTTCGGGCTGATAACTTTTTATTTTCTGGATTTTGCGGAAATATTGCCAAATAGTTTCCACAGACTGGCGCATATACAGTTTGTACCGGCATTGATGTCACTCAGTTTTTTCATCCTGGCAGTGCTGATACTGATTACCTTGTTATTGGGACGTATCTATTGCTCTACAATTTGTCCGATGGGTATCTTTCAGGATATAGTGACCTGGATTTCTAAAAAAACGGCAAAGAAAAAGAAACGTTTCCGCTACTCGCCTGCCAGGAATATACTGCGCTGGGGAGTAGCGGGTGTAACGGCTATAGCTTTTCTTTTCGGATTTACGGTCATTTTAGGTCTGCTTGATCCTTATAGCGCTTTCGGACGTATGACGGTCAATGTGTTTAAACCTGTATATATGTTAGGAAACAATTTGCTGGAAAGCATATTTTCAAGTTTTAATAACTATACTTTCTATCAGGTGGACGCTTCTCTCCTGAGTATCTCGTCCTTTATTATCGGACTGTTGACGTTCTTGGTGATTGGCTTTCTGGCATGGAAATACGGACGTACCTGGTGCAACACAATATGCCCGGTAGGTACGCTGCTTGGCTTTCTGAGCCGCTTCTCACTGTTTAAAGTACGCATCGATACAGAAAAATGCAATCATTGCGGACTGTGTGCCACTAAATGCAAAGCCTCATGTATTAATAGCCCGGAACAGATTATTGACTACAGTCGTTGTGTAGATTGTTTCGATTGCTTGGGTGAATGTCGCCAGAACGCACTTAGTTATACCACTCCCCTCAAAACAGAGAAACAGGTGACTGACGCTTCCAAACGCCGTTTTTTACTTGCCGGGCTGACAACTGCCGCCGCAACTCCCAAAGTAATGGCACAAGCCCAGAACGTAGCGGCTGCGGCAGCCGGGATGAAAAGTGATAAACGTCAGACACCTATAACGCCGCCGGGATCTATCAGCCTGGAATATTTTCAGGCACATTGCACCTCGTGCCACCTGTGTATCAGCAAATGTCCCTCTCATGTACTGAAGCCTGCTTTTATGGAGTATGGTTTAGGAGGAATGATGCAGCCGACCGTTTTCTTTGAAAAGGGTTTCTGTAATTTTGATTGTACCGTATGCGGGGATGTTTGTCCGAATGGAGCTATCCTGCCACTGACGAAAGAGCAGAAACACCTGACACAAATGGGTAAAGTTGTCTTCATCGAAGAGAACTGCATCGTCTACCGTGACGGAACCAGTTGTGGAGCTTGTTCGGAACATTGTCCTACGCAAGCTCTGTCAATGATTCCTTTCAAGGACGGATTGACAATTCCACATATAGATACGGAAATTTGTGTAGGTTGTGGCGGTTGTGAATATGTCTGCCCTGCCCGCCCTTTCCGCGCCGTATACATCGAAGGAAATGCCGTACAGCAAGAGGCTAAACCCTTCACCGATAATCATCAGGAAGAAATTCAGGTAGATGATTTCGGCTTTTGATTAAATATTTTCCCGATTCCCACTGGCGCCTGTCTTCGATTGTATAAATTGGGGGCAGGCGTTGCTTTTTCTCTATACTTAGCACATTTTTCTCCCTTTTTACTTTCAACCTACGATAAAATCACTAATTTCGTGGCGAACAAATATATGGTAGATTTTTTACATGGAGGCAACATCAAATAATTGGTTTACGAACAAATATCCTATAGGATATGCTTTGAGCGGTGGTTTTATCAAGGGTTTTGCGCATCTGGGCGTGATGCAGTCATTGTTGGAACATGACATCAAACCAAATATCCTTTCGGGAGTAAGCGCAGGAGCTTTGGCAGGCGTGTTTTATGCAGACGGTAACGAACCGCATAAAGTACTAGATTACTTCTCCGGGCATAAGTTCCAGGACCTGACCAAATTAGTCATACCGAAAGTGGGATTGTTCGAGTTAGGCGAATTTATTGATTTCCTGAAAACCAATCTGAAAGCAAAGACGATGGAAGAATTGCAAATACCTCTCATCATCACTGCAACCGACCTCGATCACGGACGTGTGGTGCATTTCCACAAAGGGAATATTGCCGAACGTGTGGCAGCTTCCTGCTGTATGCCCGTCCTCTTCTCTCCTGTAAAAATAGAAGGAACGCATTATGTAGATGGTGGGGTGTTTATGAACTTACCTGTATCTACCATCCGACGTGTTTGCAGCAAAGTGGTGGCAGTAAATGTTAGTCCGCTACTGGCGAACAAATATAAGATGAATATTGTAAGTATTGCCATGCGTTCCTACCACTTCATGTTCCGTGCCAATACGTTCCCCGAACGGGAAAAAGCGGATTTATTAATAGAACCGTATAATCTGGAGGGATACAGCAATACCGAACTGGAAAAAGCAGAAGAGATATTTATGCAGGGATACAATGCCGCTAACACTCTTCTGGATCAGTTGAAAGCGGATCAGGGAACCATCTGGAAAGATGAAAGTAATTATCAAATCATAAAATAAAAAATAGAATGGGGAAAGATGAAAAAATGATTATCTATCAAGTGTTTACGCGCTTGTTTGGTAACAATCATAATCACTGCATCAATAACGGGAACATAACGGAAAACGGATGCGGTAAAATGGCAGACTTTACAGCCAAGGCACTCAATGAAATAAAGAAGTTGGGAGCCACCCATATTTGGTATACTGGTATCATAGAGCATGCCACGCAAACGGATTATCGCCGTTACAACATACGTCCCGATCATCCGGCTATTGTTAAGGGCAAAGCAGGCTCTCCTTATGCCATCAAGGATTATTATGACGTGGACCCGGACTTGGCAAACGATGTACCGGAACGTATGAAGGAATTTGAAAATCTGGTACAACGTACTCATCGCAGCGGTCTGAAAGTCATTATCGATTTTGTTCCGAATCACGTTGCCCGCCAATATCATTCGGATGCACAACCTGACGGAACTTCACAGTTGGGTGCAAATGATGATCCTAATTACGCTTTCAGCCCATATAATAATTTTTACTATATCCCTCAATCTGAATTGCACGGTCAGTTCGATATGAAAGGATCGGCTGCGGAACCTTATAAAGAATGTCCTGCCAAAGCTACGGGGAACAATCGCTTCGATGCTTATCCCAACATCACCGACTGGTACGAAACCGTGAAGCTGAATTATGGAGTGGACTATCAGAATGGTGGAACCTGTCACTTCAATCCCACTCCGGACACCTGGATAAAGATGCTGGATATCCTTCTTTTCTGGGCAGACAAGAATATCGACGGCTTTCGTTGTGACATGGCGGAAATGGTTCCGGTTGAATTCTGGGAATGGGTGATTCCACAAGTGAAAGAAAAGCATCCTGACTTGTTGTTCATTGCAGAGGTTTATAATCCGGCAGAATATCAGAATTACATATTCCGTGGAAAATTCGATTATCTATATGACAAGGTAGGACTTTATGATACGCTTCGCAATGTGATTTGCGGCTATGATTCGGCTACGGCCATTACACGTTCCTGGCAAAGTCTGGGTGGCATCGAGAAACGAATGCTGAATTTCCTGGAGAATCATGACGAACAGCGCATTGCTTCTGATTTCTTTGCCGGAAATCCGCGTAAAGCAGTTCCGGGACTGATTGTTTCAGCTTGCATGAATACTAATCCGATGATGATTTATTTCGGGCAGGAATTCGGTGAACTGGGCATGGATAGCGAAGGTTTCAGTGGCAGAGACGGGCGTACCACTATTTTTGATTATTGGAGCGTGGATACTATTCGTCGTTGGCGGAATGGCGGAAAGTTTGACGGCAAAATGCTGACGGAAGACCAGAAACACATCCATAGTATCTACCAACGCATCCTGACGCTTTGTAACAAAGAAAAAGCAATCACTGAAGGAGAATTCTTCGATCTGATGTATGCCAACGCCAATGGCTGGCGCTTCAATGAGCATAAACAATACACATTCTTACGCAAAGCTGGAAAAGAGTTATTGTTCATTATCGTAAACTTTGACCACATTTCAGTAGATGTGGCTATCAATGTACCTTCTCATGCCTTTGATTTCCTGCAAATACCACAGATGGATGTTTATCCGGCGGTAGATTTGCTAACCGGAAAGACGGAAAGTATTAGTTTGCTGCCTTATAAGGCTACGGAAATTTCTGTAGAGGGATATAGTGGAAAGATACTGAAAATCAAGCTATAATAAGATCTTCACCACGAAGTAACACAGAATTCTAAGACCTACTCAATTATTTGCGTAGGTCTTAGAATTCTGTGTTACTTCGTGGTACTTTCTCCTTCCAGTTTTTCCTTCAGCCTGTACAGACGCGTAATGGCCGGATTGTAAAACTCATCCGGATAATGCGCTTTGATATCGTTTATATTTGCCACCACATATTGTCTAAGATTCATAATATTTTCGGCCTCACTTAGTTGTAACTCTTTGGGTAACTGTGCGTTCTCAGCCCACTTCATCAGAGCATTCACACTTTCTTCATCATACTTATATTCCATATGTTCGTATAATTTTTCTACAAAGATATAAACAAATGATAAAAACACACATACCCCTTCGAACTTTTTCTGTAGAGGCGTGTTATATAATTGTGTTTTTCATAGTATTAGATATAAGATTAATTAAAGGAGACTGTACCCGCTTGTGATAAGTAAGTACATCAAAAACAGAAGCGTCTGTTTGATTGATAAATGTGTAAGGAGCATCGGTTTACCAGAGCCGATGCTTTTTTTGTCCCTGTTTGTAGCATGTTAGGAAAATTATGCGTAATTTTGTCAGATAATAAGGAAAATACCAATATGAACATCCCTGTTATTTTTCAATTCTTGAAAGAAGTGTCCGCTAACAATAACCGCGAATGGTTCAATGCTCATAAGGACTTGTATGAAGAAGCCCGTGGGGAATTTGAGAGCCTGTTATCGGCTATAATTACCCGTATCTCGCTTTTCGATGAAAGTATTCGTGGCGTTCAAGTCAAAGACTGTACTTACCGGATTTATCGTGATACGCGTTTTTCGCAGGACAAGACCCCGTATAAAACTCATTTGGGCGGATACATCAACGCCCGCGGTAAGAAATCAGACCACTGCGGTTACTATGTTCACATTGAACCTGGCAACTGTCTGTTGGCAGGTGGTAGCTATTGCCTTCCTCCTAAGACGTTGAAAGCCGTGCGACAGGCAGTGTATGATAACATAGACGAATTTCGCGGTATAGTTGAAAATCCGGATTTCAAGCAATACTTCCCGGTGATAGGCGAAGACTTTCTGAAAACAGCTCCCAAAGGGTTTCCAAAGGATTTTGAATATGTACAATATCTGAAATGCAAGGAATATACCTGTTACTGCAATCAACCGGACAGCTTCTTTCTGGCACCCGATTGCGTGGATCGTACAGCGGAAATCTTCAAGCAAATGAAACCTTTTGCTGATTTTCTGAATTACACGATTGACGACTTTGAATAAAATTTGATAATAATATAACTAACTTAAAACATTAAAGCTATGGTAGTAGATAGATTAGAAAATTTAGAAAAATATGCATCGTTGAACCCTTTGTTTGCCCAAGCTATTGAATTCTTGCAATCACATGACTTGAACGCTATGGAAATTGGCAAAACCGAACTGAAAGGTAAAGACCTGGTTGTAAACGTAGCTCAAACTACCCCTAAAGCTAAAGAACAAGCCAAACTGGAAACACACAATGAATTTATAGATATCCAGATTCCTCTCTCCGGTGCGGAAGTTATGGGCTATACCGCAGGAAAAGATTGCGTACCGGCTAATGCTCCCTACAATGCAGAGAAAGATATTACTTTCTTCGAAGGACTGGCTGAAACTTATATCACTGTAAAACCTGGAATGTTTGCTATATTCTTCCCTCAAGACGGACATGCTCCTGGCATTTCTCCTGACGGTGTGAAGAAAGTCATTGTGAAAGTGAAAGCATAATAATCCAATCAATCAAAAACTCATCCTTTATGGAAACATTGAATTTGATCAAAAACGACCCCTGGCTGGAACCTTTCGAAGATGCCATCAAAGGTCGTCATCAGCATGTATTAGACAAAGAGGCTGAACTGACGAACAAAGGGAAACAGACTTTGTCTGATTTTGCCTCGGGATATTTATATTTCGGACTTCACCGTACTGCTGACGGCTGGATTTTCCGTGAATGGGCACCCAACGCCACAGAAATATTTATTGTGGGCACATTCAATGAATGGAAAGAACTAAAGAAGTACAGTCTGAAACGTAAGGATTATGGTGTTTGGGAAATCAAACTCCCGGCAGATGCCATGAGACACGGCGACTTATACAAACTCATTGTACATTGGGAAGGCGGTTGTGGAGAACGTATTCCTGCCTGGGTAACACGGGTGGTACAAGATGAGCAAACCAAGATTTTCAGTGCGCAGGTCTGGGCACCGGAAAAGCCATATAAAGTAAAGAAGCGTACATTTAAACCTAATACGGATCCTTTGCTTATCTACGAATGTCATATCGGTATGGCGCAACAGGAAGATAAGGTAGGAACTTACAATGAGTTCCGTGAAAAAACTCTTCCGCGCATAGCTAAAGCCGGATACAATTGTATTCAAATCATGGCAATTCAGGAACATCCCTACTACGGTAGCTTCGGTTACCATGTATCCAGTTTCTTTGCCGCTTCTTCCCGTTTCGGTACTCCGGAAGAACTGAAGGAGTTGATCGATACCGCACACGGATTGGGTATTGCAGTGATTATGGACATCGTTCATTCTCATGCAGTAAAGAATGAAGTGGAAGGCTTGGGCAATTTTGCCGGTGATCCGAATCAATACTTCTACCCCGGCGCACGACGTGAACATCCGGCTTGGGACTCACTTTGTTTCGACTATGGAAAAAATGAAGTTATCCATTTCCTTCTCTCCAACTGTAAGTACTGGCTTGAGGAATACGGATTCGACGGTTTCCGGTTCGATGGTGTAACATCTATGCTCTATTATAGTCACGGACTGGGTGAAGCCTTCTGTAATTATGGAGACTATTTCAATGGCCATCAGGATGACAATGCCATCTGCTACCTGACACTTGCCAATAAACTTATCCACGAAGTAAATTCCAAAGCAATAACGATTGCTGAAGAAGTATCGGGAATGCCCGGTCTTGCAGCTAAAGTTGAAGACGGCGGCTATGGTTTCGACTACCGCATGGCAATGAATATCCCCGATTATTGGATCAAGACCATCAAAGAAAAAATAGACGAAGATTGGAAACCATCCAGCATGTTCTGGGAAGTAACCAATCGTCGTAAAGATGAAAAGACCATATCTTATGCAGAAAGTCACGACCAGGCATTAGTGGGCGATAAGACGATTATCTTCCGTCTGATAGATGCCGATATGTACTGGCATATGCAGAAAGGTGATGAAAACTACACAGTGAATCGTGGTATTGCTCTTCACAAGATGATACGTTTACTGACTTCAAGTACTATCAATGGTGGTTATCTTAACTTCATGGGCAACGAATTCGGTCATCCCGAATGGATTGATTTTCCACGTGAAGGTAATGGATGGTCATGCAAGTATGCCCGCCGCCAGTGGGATCTGGTAGATAACAAGAATCTTACTTACCACTATATGGCCGACTTTGATGCGGATATGCTCAAAATCATTAAGAGCGTGAAAGCTTTCCAGGCAACACCTGTTCAGGAAATCTGGCACAATGACGGTGATCAGGTATTGGCATATATGCGTAAGGATTATGTCTTTGTGTTCAATTTCAATCCAAAACAGTCATTTACCGATTATGGCTTCCTGGTTTCTCCGGGCACATATGAAGTAGTATTGAATACGGATAATCCTGCTTATGGCGGTAATGGATTAGCTGATGACACTGTAAAACATTTCACTATTGCTGATCCTCTTTATGAAAAAGAGAAGAAGGAATGGTTGAAGTTATATATTCCTGCCCGTACAGCAGTAGTATTAAAGAAAACGAAATAAATAACATACTATAAATAAAAAAGCCGTGTCGGGAAATTCCAACACGGCTTTTTTATTCTTCTTTTCGATAGATTATTTCAATTGCGCTTCAATTTGCGGCAATAGTTTCTTAATATTATCTATCATACTTTTTTCACGAGGTTTGTCTGCCGAGAGTAAGGGGAGTGCGCGTTCCAGATACGTTTTAGCATTCTGGAAGTTTTTGTCAGCGATTTCTTTCTGTGCATCGTACTTAGCTTTATCTGAATTAGCCAATGGTGCTGCATTCTTCAGAACTAAAGCTGCCTTGTTATAAGAAAGTGTACCCAAGCTGTACAATGCGTTGGTATTCTTTTCATCGTCAGCAAGTACCTGTTTGAAAGCTTCTTCAGCATCATCCAGTTTATTAGCCTTTTGTGCTTTAATACCGGCATTCAGATAATAATTAGCATGAAGTCTTTTCAATGTCTTGTTTTCTGGAGCTGCTTCTATACCCTCTTTCAGAGTAGCAAGATACTCACTGTCTTTTTTCAAATCCTTCAATGCACCGGCTTTACCTACATATGCATTTCCCAGATTGTATTTCTTTTGAATAGCAATATCAAAATACTTGAGAGCTTCTTCCGGTTTTTTGATTTTATCGGCACAAACGCCGCAGTTGTAAGCGATAACAGAGTCCTGATTGTTTGTCTGTGTCAGGTAGGTACTGAATTTTGTAAATGCTTCCTGGTAATTTTTGGCTTCGAGTGCTGCCTTTCCTTCGTTAATTAGATTTCCAGGTTCTGTAGTTTGCGCAAAAAAGTTAGTTGCTGCACAACACAGCGCAATGGATAACAAAAATTTTTTCATGTGCTTTAAATTTTAAAAGTTGATATCCCAAAATTAGTGTTCATAACTATAGAAGCAAAACCATTTTAACTTTTTTGTAGTTTTTAGGACAGCTGTAACAAATGTTATTTTACGTAAATTTCAAAGGGAATTGTCTACAGAACAACAACATGAGAAAAACAAATTGTGCACATAATCAAAATAGATTATATTTAGAATGAAAATAAATCATACAGAAAAATCACTGCATTGTACAGAATTACCCTAATTAATGAAACAGAAAAAGTCGCAAATGCTTATTTATTAGCGATTTGCGACTTTTCTTCTGTGATTCCGTTGCGATTCGAACGCAAGACCCACGCCTTAGAAGGGCGTTGCTCTATCCAGCTGAGCTACGGAACCATCCTTAATTGCGGTGCAAAGGTACGCTTTTCTGTGAAATTTGCAAAGATTTTACGCAGAAAATATTTTGTAAATAAATGCTTTTATATCCGATTAGATGTTATAATCCTAATGGTAAACCAGTTACATACCATAAAATAAATAACAAAGTCCAGGCTAATAATATATATAGAGAGTATCTCCATGTATATTTCAGTAATGAACCATAGGTCGCTTGCTTATCATATTGCTGCATGTAAGTAAGGATAAGAGGCATGTAGAACATGAAAGGAGTGATGGCATTGGTGGCACTGTCGCCAATACGAAAAGCGCATTGCACCATATCCGGAGAAATCCCCATATTGGCAAAGAACGGAACAAAGATGAAAGACATGAAAGTCCACTTGGCAGTGGCAGAGACCATAATAAGGTTCACAAGTGCTGTAAATAGAATAAATAGAATGAGTATCCATAAACTCCCAAGATGGATGGACGAAAGCATGTCCGCTCCCATAATGGCTATACATTTATCCAAATGAGAATACTCGAAACACGCAAACATCTGAGCAGCAAAGAAAGCGATAACAAAGTAAACACCCAACAATTTCATAGGTTGAGTAAGCCCCTCAATCACATCTCCATCTGTACGATAACGACCGGAAGCAAAGCCATAAACCATCCCCATAAGCCCGATACCAAAAGAAAGCAAAAACAGAATGCCCTCTATAAAAGGAGAACGGATCAGACCACCATTCACACTACGCAAAATACCCCATGAAGAGAAAGTAGCCCAAAGAATCACGGTTGTATAAATCACCCCGATAGATACTGCACCTATCATAGCACGACGTTCTTTGCGGGATAATTGCTTATAACCATTGAAACGAATATGACCGGCATATTCCCCCAAAGCCGGAAGAAGATTACGGCGGGTTACCTGATAAATAATAAAAGCCAGCAAAAAAGTAGATGCAAACAAGAAATAGTAATTGCATAAAGGCCCTGTATTTCCAGGTGACACATTTGCCATATCTGCGGCTTCTTGGGTACTGGCAGCAAGCATAGGATCCAAAGTACTTAGCATCAGGTTAGCGCTATACCCACACGAAACAGAAACGTATGCCGTAATAATACCTGCAACCGGATGCAGACCGACCGAATGGAACAAAGTTGCTGCAATCGGTAAAAGAATAATGTATCCGGCATCCCCTACTACATTGGAAAGTAATCCCAAGAAAATAACCAGTATCACCATGCGCCATGGATTATGCTTACGACGTGCCCCACCACGGATACAAGCATCTATAAAACCTGAATGTTGTGCCACCCCGATACCAAACATAGCCACAATTACTAAGCCCAGCGGAGCAAACCCCGTGAAATTAGTAACCACATGCCGCAACAGCCAACGAACACCTTCCGGACTAAGCAAACTTTGTACCCGTATCTCCTCCCCTGTTTGCGGTTGAAACACGCTCAGGCCGTAAATGTCAAATATCCACGATAAGACAATGACAGCCAGCGTCAACAAGAGAAACATTGTTGCCGGATGCGGTAAACGCCATTTGTTATTCATCATCTGCTTCCAGATTATCTATATCAAGAATACGGAGTTCCAAAGCACGCACAACCAGACGGGTTGCATTCACTCCTACCCGCTCTCCTTGTGGAAACAGACGGTTTACCAAATCATTCTGACGCTTTTCCAGAGATTTAACTCCAAAAGGCATACCTTTCAAGTTAGCAATCATATCTTTGGTATACCCCAATGCCAGATGGCGTAGGAAACGTTCGTCATACTCATCAATATCATAACTGATAACCGCTTCCTGACGTTTGGCATCATTCGCAACAGATTGCTTGAAACGGTCTACAATTTTTTCTAGAATAGGATAATTAAAAACCAGCTTCTTTCCATCCATTACTGCCTGTACATCTGTTTTCGTAAGCAGCTCACCTGTTTTCAAAATAATACCGTCAGCACCCGCATTCAGAACATCCACCCAAAGCTTTTCATTCAGAATTTCTCCGGTAAATATGAGTACGTGTACTCCCGGATAACGCTTAAAGATATTACGGCAGATATCCACACCAATAGTAGTAGAACCACCCAATCCTAAATCCAGCAAGACCAAATCAGGAACTCCAGCTTCTATCAATGTCCAGAATTCGCTTTCGGTCATAGCCGTACCGATAACTTCTGCGTTGGGTATTTCATGGCGGAAGATTTCTTCCGTTCCTTTCAGTTCAAGCTTAACGTCTTCTACAATAATTACTTTGAATTTCTTGTCTTCCATATTCTTTAATTTTATTTTCTTCTCGGTATCGTGAAATAAACTGTAAATCCACCATTCTCAGCTGGTTCAGCATTGATGCGACAGCCACGTTTTCCGGCAAACTCGTCATGGTCGCGAATAATCTGCTTGCAGACAAGATACTCTGTACCTCGCAACTCTCCTTTTTCTCCTGTTGCCGTCATACGTTCCAGGTTTGGATAGAAAAGTTGATTTAATTCCTCACGGTTTTTCGTCCTTCGCATATCAGTGAAAAGGAAACGAATATATTCTCCGTCTACTGCTGCCGCCAAATGTATTTTTCCATCCAGAGGAACAGACAAAGCTTCATCTATCAGATTCTCCAATAAGAAACGAAGTTGGATAAAATCTCCGACCACTCTTTCGTCAATAGCTTTCGTAGAGAAAGATACAGCAAACTCTTTTCCCTTATTCGCTTTACGGAAATATTTTTCTGCCAAAACAAACAACTCCGGTACGGAAATTATCCCTCGACGGAACGTAACTTCTTCCAACTGGCGCGATGCACACGAACTCAATATGGTAAATATACCTTTATAATATTCTATCAATTCGCTGATAGCTGAAACCGTCTCTTTTTCTTCCGTTTCTGAGAGAATACCTGAACGGAGTTTACCAATGAGTTGCTTGATCTTATTCGGATAATAAATTGTCTCGTGCTTGATGGTGGAAAGACAATTATCAAGCACCATATTCTGCACATGCAACATACCGTCCTCCCATGACGCCCGGTGTGCTTCTTCATGCGCTGCTTCAATGTCGCGGTATTTTGTTGCCAGTTTCACAACTGCATTGAAGACCACAATCGCTATATACCGCGCAATCAATTCCAACAATAAATGAGCCGTCTCCTGATCGACGCTCTCCTGCCGTTCAAGATATAACACACCCACACAACGCGAATCACCCGCAGCATCCACCACCAAAGGCAAAGCTTCAAATCCTGGTGCGGACAGTTGAGTATGCTGTTCAAAACAACGCTGAACTACTTCCTTCCAAAGTTCATCTTCTGCCGCAGATGATCCATTATCTCCCGCAGAGGACAACTCATTTTCTATAGAATTTGACGCATATTCCAGTTGATGTGTCGTTTCATTATAAACGGCGATTCCTAACCGATCAATACTTAGCAACTCATTTACGGCATCGAAACCTTCGTCAACGATACGTTGAGGAATAGCTTTCAGGGTATCTTCTTCCCGTTGCAATGCCTCTTCTGTTTCGGGAACTTGTATCAGGGAGGCAGCAAATATCTGTCTATTGATTTCCAAAACCTGTTCCAGATTCCAACGGTTTACAAGACGTTTACGAATATACAGAATGTAATATCCTAAAAGCAACATAGCTATAAGTCCGATAAACAAGATAACACCCACCATCTTATTATTGGTAGAACGTTCCAGTTGACGACAATATTCTTCCAATGACTGGTCTTCACCCAATAATTTGTACATGGTGGTATAGGCGGCATTATTATAACTGTACGCATCCCATTGTTTCAAAGCCAGAAAAGCGACAGCCGCCTCATTCCGGATATCCAGAATAACATGAAAGTCCGAATTGAAAAGCTCATTCCACCAGGATAATTCCCCCGGCTCCCCTTCTCCTCTCAATGACATGTAGCGCTGCGGATCCTGGGCATACCTTTTATAATGCGCATTCAGACAAGACATGGCAGAATCTACATATTCCAAAGCCTGTTCAAAATTTCCTTCCACATTACTATAATAGGCATCATTGGCATAGTCAGACGCCTCATTCAACAGAGCTTCAAACTCATTTTCCGCAGTTAATGACAAAGAATCCTGAGCCGTTTGCGCATAGATTTCATCCGGTTGCATCACCGCTTCCTCCACTGCTCTATTGCATGAGCTCATACCTATAGAAAAGAATATACACAGAAATACCATCAAAGTTTTACGCACTCCTGTAGGCAGACGGAAATAAAAACGGCTGCCCTTTCCTAAAGTACTTTCTACATTGAACAAACAGACTCTGAATACTTCGTTCGTCTTCCGGTATTTCTCAATGATACCTTTACAATTCATCAGGCCGAAGCCGCTCCCTTTGTTTTTCAGTAGTTCTTCCCGATCGGCAGCATCCAGTATACCTATTTCCTGCGAATTATACAATTTCTCACCGACAATACGCGTCACATCTTCTTCTGAAAGGCCATAACCGGTATCCTCTACTGAGATTTCCACATATTCTTCTGTCGAATTTGCATAGACTTTTACCTTGCCTCCTTTTGGAGTATATTTACGGGCATTTTCTGCAAGCGTGTTTATCATAAACAGCGTCAACGCCTTGTCAGCTTTCACATAGGTATCCGTTGGCGTCACTTCCAGTTGTTGCTGTTTCATTTCGAAGGCACGGCTTCCTTTCCGTATCAGATCGAAAAGCTCGTTCAATCCGAACGTTTCTATATTCAAGCTCAGGCTACCCTGTTTCATTTTAATCCATAAAGCAAGGATATCATTGTATTCATTGATGGTTGTCACCAATTCGTCCATATATTGATACTTCTCAGCCTTGATGTGTTCGTCATGGATAAAACCCTTTTCCGTCAGTTTATGCACTTCATTAATAATACGGTCTATGTACGGATGAATACCGTTCACGATGGCCATACACGCTTTCTTTATAAGATTCTGACGTTTATTTCCAGCTATATGCTGTTCGTACACATACCGTTCTTTCTCCAACCGACGACGTTCGTCACCCAGCGAAATGGAAGTCATGCCATTGTCAAGCGCCCATGTAATATAAGGAGCAATCACATGTAGTATTGCCTTCTCATCCTTCGTAAGACGTTTGGGTAATACCAACTGCCCATCTTCTATCCGGATGTCTTTTACACTGAAAAGTTCCTCTATATCTGTCTGCACAGCTGAAAGAATGGCATCTACAATTTCTTCTTCCGTCTGCGCGTCCGTGGGAATAGAAGCGGTTATTTTCTGGCAAATGTCCAACATCTGCCTCAAACGGTGCAAATGGACATGATTACGTTCTTTAGACCGCTTATTGAATATCCAAAAGAATAAAACCACCAGTATAAAACCGACAATCACAAAGAAGAGTAAAATATTGAGTTGCCGAGCTTCACTTTCCAAAGCCTGATAACGGCTTTCCAACTCCTTATCCTGCCGGGTATCTTCCAGTATATCCAGATAAATATTGCGATTATAATCAGAGTGTTGCTTCATTTCCAGTCCGGCATACGTAACACTCAGTTGTTCGCGAATACGTGAAATCCATTCCGGAACGGTTCGTAACTTACGCTCTATCCATGCTTTTTCTGAAGAAATGGTATCCCGTATATCATAGGTTTTCAACCAGTCCAAGCTATCGTGGCAATCATAAAAACGGCGATGATGGCTGTTCACACACTCCAAGGCAAGCGTCAATGTATCCAATGCTTCGGCGTAGTTATCATGCGCATTCAAATATTTACCAATAGAAACATAGGCACCGGCAATCTGATACACATCATTATATTGCTTGAATTTCTTCAAAGCCAATTGTCCTAAATGCATGGGCAACAAAGAATCCACGGGAACATCAAACTGTTTCAGCGCATGAGAACGCCTGACCTGGAAAAAGTCATAATTATCGGGAGATGCCATCAGGTTAGCAAGCCCCTGCACTCCATTACCTTCAAAATACAAATATCCTCCGCGGGATGCCATTTTCCAAGTTGTATACAGTTCGTCGAATTCACGCAAACGACGTTCATCCGCCGTTTCACCATCACAAAGTGCCGCCGATCCTTTTATATAATGATAATACAGTAACTGGTTTGTATCTGCCGCAAGTTCTTCCTGCGGATATATTTCGTTGATGGAAGCCACCGCTTCCGGACGTTGTTGCAGATAGTAGTAATAAACAGCGGAAACGATATAAAATTCGGAGCGGGCATAGTTCAGTCTCAACCGTTCGTGCTTATCTACAAAAAGTTTGTTATCTTCATCTATTCGTTTCATGCGGCGGAGGGCACTGTTCCGATAGTCATAAAATTCTTTGTTCATGGCTGTCCGCTGATAGATTTTCATCAATCCGATATCGGCAACCAGCAGTTCCAGCTCATTTTTCGTGAGACTATACACATCTTTATGAAACTTCTCCGCTTTCTCAAAATCCATGCGCATAAAAGCGCAAAAGCCCAGATTATTGGATGCTTCCGCTTTCCCCTGGCTATACAGATTTACTTTTCCATAAGCTTGTGTGGCAGCATGACAAGAAGAGTCCAGGTCTTTATAACGATAAGAATAAGCCACTTGGTTGAGCGAATCGATAAGATATACTTCCTTGGTGGGAGCAGTACCCACACAAGAAATCATTACTATGCAAAAACACAGTAAGCCCACCAATCGTATATGAGGAAACCGTTTCACTTAGCAAAGCTACAAATAAATCCGGGAAAGAAAAAAGATTTTTCTACAATAAGTCTTGTAGAATGTAGCGGGAAATTCATAACTTTGCAGCCGTATTAAACAAATAGGTAACATCTATTACAAAATGAGCGAAAAAGCACCCGTAATGGTATTCTCCGGAACTAACTCGAGATACCTTGCAGAGAAAATCTGCGCAAGCCTTGATTGCCCTCTGGGAAAGATGAACATCACCCACTTTGCTGATGGTGAGTTTGCTGTTTCCTATGAAGAGTCAATTCGTGGCGCACATGTATTCCTGGTTCAATCCACCTTCCCTAATTCCGACAATTTAATGGAACTTCTGCTGATGGTTGACGCTGCTAAAAGAGCGTCTGCTAAAAGTGTAGTTGCAGTCATTCCATATTTCGGTTGGGCACGACAGGACAGAAAAGACAAACCTCGCGTTTCTATCGGCGCAAAGTTAGTAGCCGATTTACTTTCAGTAGCAGGTATCGATCGTTTGATTACGATGGATCTCCATGCTGATCAAATCCAAGGTTTCTTCAACATTCCGGTAGATCACTTGTATGCTTCGGCAGTGTTCCTCCCCTATATTGAGTCCTTGAAATTGAAAGATCTTGTAATTGCTACGCCGGATGTGGGTGGTTCCAAACGTGCCAGCACATTCTCAAAGTATTTGGGAGTTCCCCTGGTATTGTGCAACAAATCACGTGAGAAAGCAAACGAAGTTGCATCCATGCAAATTATCGGTGATGTAACCGATAAGAATGTAGTATTGGTAGATGACATCGTAGATACGGCCGGTACTATCACCAAAGCAGCTAACATTATGTTGGATGCCGGTGCTAAATCAGTACGCGCTATTGCAAGCCACTGTGTAATGTCCGACCCGGCGTCTTTCCGTGTACAGGAATCCAGTCTGACTGAAATCGTATTTACCGATAGTATCCCTTATTCTAAGAAATGCGCGAAAGTGAAACAACTCAGTATTGCTGATATGTTTGCAGAAACCATTAAGAGAGTGGTGAATAATGAGTCTATCAGTTCACAGTATATTATCTAATAGAGAGTTGGATATAAAAACAAAGGCTACGCAGTTTAATATTGCGTAGCCTTTGTCTTTTATTTAGAGTTTCAAATCTCAATCATTCTACTCCAGTCTTCCCATTTTGTACGTGCCCTTTTTTATTACTTTTCCGTTTTTATCCGTTTCAACAAAAGGACCGTGCTTTTTGCCTTGCTTGAAGAAGCCTTCGTAACGATTACCGTTTTTATCCTCCTGTATACCGTTACCTTCTTCCATACCATTCACAAAACCACCTTTATATTTAGTTCCGTCTGTCATAATCAGGGTTCCCTGACCATTGAACTGGTTGTTTTTCCATTCGCCTTCGTAGGAATCACCTACATTCCATTTATAGATTCCGCGGCCGTCACGTTGGTTGTCTTTCCAGTCGCCGTCATAGACTGCACCATTTGCCCAGGTGAATACACCTTTTCCATGTTGCATGCCGTCCTTAAAGTTTCCCACATACTTATTGCCGTTAGCGTGATAATAAATGCCGGCTCCGGTACGTTCGCCCTGCACATACGCACCTTCATAGCGATCGCCGGTGTGGAAGAAGTAAATACCTTTTCCATGTTGCATGTCATCTTTCCAGTCGCCTACATATTTATCTCCGTTGGCATATTCGAAAGTCCCTTTTCCGTCACGCACATCGTTCTTCCAGTCACCTTCATATTTACAGCCGTCATTCCAGACAAAAGTACCCTCACCCTCTTTTTTATCATTCTTCCAGGAACCTTCATATTTGGAACCGTTTTTCCAGGTGTATGTGCCTTGACCTTCACGTTTATCATTTACCCAGTCTCCTTCGTAAATGTCACCGGTGTAATAGTACATTGTACCTTTGCCTTGCTGATAGTCCTGAAACCACATACCATCATAGCGGTTGTTATTCATGAAATAGTAGATGCCCTTACCGTGTTGCTGATCCTGAAACCATTGTCCTTCGTACTTTTCACCGTCAGGAAATGTATAAATACCATATCCTTCACGCTTTCCTTTCACATACTCACCTTCGTAGACATTGCCATTCTTGAAAACCGTCTTACCCTTTCCGTTGGGTTTACGTCCTTTCATTTCACCCGTATATACAGAGCCATCTTTGAAGGTATGAGTTCCTATCTTTATTTCAGAAGAGAAAGTTGTTTTTACTTTGTCGAAGAAACCGGATTTCTTTTCCTGGGCCGTCGCCCCGCCTTGGGACATGAATACCAGAATGAGTGCAGTATATAGATATTTCATTGAAAATTATAAATTAGCGATTTTAATAAAAAGACGTGTAAACGCAGCAACTTGTTACACGCCCTATATAGTATTTGCACAAAGATACAATTAATCTGCTAAAAGGAAGGGGTATCACACCTTTTTTATGACATTTTTTTGCCGGATACGATTTCTTTTAATGTCTCTTTGCACAAATAACGTGAGGCAAGTTCGCGTATCTCGACAGGAGTAATTGTCTTCACTGCTTCTACGGCATCCCTTACATACGAATCGGGGAGGCCGGAAGTATGAATAAAGATCCAAGCGTCCGCCAGTGAGAAGGCAGACTCATAGCTGCGACACATATCACCCAACATATAGTTTTTCACCATAGCAAGTTCTTCGGCAGGTACGAGGTCATTTTGCAGGCAGTCTATTTCATGGTAAACTTCTTTGATAAGCGGTTCTACAAATTCATTGGCAGTCTCTGCATTGACAACCAACAGTCCACTATCGGGATAAGGCATGATGCCGGCAGATATACCATACGTATATCCTTTATCTTCACGAATATTAGACATCAAACGGCTACCGAAATACCCTCCGAACAAGGTAACCAGAACGCGGACTTTCAAATAGTCAGGATGACGTCGGTCCAAAGAAAGCATTCCCATGCGAACAGCACTTTGCATTGCATCGGCACGCTCGGTAAAAATACGTTTCTCAAAAGAAGTTACCGGAACATAGGACAGTTTTTCCGGCTTCCGGAAATCTTTGCCGAAAGGTTCACTTCCAAAAAGAGTTTCAATACGACGGATAGCGTCTTCGCTAACCTTCCCCGCAAGATAGATACTGCAATTTCCGGAATGATAATATCGGTCGTAAAAAGATTGCAAGACAGAAGGGTTGATCAAATGATAATCTTCCTTCTGCACTAATTGCCCGCACGGATGCGTATCACCATATACGGCATTTATCAAAGTGCGATGGGCCAGAAAATCCACCTTGGAGCTGTTTACAAGAAATTGTTGGATATTGCTGTCAATAATCACTCCCAACTCTTTTTCAGGGAAAAGAGGTTCTTTTACGATAGATTCAAAAATATCTAAAGTTTCCGGCAGATATTTATTTAAAGAATAAAGGGTGATATAAGCATACTCGGACGAGCTGGAAAGTTCCAACCAGGCACCATAGTAATCCAACTTTTCGGCAATGGCCGCGGCCGAATAACGTCGGGTACCTTCGCGCAGCATCCGGTTGGTAAACAAAGCCTGCAAGCGTTGATTCTGTTGCCAGCGTCCACCTTCTATCAACAGGTCAATTCGGACTACTTCATTATCCCCGGCATTGAGTATATATAAAGGTATGCCATTTTTCATCACCCGACATTCAGGAGATGGCACTGCCAGTTGTTCCGGCTCACAAATAAGGGGCTGGATAGTTCTGTCTAACATATTTTCAAAAATTCTTCAGCCTTTTCCAAATCCTGGGGAGTATCAATGCCAATGGTCTCTACTTCGGTAATACCGGCTTTAATGGTATAGCCATTCTCCAGCCAACGAAGTTGTTCCAGCGATTCTGCCAGTTCCAGCGAAGATTGCGGCAATGAAGTAATCTCTTTTAAAACTTCAGCACGATAAGCATATAATCCTATATGCTTATAATAAGTGTGATTTTTCAGCCAATCTTGTTTTTCCGCATTTCGCTGATAAGGAATAATGGAGCGGCTGAAATAGAGTGCATTCATATTCTTATTCAGCACTACTTTCGGAGAATTGATATTCTCCAAAGCTTCAAATCCATTCTCAGGAGTAAAAGGTTTCACCAATGTAGCAATCTGGGTCGTAATATCGTCGAAGCAAGCTTTTACAGTTTCCAGTTGGGAGGGTTGAATAAAAGGTTCATCACCCTGAATATTGACTACGACATCAAAATCTCCCCCTATTTTAGTATATGCTTCATAGCAACGATCCGTGCCGCTTTTATGATTCACAGAAGTCATCACTACTTTACCTCCGAAAGCTTTTACAGCTTCTTCGATCCGTTCATCATCTGTGGCCACATAAGCATCGTCCAGAATACCTGCCACTTGTTCATATACTCGCTGTATTACAGTTTTACCTCCCAGCATGGCCAACGGTTTTGCAGGAAAACGCGTGGATGCATAACGGGCGGGAATGATTCCTAAAAACTTCAACATGTTTATATTTACAATTTAATAGATACGCGTACCCATTTATAATTACTCTATCTCTTTTAATCCCCGGCAAATATAGTCCCTTTTTAAATCGTCGGGTTTATAGACTATATCATCACATGATAATAAGTCCAGATCCAACCGGACTATTTCTTGCTTTTTCTCTTCAGGCATCCGCCCCGCTTCCCGTTCAATAGCTTTCAAACAAGAAGTTATTTCCGCCGCATCGTTACTGGAAATAAAACGTGCCACCTGATTGGAAAATAAAGATGAACGCCGGAAATAAAGCGGTTTAGTCTCTTCTTCCGTAGAAAAACGAATACTAGGAAACAGTTCTTTCAACCGCTTCCGCGCCAACGAAAGATTCTCTTTCTGTTGCTCGTTACTACCGATGCTGATTGTATAAACCACTTTCGAAATCAAGAATTTAGACCGATACTTGAACTTTAATCAAAGAAATCATCCAAACCAGTTTCTGATACCGATTCAAAATTAACGTCCCCATTATCCTTACAAGGATCGAAACCTTCCGGAAGTTGGAATGTCTCATTTTCATCATATCCCAGTGTCTTGTCTCCAAGTACTTTTACCATATATTTAGCCCAGATAGGCAATGCCATAGAAGCACCTTGCCCATGCAACATAGTATCGAAATGAATATCGCGCTCTTCTCCACCAACCCAACATCCGGATACCAGTGAAGGAGTAAAGCCCATAAACCAACCATCTGCATTATAGTTAGTTGTTCCGGTCTTACCACCCATATCAGCTTTCACACCTAAACGACGAACACGTCCACCTGTTCCCTCATTAATAACGGCACGAAGCATAACCAACATCTTATAAGCACTGGAAACACTGATAACTTCTTCCATTTCCGGAGAGAACGTAGCTAATACATTTCCGTCATTATCTTCAATGCGAGTTACAAACAGTGGAGCTACACGGATACCTTTATTGGGGAATGCCGTATAAGCACTGACCATTTCTCCTACCGAAATTTCACAAGGGCCAAGACACAAAGAAACTGACGGCACAATTTCACGATTACGCACACCAAAGCTTTCAATCAAACGCTTCAGAGAATATGGATTGAGCTTACTCATCAGATACGCTGTGATCCAGTTGTCAGAGTTAGCCAATCCCCACTTAACAGTTACCATCTCTCCATAACGTTTGGTATTGGCATTACGGGGTGTCCACGGTTTACCGTTTTCGTCAATTAAAGTATATTCCACATGACGCGCTTCATCACAAGGAGAATAGCCATTCTCCATAGCCAATGTGTAGACATAAGGTTTGATAGTAGAACCTACCTGACGACGACCTACCATTGCCATATCATATTTAAAATAATGATGATTAGGCCCTCCAACATATGCTTTCACATGCCCATTATGCGGATTCATAGACATAAAACCTGCACGGAGGAAGTGTTTGTAATAGCGGATAGAATCCATAGGTGTCATGATTGTATCCTTTTCACCATTCCAGGTAAATACCGACATTTCTTCAGGTGTATTGAAAGCTTTTTCTATTTGGGCATCCGATGCCCCGGCTTTCTTCATGATACGATAACGGTCGGACTGTTTCATGGTGCGGGTAAGAATTTCATCTACCTGTTCCTGTGTAATTCTGTTACTGTAAGGCGCTTTTTTACGTCCTTTCTTTTCTTTGAAGAAATAGCCTTGCAATTCTTTCAGGTGCTCTTCTACTGCCTCCTCTGCATATTGCTGCATACGGGAGTCAATAGTGGTATAAATTTTCAGACCGTCTGTATAAAGATTATATTTAGACCCATCTTTCTTAGTGTTCTTTTCACACCAACCAAATAAAGGATTATTTTCCCAGTCAAGAGAATCTTCATAGAATTTTTGCATCTGCCAACCACGATAATCTCCCTTTACAGGTTTCTTTGCATTCAATACACCACGCAGATATTCGCGGAAATAAGTTGCCATTCCTTCATTATGGTCAACGCGAGTATATTTCAGAACAAGCGGAAGAGCCTGCAAAGAGTCACATTCTTCCACTGTAATATATCCGGCTTTACGCATCTGATCAAGCACCACGTTACGACGCCCGCGTGAACGTTCATTATATCGTACTGGATTAAAATAAGATGGATTCTTGCACATTCCTACAAGCATAGCGGCTTCTTCTATTTTTAAATCATTTGGATCGCAACCGAAATAAGTATTGGCAGCAGTTTTAATACCTACTGCATTGTTCAAGAAATCAAATTTATTAAGATACATGGTAAGTATCTCTTCTTTAGTGTAATAACGTTCCAGTTTCACGGCAATCACCCACTCGATAGGTTTCTGAAACAAACGTTCCATTACATTATCCGCACTGGGTGAATAAAGCTGTTTGGATAATTGTTGTGTAATCGTACTACCTCCACCTGCATTCGTCTGGAATAGCAAACCACGCTTCACGATAGCGCGAAACAATGCGATGGCATCAATTCCGGAGTGTTTGGCAAAACGCACATCTTCCGTTGCAATCAAAGCATTGATAATATTGGGAGACAGATCATTATAGCCTACATACACACGATTCTCTTTACTAAATGAATAAGTTCCGAGCACCTTCCCGTCTTCTGAGAAAATTTGTGTAGCAAACTTATAATTGGGGTTTTCCAGATCTTCGACAGGAGGCATATAGCCTATCCAACCTTTTGCAATGGAGAAGAAAACAGTGACGCAAGCCAATACTATGACGGCTAAGAATATCCAAAGGATTTTTATGATGTTCTTTATCATGTTTATTACTGTAAATTCACTAAATCAATAAAATAGATTACCTGTAAAAATAACAAGGCAAAGGTACGGAATTATATTGGAACACCCTTATAAATTCTATAGAAAACTCTTAAAACGCCACACTTTATCATCGGAAATGCCACATCTTAATGGGTAAAACGCCACACTTCAGCAGGCACAAAGTGTGGCATTTGGGGTGATGAAACATGGCATTTTGGTCACCCAAAAGAGCAGAAAACAGATCATTTTGGAGGTGTTTTTTGTTTAGGAAACGGCCGATTCCAAGCTATTTTTTGCAGAAAAATGCATTTTTTTGCTTAGGTACAAAGTGGAGTTTTAAAGGCTAGACTTTTATTATTCAATACTTTAACCAAAACAAACAATACACTTTTCTTTCTTATATATTCTTTATATAACAACAACAGCAGATAAAGAAAAAGAAAAGCTGCTGCTGGTAATGATCCAAACAAATTCCGGCATTCATCTCACTGCATTAAGAAACTTCATCTCGTGAGATCGTTTTTTCGTCCCACGAAATGTTTTTTTTCAGCTCATAGGGCAAAACTCTTTGTCCCATAAACTGAAGATCACCGGCTATGAAGACGAAAAAAACTTCTAAATTTTCTCCGGTCTTTCTTCCGTACTCCGCATCTTTTCCGTACCTTTGAACTCTCGAAAAGAAATAAAATAACGAACGATATGGAAAACAGAAGTTTAGTCACCATTGCCGAGCATAGCAAGGAAAAAATCCTCTACATGATCGAGATGGCGAAGCAGTTTGAAGCCCGTCCCAACCGTAGGCTGCTGGAAGGGAAAGTGGTTGCCACCCTCTTTTTCGAGCCGTCTACCCGCACAAGACTCAGTTTTGAAACAGCAGCCAACCGCTTGGGAGCCCGTGTAATCGGGTTTAGTGACCCCAAAGCAACGAGTTCTTCGAAAGGCGAAACCCTGAAAGATACCATCAAAATGGTGAGCAACTACGCCGATATCATCGTGATGCGGCATCATCTGGAAGGAGCCGCCCGCTATGCCAGCGAAGTAACCACAGTGCCTATCGTCAATGCCGGAGACGGAGCCAACCAGCATCCTTCACAAACGATGCTCGACCTCTACTCCATCTACAAGACCCAGGGTACACTGGAGAACCTGAATATTTTCCTCGTTGGTGACCTCAAATATGGCCGCACCGTACACTCACTGCTGATGGCAATGCGCCACTTCAACCCGACTTTCCACTTCATAGCTCCTGATGAATTGAGAATGCCCGAAGAATACAAAATTTACTGCCGCGATCATGGCATCAAATACGTGGAACATACGGACTTTACAGAAGAAACCATAGCAGATGCCGACATCCTCTACATGACTCGTGTGCAGCGTGAACGTTTCACTGACCTCATGGAGTACGAACGGGTGAAGAACGTTTACATTCTGCGCAACAAGATGCTGGAACATACCCGTCCCAATTTGTGCATTCTGCATCCCCTGCCCCGCGTCAATGAAATCGCTTATGACGTAGACGATAATCCGAAAGCTTACTACTTCCAGCAGGCACAAAATGGTCTGTATGCCCGTGAGGCTATTCTCTGCGACGTATTAGGCATCACACTGGATGATGTGAAAGAATGATTTGACAAGTTTACAATTGAAGTTACATCAGAAAACTATGAGCGAAAAAAAACAAGAATTACAGGTTGCCGCATTAGAAAACGGTACAGTTATCGACCATATCCCCTCTGAAAATCTGTTCACTGTAGTCTCTTTGCTGGGACTTGAACACATGAATAACAATATCACCATTGGCTTTAATCTCAAAAGCGGAAAGCTGGGTACTAAAGGCATTATTAAAATTGCGGATAAATTTTTCTGCGATGACGAAATTAATCGTATCGCCGTGGTAGCACCTAATGTGAAGCTGAATATTATCCGGGATTATGAAGTGGTGGAAAAACGAGAAGTTAGCCTTCCTGAAGAACTTCGCGGCATTGTAAAGTGTGCTAACCCCAAATGTATTACGAACAACGAACCCATGGCGACGTTATTCCATGTAGTGGATAAGGAGAATTGTGTGATCCGATGCCATTATTGCGAGAAAGAACAAAACAGAAGCGATATTGAAATAATATAAGAGCTACGAGCTACAAAAGGAGCTACAAGCTACAAGTGCTGCGCAATGCTCGCTTTATAGTTTGCAGTTCCCATCCGAAAGGCACTCGTAGCTGGTAGCTTGTAGCTCATAACTTATGTAATCCGTAACTTTTTAGTCATGAAACAAGACTGGAAGCCCGGAACAATGATTTACCCGCTTCCTGCCGTATTGGTAAGCTGCGGAAGCACTCCGGAAGAATATAACATATTAACAATTGCATGGACGGGAACGATTTGTACGAACCCGCCCATGTGCTATATTTCAGTACGTCCCGAGCGCCACTCCTACGAAATCCTGAAACGGAATATGGAGTTTGTCATCAATCTCACTACCAAAGATATGGCGCGTGCAACGGATTGGTGTGGCGTACGTTCCGGGAAAGACTACAATAAGTTTGAAGAAATGCATCTGACACCGGGAAAAAGCACTGTGGTCAATGCCCCTCTTATTGAAGAATCCCCTTTGTGTATAGAATGCCGTGTAAGGGAAATCATGTCACTTGGCTCGCATGATATGTTTATTGCCGATGTGGTAAACGTGCGTGCCGACGACCGGAACCTAAACCCGGAAACCGGAAAACTGGAGCTGGCGGAAGCTAATCCACTGGTTTACGTACATGGAGGATACTATGAATTGGGTGAAAAGATCGGTAAATTTGGCTGGTCTGTTGAGAAGAAAAGATAGTGATTAACGGTTAGTGATAAGTGATGAACAAAGTTTTGAAAATATTTATCCTGTGCCTTTTGTTTTTCCCCGCTACAACGTGGGGGCAATCTCATCTTGTGCCCGGTACAGCGGTTGAAGAACCACTGAAGAAACATCACCATGACCGTCCGGTGAACTTCGGTATTAAAGGTGGGTTCACCTCTTCCCTCTTCCTTGTATCTAATCTTACATTAAACGGAATCACCATAGATGAGGTGCAGAATAACTACAAGATAGGCTATTTCGGCTCTGTCTTTATGCGTATCAACTTTGAACGTCATTTCCTGCAACCGGAAATATCCTACAATATCAACCGCTGCAATATTACTTTCGAAAAACCTGCCGCAGAGGATGCTCCTTTGGAAATGGCATCTATAACTTCTGAAATCCACAGTGTAGACATTCCTGTGATCTACGGATATAATGTTATTAAGGAGGGTCCCTACAGTCTGGCTGTATTCGGAGGTCCTAAATTTCGTTATATCTGGAATAAAAAGAGCGAAGTTACTTTTGAGAATTTCGACCAACAGGGAATCAAAGAAAGGCTGCGTCCGCTGAACCTCAGCTTCACCCTTGGAGTAGCCGTTACTATCTCCCGCATTTTCTTCGATTTCCGCTATGACATAGGAGTACATAATATATCCCGCAAAGTGACTTATGATGACGGCGTCGCCGAAGGTGATCCACCCGCCGACGAAATACGTTTCCACCGGCGAGACAATGTTCTTAGCTTTTCCTTTGGAGTATTCTTTTAGAAAGTAAATTTCTGTCTTTTCTGACAGTTTATTCATTTTTTTACCGTAAATTTGTGCGCTTAATAAGAGAACACAGATTTATCAAACTTATCTAAGTAAGCAAAATGAAAAGAGACGATTTAATTTTCGATATCATCGAAAAAGAACATCAACGTCAGCTCAAAGGTATTGAACTGATTGCATCAGAGAATTTTGTAAGTGACCAAGTAATGGAGGCAATGGGCTCCTGTCTCACTAACAAGTATGCAGAAGGTTATCCCGGCAAACGTTACTACGGAGGTTGCGAAGTAGTAGACCAGAGCGAACAAATTGCTATCGACCGCATAAAGGAAATCTTTGGTGCAGAATGGGCTAACGTGCAACCCCACTCAGGCGCACAGGCTAATGCAGCTGTATTCCTTGCTGTATTGAATCCGGGTGACAAATTCATGGGATTGAATCTGGCTCACGGTGGTCACCTCTCACACGGTTCTTTAGTAAATACTTCCGGTATCATCTATACTCCCTGTGAATATAATCTGAATAAGGAAACCGGTCGTGTGGACTATGACCAGATGGAAGAAGTTGCTTTGCGCGAAAAACCAAAGATGATCATCGGTGGTGGTTCAGCATATTCCCGCGAATGGGACTACAAGCGTATGCGCGAAATCGCAGACAAAGTAGGTGCTATCCTGATGATCGATATGGCTCACCCTGCCGGACTGATTGCAGCCGGATTGCTGGAAAACCCTGTGAAGTATGCTCATATCGTTACTTCTACCACACATAAAACTTTGCGTGGTCCTCGCGGTGGTATCATCCTGATTGGCAAAGACTTCCCTAATCCTTGGGGCAAAACAACACCGAAGGGTGAAATCAAGATGATGTCTCAGTTGATCGACTCAGCCGTATTCCCGGGTATCCAAGGTGGTCCGTTGGAACACGTCATTGCATCAAAGGCTGTTGCATTCGGTGAAATTCTGCAACCCGAATTCAAAGAATATGCTGCCCAGGTGAAGAAAAATGCGGCCGTACTGGCACAAGCATTAATCGACCGTGGCTTTACAATCGTTTCCGGTGGTACGGATAATCACTCTATGCTGGTCGACCTGCGTAGCAAATATCCTGATCTCACAGGTAAAATTGCTGAAAAAGCATTGGTATCTGCCGATATCACTGTAAACAAGAATATGGTTCCGTTCGATAGCCGTTCTGCATTCCAGACTTCCGGTATCCGTTTGGGTACTCCTGCCATCACTACTCGTGGCGCCAAAGAAGATCTGATGCTGGAAATTGCAGAAATGATTGAAACGGTTCTGTCCAATGTAGAAAACGAAGCGGTTATTGCCGAAGTTCGCGCACGCGTGAATAAGACAATGGAGAAATATCCGCTGTTCGCATATTAAGAAATTTGTTTTTACGAGTCAGCCGGTTTAGTTTTTCCGGCCGACAAGGTATATACATTTTTGAGAAAAAATGTATGTATATGAATGATTAAATATATAGTTAAATTGTAAAATGGTCCGTAGCCTTTGTGATAAAGGCTACGGACCTCTTTTTTTTACACATTGACACTATTTTTGTTGTATTGAAAGGATACTCCTGCTTGCATTTCCCTATTTTTGGAAACTACATTTATTATTCACTTTAAAACTTTAATTACTATGTCAGAAAACATTGGAGTAGCTACAGGTAAGATTATGCTGAAAATTGTTATCGCTCTTTTTAAAGGTGTATGGAATGTACTGACCTTCGGGTTTAGAGCTTACAAAGGTCACCGGGACAAAAAAGACGCCGAAATGCGTGAACAGTTGAGACAGGTACAAGCAAACAACAATTCCCAAACTATTTAATTCTGCAATACTATGAGCTCAGCAAACAAGAAACACATGCAGGGTGGTATGAACACCACATACAGCAATGTAAATACTGAAGACGAAAGAAACAAAAAAGCGGAAGAACTATTGTTCCAAGCATGGGAAACAGCCGGATATCATGGACAGCCGGATGAAGATTATTATCCTCGAACAGCCCAGGAAACAAGGGATATGGAAGATCTGCTGACACAAGCGGAAGCAGCCATTGATGACCCGTCGGATACCGAACTAATGGAGGTAATGGCTGATACGCGCGAAGTGCTGGAATGGTCCAAACAGCGGCATTGGACATTCGCATGGTGGATCATCATCTGTGTAGCCATTATGGGATGTTATTATTTCTATCAGGCCGGAAGCGAACAGGATTATGTAGCAAAGAGACAGGCTCTGACTGATGAGCAAGTGCAGACTGAACTCAGTGAAGCTATAACCCGGCAACAAAGTTACATTGACACTTATAACCAAAAGTTGGCCATAGATACCATTTCTGAAGAAACACGCAGTCTTTATGAAAAATATCTGGAAAATGCCACTGAAGAAATAAAAGAACTGAAAGCATATAATGTGGAAACTTATAAAAAGCACCTGGTAGATCGTGCCGATGCCGGAGTATGGCGTGAAAGATGGGAAGCGATCTGGTGCTTTATCTGGATCGTGCTTTATATTTTCGCTTGCCGTCCACGTGGATATATGATTACTAAACGTCGCCGTGAAGACAAAATGGCTACCGGTCTCAAAAAGATATTATTCGGCATTGCAGGAGCTTTAGTGGGTGCTGCCGGCGCTTTATATGTGACCACAACCATAACTAAATGGAGCGATGGAAGTAAAACCCGTGATGATGATAGCATGATTATCTATGCCATGAAGTTCGGTCTTATTGCATTGGCTGTTATCATTGTTCTTTGGGCAGCACGTATTGTTATCGTGATTGCTACACTTCTGGGACTATTGAGAAACTACGACTGGAAACAGTTGGCCAAAGACCCGAAAGCCATGTTGAACGATTTGAAATAAATGGAAAGGGGATGCAAGTAATATACCGGCATCCCCTATTTCTATATTTATACTTTCCGATGGTTAGCTCAATCCTTCTATATTTCCATCTACAATGTCAATGTGCATAGCTTGTGGCTCTTTGGGAAGCCCCGGCATACGCAGAATTTCTCCGGCGATGGCAACAATCATTTCCGCACCGTTATTGATTACAATATCCTTGATATGAAATTCAAAGTTGTTCACCGCACCGTATATTTTCGGATCGGCAGAGAAAGAATATTGTGTTTTGGCAATGCAAACGGGATAATGACCAATACCCATCTTCTCTATCAATTTGATGATTTTGCGTGAATGGATACTGTAAGTCACCACACTGGCACCGTAAAGATTGCAAGCTATCTTCTCTATCTTTTGTTCTACATTATCATTTTCACTATAACTGAAGTTCAAGGGTTCAGAAGGTTTCTTCTCAATAGTATCCACTACCAGATTAGCGAGCTCCACAGCTCCCTCTCCTCCTTCTGCAAAGGCATTATTGACAGCGAACCCTACACCTAACTTCTCTTCGCAATGCCGGCGGATTGCTTCTACCTCCTCGTCCGTATCACTGGCAAAACGATTGAAGGCAACCAGCACCGTCTGACCGAATGAACGCAGATTGCGTATATGTTTATCGAGATTGCCGAAACCTTGTTGCAGTCCTTCCATATTGGGTTCTTTAATACGATCCAGACTGACACCTCCATGCATCTTCAAACCTTGTGCAGTAGCCACAATCACTGTCAGTTTAGGTTGTAATCCACTTTTGCGACATTTGATATTATAAAATTTCTCCGCACCAAGATCGGCACCGAAACCGGCTTCCGTTACAACATAATCTCCGAAAGTCATTGCCATTTTCGTTGCAAGAATAGAGTTACAACCATGAGCAATATTTGCGAAGGGACCACCATGAACAAAAGCTGCCGATCCTTCGGTTGTCTGAACTAAGTTCGGATTGATAGCATCTTTCAGCAGGACAGTGATGGCTCCTGCTACTCCTAACTCCTTCACGGTGAACGGGCAACCATCAAAACGGAAACCAAGGATGATATTCTCAATCCGTCGTTTCAGGTCGTCTATGTCCTTTGCCAGACAAAGAATAGCCATAATTTCGGATGCAGGGGTAATATCGAAGCCGGATTCTTCGGTAATACCGTTCGTACTGGGACCTAAACCGGTGACAATGCTACGCAAAGAACGGTCGTTCACATCGAGCACGCGCTGCCAGATAATTTCTTTCAGTCCGAACCCGTCCGCCTGATGCTGATAAAGATAATTGTCGAGCAATGCAGATATCATATTGTGAGCCGAAGTGATGGCATGAAAATCTCCTGTAAAGTGCAGATTTATCTTTTCCATAGGGAGCACCTGGGCATAACCGCCACCTGCTGCTCCACCCTTCATGCCGAAACAAGGTCCTAACGAAGGTTCACGCAAAGCAACGATGGCCTTCTTGCCGATCTTATTCAACCCCAATGCCAGACCGATAGAAACTGTAGTCTTACCAATACCTGCTTTGGTAGCAGTAATAGCAGTTACCAAAATCAGGTTACTTTTCTTCACTTTTTCTTCATCAATCAGATGTGTAGGGATCTTAGCAATATACCGTCCGTAGTTTTCTACTTCTTCACGTGGAATACCTACATTCTCGGCTACCTGCTTAATCTTCTTCAGCTCTATGCTGCGGGCTATTTCAATGTCTGATTTCATACAGAGAACTTCTTTAAATAAAACTTTCTTTTTGAAAGCTACAAAAGTACGAAAAAGAGTGCAGATAGCAAGATTTTAGGATAAGAAAGCCTCTGCTATCTTATTCAAGTGTCAAAGAGATACCTTCGACACGGTCTGAATTCGAGTCTCCCGGTTCGACCATATCGAAAGAATGTGTTCCTTCAGGCAGTGGAGCGAAATAAAGAGTATAATCGGCTTCTCCACTTTCGGGCATATAGAATTTCTCCCCTAAAGGGATACCTTCCGAGCGAAGGACAGGACATACGGTTCCATTGTCCGCTACTAACTGGATATTCTTCATTATTTGTATCCAGTATTTAGGTATATAATAGGCACGAATCCGCAGGACCGTAGCAGTATCCGTCAATACTACCTGGCGGATTTCAGGAATATCGTTATTACTTTTCTTTACAGTCGGGAAATTCACCACTTTATGCCCATTCTCTTCCCCTAAGCTCATCACGTATTCGTTTGCATTTAGCAGGCGGCGAAGTTTTCGTTTCAGACTCTGCTTCCCGTATCCGAACCATTTTTCTACGATGCGTCCTTCAGGTGAAATAAGGACATAATTTGGAATTCCGCGTACTCCGTATTTAGCATATAATCCATTGCTTCCTTTCAAATCACTCAGATTCTGCCAAGTCATTTCATGGGCTTTAGAGGCTGCTTCCCACCCTTTCTTGGTATCAATGCTCAGACTTACTATCGTCAAGCGATCTTTATACATCTCAGCCACTTCTTTCATCTCAGGCAAAGCCATAATACAAGGCCCGCAACCACGGCTCCAAAAATCCAGCATAATATACTTACCTTTAAAATCAGACAAATGATGTACATTTCCCTCTAGGTCGTACAGATCCGCATCTGCCATTTCATCACCCACTTCCACTACTTGAGGAGGAAAGAGATATGTATATGTATCCATTGCCCAAGAGGTTTGTTTTTCTTCATCAGTCAATCCTTCATAGAGAGCAATCACTTCATCTTTATAAGGATAATTTTCAGTATACTTAGCCGACATTGCCAGCCTTTTCAAGTGCTCCAGCCAAATATCGTCAACTGGAATCTGCTTCATACGTTTTATAGTGTTGGCATCAATACGGATACTAATTTCATCCTCTACCTTCTGCAAACTGTCAGCTTGTGCACGTATCGCCTGTCTTTCTTCGTCCACCGCACTCCCTGCATACTTCCGGCGGTATGCACGCTGCAATAAAGCATTGCGCTGATATTCATTCCACAATTCGCGTGAGTCGTTTATAAAGGCCTGATTAGCCACTTGTTCCGGAACAGTACTTTTCACATCCCAAGTCCGTATCAGTGTGTTTTCACCGCTTATCTGTATATTATCTCCCGGACGAACCCAAAGCCTTAAGCTCATAGAAGGAAACTTGTCATTTCTTCCCATCATATCCACTATTTCGGTTTCATTTCCCAATGTTTCTGCCTGAAAACGAAAATGTCCGTTACGAATCGTATCAACACCGATACTGTTACCCACATTTCCATCTAAACGGAACAAGGTGACTAAAGTTCCATCATCTACGTTCTTTACTTGTCCTTCTATTGTGAAAGTCCCTTGAGCTTGTGTTGTCCACACACTTGCCAATAAGAAAAGTGTTACAATAATTTTTTTCATGTCTGTATGCTTTGCTATTAAGATTATATATCTGTGTCCAAAGCTATAGGATTCTGTTGAGACTATCAAATAATTCTATGATTTTTTCGTAATAGCCTATCATTTTTATAGTTATGTATGTCTTATTTGTCTTTTTTGCTTTCAGTCAGAATATATCCGTCCATCATTCTTATAATCCGTCCTGCTTCCCGGGCATTCTCTTCGGAGTGGGTCACCATGACCACTGTCGCCCCATCCCGGTTCAGTTCTTTCAGAAGGTTCATTACTTCGCTACCATTGGTAGAGTCCAGATTTCCCGTAGGTTCATCGGCAAGGATAATGCGGGGATTGGTAACAATGGCACGGGCAATGGCAACACGCTGCTGCTGACCACCGGAAAGTTGTTGCGGATAATGCTCCGTGCGGTGGGCTATTTGCATACGTTCCAAAGCCTCATTAACACGCCTCACGCGTTCGCGGGTAGAGACTCCGGCATAGAGCAACGGAAGTTCTACATTTTCAAAAACCGTGAGTTCATCTATCAGATTGAAACTCTGAAATACAAAGCCGAGGTTTCCATTGCGCAGGTCCGTACGAGAATTCTCGGAGTAACACGAAACTTCCTGGTCGAGAAACCAGAGTTCACCGGAAGTAGGATTATCGAGCAAACCAATCATATTCAACAGAGTGGACTTTCCGCAGCCCGAAGGTCCCATAATGGCTACAAATTCTCCCTGAGTGATTTCCAGATTCACTTCATTCAAAGCAATGGTCTGTACGCTCTCTGTACGGAATATCTTACTGAGTCCAATAGTCTTTATCATATTCAAATTATTTTTTTATTATATACAAAATAAATCTTACTCATACCTCAATGATTCCACCGGATTCTGTGATGCTTTCCGCCAGGTCTGTCCAAAGACGGTAAGCAAGGTGATGCCTGCAATGACCGCTCCTGACGACACGAACAACCACCAACTTATTGCAGTCTGATAGGCAAATTCGCTTAACCAACGGTGCATAAAGAAATACCCTAACGGACAGGCAATCACGAAAGCCACGCCTACCCAACGAAGATATTCCCGACAGAACATTCGTACAATACGCTCGGAATGAGCGCCATTCACTTTGCGGATACCGATTTCCTTTGTCCGCTGGGTAGTGGAGAGTGCCACTAAGCCAAATACTCCCAGCATAGCTATGACAATAGCCAACACTGTGAAGAACAGTAACATCCGGCTTTGTTGTTGTTCTTTAGCATAGTTTTTATTTAATGCATCGGAGAAAAATTGATAGCTGAAATCTTTCACGAACAAATCATCCTGCACGGCCATCTCCTCGTATTTCTGCTGAATAAATTTCAAAGTTTCCTGCCGATGCTCAGGAGCAATTTTAATATGCAGGTAAGATAGTGCTTCCGGAGAATAATAAAGAAAAGCCGGCTTTATCTTCTCGCGCAAAGACTGGAAATTGAAATCCTTCACCACTCCGACGATACGCGCTTTACTCCAAGAGTTCACTTGCAGTTCCATACCAATAGGATCAGCCACCTTCATCCCTTTCCAGGCAGCCTCATTAATCACAATGTTGGGATTCCTATCCCCCCAATATTTATCAAAGTCAGACTCCAGCAATTTCCCTTTTATCAACTCCAAACCAAATGTCTTAATGAAATCCCCATCTGCAAACACTGTTACCATCTTTAGCGAATCTTCTTGTCCGTCCATATTGGTCCAGCGTACCAGACTGCCATCTCCAGATGAACTACCTTCAATAAAACTTCCGATAGGTGCCCCCATAGATATACTTTTCACATTTGGGTTTCTCAGCAGTTCTTGCTTGAATCCGGCTACCTTATACCATAAACTGGTATAGACAGAGACGATATTTTCCCTATTAAGTCCCAAATCCTTGTTTTGCATATAATGGAGTTGCTTGAAGACAATAGCCGTCAGTAGCATCAGTGTAAGAGCTATAACGAATTGTACACATACCAGCCCTTTGATAAGTCCGCCTTTCCTTCCTGTTTTCCGACCACCCTTAAAAGCAAGCAAAGGATTAATGGAAGAAAGATAAAAAGCCGGATAACTTCCTGCCAGACACCCCACTCCTACTATACCGAACAAAATATAAAAAAAGACAGCCCAACTAAACCGCAGGGAGATTTCCGTATCCATAAACTTATTGAATAGCGGTAACATCAACTCCGTCAGAGCTAAAGCCAATACCAAAGATATGAATGCTTGCACCAGACTTTCCGAGAGAAATTGTGAAATTAACGTTTTTCTCTTGGCACCTGTTATTTTGCGTACACCTATTTCTTTATAGCGCATAGATGCCCGTGCCGTAGAAAGTGTTGTAAAGTTGAAAGCTCCCATAAAGATTACCAATATGGCCAGCGCTGTAAACAGATAAATGGTAGCCACATTACCATGATTCTTTACGCAAGGATCAGAAAAAGTAGTATGCAGGTGAATGTCCCTGATAGACTGAAAACGTAGTAAGGTTCGTTTCTCCCCAAACTTGCCGAGTGCGCGGCTCATACTTTTCAGCTCCTTCTCATACATCTTTCCGCCGTCACCAGCCTTCATTTTGATATATACGTGTATATTCTCACGAAAGCGATCCCAACTATAACCGGCCATTCCCCTACCATAAGAATCCATCGGATAAGCAATGTCAAAACGGATATGGCTCTTTGGAGGTATTTTCACCACTGCAACTACATTATAAATATTCTCCCGCCCATATCCGCTATAAGTCAGTTTTTGTCCCACTGCCGGACTGCTGCCAAACATTTTCCGTGCCATTGTTTCTGATAAGATAATGTTATCAGGATGGTTCGCTATATGTTCCGGATTTCCTTCCGTCACCGGAAAAGGAAATATCCGGAAGAATGCAGAATCAACATAAGCTTCCTCTCCACTGATTTTCTTATGACTTTCCGTCTCTAGCGTATGCAAATCTCCATATTTGATAGCCGTAGCATTTTCTACTTGTGGGAACTCTTCACGAAAGACTTTAGTAAGCGAACGTATCGTCGAAGGAGATTCTTTTATCTCTCCGCTTGGCTCCCGTTTCACCTCAATAGTCCGGTAAATACGATTTGCTTCGGGGAAGCAGTCATCATAAGTCAATTCGTCCACTACCCAAAGATAAATGAGGAACGCCGCTGCCATGCCAAATACAAAACCCAGCATATTGATGGAGGAAAACAAGAAGCTCCGCTTTATCAGCCGAAGCGCAACTTTCACATAATGCTTTATCATCGTTATTCTCTGTTTTATTATTCTACGGTTAACAATATCAATTCATTATCCGATATATCCTGTCCTTTCAGAATATCCGGATATTTTTCTTTCGCTTTCATACCATCGAGATAGCTAAAAGAAATATTTCCGACTACTCCATCCGGATAAAACGGTATATTTAGTTCGCCATCGGTAGCAATATGCGGAAAATCAAGGTCTTTACTATTATCTTCGGGAGGAAGTGTAAAGAAGTCCCCGGATGTTTTATCATATATAAGCGAATAAAGAGAAACAGATTTAGCTTTCCGTGCGTTAGGCGAGTCATATCCTTTCGTTATTTTGATAAAGAGATAACGGTCTGTTTCCAACCATTGCTGCAAGAAATAATAATCATCCATATTATTAGAAAGGCTACCTGTGACTTTCTGCCCGTCGGCACGCAGAAAAGAGCCAAAGTCCAACCGATAAATTGCTTTCAGTGTGGAAGCATTTTCCAGTTGGTAAAGTGTATTATCATAGGCCAGACGTATACGCGTTTTGCCATGATAATCATAGATATGGTGTGGTTCTCCGTTTCGCACAGAGCCGGCACCTTTCGAAGGAGGATAATCCGGTGAATGAGTGGGATCAAAGTAGCACAAAGTATCTCCCTTTAGTGCATTCGTGTAGAAGCGACCGGAATAAGGCATGGAACGTATAAAACCCTCTGGTGTAAATTTAAAAAATGTTCTAAAATTCAAATTACCCTGCAGAGGAATACTGTCTGCTATATCTTTTTCAGCCCAAGGTTCTGTTGCAGTCATTAAAACATCCCAGGGAAGAAAAGCCAGAAAAGTCCGATATTTGTCTTTTTCATGATTAGGCACTGTATATGTACCCCGGATTTGCTTACGAGTTGTATCATAATAGACATTTCGTAGCACAACACGCAATTGAAAATAGTACCTTTTCCCACTACGCTGAAAGTCAACATCATTTTCGAATAACTGCTTAATAAGTTTAAAGCCCTTATCCAATAAATAAATCCCTTGGTAACTATTCAATAAGTATCCCTCTTCCACCGGAATCAGATTACCACCTATCGGCACCAATACTCCTGTACGACGAATCTGAAATGTACCGAGTTCGCTGATTTTCATAAGACGCACATTCTTCAGCGCAGCCTGCACATTAAGGGTCTTCACTCCGGCTGTTTCTATTTTAGCCTGATACTTAATTCCGGCAGGAGGTGTATAATCTTCTGTAAATTTCGGTACATCAGCAGAAACCGCTTTTACGGCGGCTGCATGCTCTATGGCCTGCTCATCCAAAGCTTGGGTTATTTCATCTTTGCTCATACCCGGACTCTTGGAACTGCAAGCAATAAGAGAAAAAAATAATGTAATGGAAACCAGTTCTTTGTATAGCATACTTTTTGCGCATTCGTTTACTTATAAACATAAGGCAATAACTATACCAAATGGTTAAGCAATTACTATACAATACTTTATTGAAAAATCATCTCCACAAAATTGCACGATATCGTACACCAAATGCACGCTTCCGTACACTCCCTTTTCAAAAACTTTATCTATCTTTGCACATGTCCGGAAATGCCCCGGAGCCTGTCATGTCCATATAGGTAAAGAACCCTGTATCCGCACATTTTAAACTTAACTTCAAGTATGATGAAACGAGGAAAGATACTGATTGTAGACGATAATGAAGACATTCTCTTCACCTTGAAAATGCTGCTGCGTCCTTTGGTGGAAAGTATCACCATGACGACTGACCCGCGTGAATTGCTGCCGCTCATCTCTCGTACCCATTTCAACGTCATACTGCTTGACATGAATTTCCGCCGCGACGCCGTCAGTGGGAAAGAGGGATTCCATTGGTTGGACGAGATACTGAAGCTGGACGAGAAAGCTGTTGTCATCTTCATCACCGCCTATGCAGATACGGAAAAGGCAGTGCAAGCCATTAAGCAAGGTGCCACGGATTTCATTCCCAAACCCTGGCAAAACGAAAAGTTGATAGCAACCGTATCTTCCGCCCTGCAACTCAGTTTCAGCCGGACGGAAGTAGAAACTTTGAAGCAACAGAAAGAGGCCCTGAAAGAACAAACGGAAGCCCTCTCCCTTCCCGCCGAACCGACATGCGTGATTGGTGAATCGGCAGCAATGCAAGCCATCTTCCAAACGATAAAGAAGTTCTCCGATACGGATGCGAACCTGTTATTATTAGGTGAAAACGGAACGGGTAAAGACCTGATGGCCCGGTATGTGTACGAGCAGTCGCCCCGCAAAAACGAGATATATGTACCTATTGATTTAGGCAGTATCCCCGATACATTGTTTGAAAGTGAGTTGTTCGGATATGAAAAGGGAGCATTCACCGATGCCCGCAAAAATAAACCGGGACGTGTGGAAGTAGCTTCGGGTGGAACGCTGTTTTTGAATGAAATCGGAAACCTGAGTCTTCCGCTCCAGGCGAAAATGCTTTCGGTCATTGAACAGAGAAAGAGTTCACGGTTGGGTTCCACCACTTCTTATCCGGTGGATGTAAGACTGATTTGCGCCACGAATACAGATTTATATGCTGCCATTGATAACGGACAGTTCCGCCAGGATTTACTTTACCGCATCAATACGATCGAAATTCGCATCCCTCCTTTGAGGGAACGGGGAAACGACCTGTTCCTGTTGGCCGACTTTTTCCTGCAACGCTATCGGAAGAAATATAAGAAAGAACTCCGGGGCATCTCCAAAGAAGCCCGTAAAATGCTACAGCTTTACCGCTGGCCGGGAAATGTACGCGAATTGGAACACGCCATCGAACGTGCCGTTATCCTTTCTACCGGAACAATGCTGACGGCAGATGATTTCATGCTACGTTCGCCTCAATCTTCCAATGCCATTCCCGAAAAAGAGAAATATAATCTGGAACGAATGGAACGGGAAACTATCAATGAGGTGCTGCGGATATGCGGAGGAAACATCACGTTGGCTGCGGAAATGCTGGGGATAACGAGGACATCACTATATAGAAGGATTGAAAAGTTCGGATTATGAAGAAACAAGCTTGGGCGAAGACGCCTCTCTGGCTTACGGTCGGATTGCTGGCATGTTGTTTGTGTTCGGCATGGCTGGCCGTGCACGGGTTTTATATCAGCCTGTGTGTAGCACTCTGCCTCACAGCGTTTGTGGCTTACGCTATCTATCGGTATATATTACATTCTGCACGTGCGATGGCTCAATTCATTTGGTCAGTGCGATACTCTGAATTCCTATCTTCTCCTGCCGCCCATCCTAACGCTCCGCAAACTCTCCCCGAAGAGTTATTGACCGAGATGCAGGATGCCCTTGAACACTATCGCAGTAATCTGCAAAAGAAAGAAAGCCAGTTGCAATACTTCCAGGCTCTGGCCAATCATATAGATATGGCAGTCCTCGTTTATGCTCCTGACGGGCAGATGGAATGGGTTAACGAAGCGGCAAAGCGTCTGATACACATGGAACATCCGCGAACGGTGGATGACTTGACAGAGTTTCATCCGAATCTGCCGGAAAAACTGCGCACATTGAAAGCGGGCGATCTTTCCGTCTGGCAAATCAAAGAAGAGGAAGAGACTGTGCAGCTTGCCCTTTCCGGCATGGAATTCATTATTCAGGGCAGGAAGCTGTTGATTGCAGGAATGAAAAATATCCATTCTGCACTGGATAGCCGCGAAACAGAAGCATGGCAGAAGCTAATCCGCGTACTGACGCATGAAATTATGAATTCCATCACTCCTATCATATCACTGACGGAACTTCTTACCAAATATGCCGATAGTCTGGAGGGGGATGAAGAAACCAAAACAGAGATGAAGCAGATGTTGCAAACCATTGGGCGACGAGGAAACGGGCTGGTGCGTTTCATGAATAGTTATCGGGAAGTATCGCATCTCCCCCAACCTATACTGAAACTCTGCAACGCAGAGGAATTGCTGGAAGGAGTGCTCCGGCTGATGCAGAATGAAGCGAACGACTTGCATCTCTCCGTACCTGCCGTTGCGTTACGTGTCATTGCGGACAAGGAACAGATAGAACAAGTTCTTATCAACCTGATACGGAATGCCCGCGAAAACGAAGCGACACAAATCACTCTTTCCGCGGGCATCACTCCAGGAAATCATCTTTTCCTGCGTGTTACTGATAATGGAACCGGTATCGAGCCGGAAGTCCAGGAACGAATCTTCATCCCTTTCTTTACCACAAAACCAACAGGTTCAGGCATCGGACTGACCATCTCCCGGCAAATTATGCACCAGCATCACGGAAGTATTACCGTGCAGTCAAAAACAGGAGAAAGGAGTACGTTTACGCTTCTGTTTCCGGTGGTTTGATTCTTATAGTGCTTTCTTATACAAATCCAATATAATCTCTTTCGTCACCTCGCGAGGATTACCCGGTGTACAAACATCGGCAATAGCGGCAGTAGCCAGCTTGTCGAGGTCGCTCTCCTTGATGCCCAATTCAGAAAGGTGTTGCGGAATACCTACTCTTACTGACAGTGCTCTCACTGCATCTACGGCAGCACGTGCAGCCTCTTCCTGGCTCATTCCTTCTTTATATACTGTCATCGCCTTAGCAATTTCCACATACTTATCAAGCGCAGCAGGAGCATTGAACTCCATAATGATAGGCAGCAACAACGCATTAGCCACACCATGAGGTATATCGAAAATAGCACCCAACGGATGTGCCATGCCGTGAACAACGCCCAAACCTACATTAGAGAAAGCCATACCTGCAATATATTGCGCTACCGCCATACCATTACGCGCCTCTGCATTCGTCGGCTCAAACACAGCCGTTTCCAGATAACGGGTAATCATTTCGATAGCTTTAATTTCAAACATATCGCTCATTTCCCAAGCTCCCTTAGTAATCAGACCTTCAATAGCATGTGTCAATGCATCCAATCCCGTAGAAGCGGTCAGCCCTTTAGGCAAAGTGTACATCAATTCGGCATCTACAATGGCGATGGCAGGAATATCATTCGGATCTACGCATACCATCTTCTTTTCATTCACTTCGTCGGTAATCACGTAGTTGATGGTTACCTCAGCAGCAGTTCCCGCAGTGGTAGGCAGTGCAATGATAGGCACGGACTTCTTCTGAGTCGGCGCCACTCCTTCCAGAGAAACCACATCACTGAATTCCGGATTATTAGTGATAATGCCGATAGCTTTTGATGTATCGATAGAAGAACCGCCGCCAATAGCCAGAATAAAATCGGCACCGGATTCTGCAAACGCTTTCACACCTGCATTTACATTACTAACCGTAGGATTTGGTTTAATATCGCTGAATACAACATAGGGTATACCTGCCTTATCCAGTACGGACAGCACCTTGTCGGCTACTCCAAATTTAATCAAATCTTTGTCGGTGGATACAAAAGCTTTTTTCAAGCCGAGACGTTTAATTTCCTGTGGGAGCACTTCGCGGGCACCCGGTCCGAAGTAGGATACTTCGTTCAAGACGAATCTGTTAATCATAATACGATAATTTAGGTTCCGCAGTGTCATTTTGAGATTGAGTGTGCGGAAGGTTGATACTTCATTTTGTTCCGACAAAATTAAGAAATATAGAGGAGGAAGGAGCAAAAGATTCTGATTTTTTTAATGTGTATTATGCTGGTGAAAGTACTTTTCTTTTGTTTTGAGACAAAAGAAAAAGTACACACACATTACTTAAACCTCGACGTATCCACCTCCTCCCTCTTCTTCTCCCTATATCCTCCGAACTTATACGTAAACGACACCCCGATTTCCCTGAAACAAGCATAATCATTCGTCACGTTCTGCGTACCAAAGCGGATACGTGGTTTTATCTGTCCCGTCTCAAAGATATCATTGCAATAAAGATTCAGAATAGCCTTTCCTTTGGCAAAGCCATACCGCAAAGCTGCATTTACATACCCTGAAGACGGTAAATCATAAATTCCCTGAGTCGCTTTACTACGAGCCATTCCCGTCAGTGTCAGTTTCAGATCAGGCTTCTTAGAGAGAGTGAAAGTATTTGTCAGTACGGCAATACCATAACAAATATTCCGGTTAAAAGGAATATCCCAGAAATCATCATCCTTCTCATGATGCCATACACCAATCAAAGTTAAACGAGAATTCAACCATTGCTTTATATCAAAAGGTATAGAAGCCTGTACTCCGGCCTGTTGTTGGTAATTAAAATTCAAATGTTTATAGATTTCCACCAGACGTTCAGAAGATTGATAAAGAGTCTGGGTAGAGTAATCTTTCGTATGGGAAAACCATGCACTAAAGATGTATTTACTCTTCAAAATATGTGTCAGTTGGAGCTGATATTCCTGAGCCGGCTTCAGGAACGGGTTCCCATGTATTTCAGAATATCCACCGCCCAGATAAGAGATGGCGTCCTGCACAGCCCAATAATCAGGATAGTCCTTATCACTGCTCAAAGCCAATTGCCAGACATGGCCGGGAGCGGGCATATAACTCAGGTTAATGGTAGGATACCAATCCCACTGATTCCAGACCGGTGTCTTGTAATGCTCCACGGCAAGCGAAGCATCCAGGGAAAGTTTATCACCGAAACTTTTATTGAAACCTGCATAGAAGTTCAGAGTTTGTTCGCGACGGCGGGATTGCATATTATCGGGAATGCCTGTGCTCACACCTGCCTTTGTTCCCGCATCCTTCTCCGTATCATAATAATACTGATAACTGTGGTCGATACTGGTAGTATAAACGGCACCATAATTCAGTCCCCATCCACGACCCAGCTTATGCTCCTGGGCAAGGAAGAATTTCCAGCGATTGATGCGCTGACAGTCTTCGGTATAAAAGGCCAGCTCTTCACCTTGCATGCTGCTATGCAATAACTGATCGGATGGAGAACGGTAATAAGTCAGTTCGGCACCGGCTTTCAGTCCGAAAGGTGTACGGTAATCCAGACGTCCGTTGTGCAGCCAATCGGTGCTGTTGCTACGGGTGTTGGACTGCTGCGTACCGTAAATATCCATCAGGCTGTGGTAAGTCGAATAACTTCCATTATAAACAAAACTCAGCTGATGGTCCTTGGCAATATTGTAATCCGCCCCTACCCGGAAACTATGGGTATGTGAACGGCTCCGGCCCATCTCATCGGTTGTGATGTGATGAACCGAACCGTCCGCCAGAGAGTGCATAGCTTCTTTATCGGTTAAAGAATATCCCCGTCCGTGGTTGTGTGAGTAAAGAAAATCTGCTGAGAATTTATTTCCATTATAGATCAGGCTGGCACGTTCGTTGAAGCCCTCGTAATGTTTCTGATTATATTTGCCATAAAGCTCTCCTTGCCAGGAAGACGGGCCTCCGGTGCTTTGCTTCAGTGTAATATTGATAAGTGCACCCCGTACCTGATAGCGTGCCGGAGCATTGTACATCACTTCCGCCTTCTCTATGCGACTGGACGGGATGCTTTTCAATAAAGAATAAAGCTGTTCGGTACTCATGGTGGTAACTTTGCCATCCAATATTACAGTTACCCCCTGCCCTGCCAACATCAACCCGCCATTCATCTCGGTTACGCCCGGCAGTTCCTTCACAGCGTCATAAGCATTATCTACAGGTAGATTACCGATAAGACGCGGAAGATCGTACACCAGTTTACCTTGCTCCGCTTTCACGATGGGACGTTGTCCGGTAACCATTACTTCGGGAAGAGATTGGTAAAGACTGTCCAGCTGCTTGTCTTGTGTTATAATACTGTCCGCACTGAGCGTCCGTTCGCTCTCTGCATCCGTACTCTTCGTTATTTCCTGAGCGGAAACTCCTGCGCTCAATGCACATAGCATCAGGGAAAGATAGTAATAAGACTTCATGTTCATTTGTTTTAGATACGACATAAATGTGTTCAGACTTAGAGATGATTGGGTGTCAACCTTGGTTGACAGGTCGATTAAGCTTGGTTGACAGATCCGTTAACCTAGGTTGACAGGCCGGTTGACCAAGGTTGACACCCAATTATGCAAGGGACTGCACAGGATTCTCCCTATACCTTTTGCAAAAGATGCCTTGTGCAAACCCGAATCATCCCTTAAGCTCTTGCACTGCAAAGTACGGTGAAATCTTCCGGACTTTATGTTATCCGGAACTTACGTAGTCTTATCTAGTGTTATCTGAAGTGTTATTTAGTCTTACCGTCCATACATGTACCGTTTATCTTTCCTATCTTTGTCCATATAAATACAAGAGCTACATGAAACTGCCATTCAAACCTATTGCCATATTAGTCATAATTTCTCTGCTGGGTATCTTTATTTACCAGGCATACTGGATCACGGGGCTATACAAAACAATGAAGCACGAACTGGAACAAAGCATCGTAGAAGCCATGCGCATGAGCGATTATAATGAAATGATGCTTCGTGTAAAGGAGATGCAAAAAGAAAATAAAGCCCACGGTTCCGTAGAGGTTTCAGCAGGATACAATTCCGATTCCGGAAAATCATTTGTCCGCAGCAGTACAACTGTTAACCAAACAGATAGTGCCGGAAGTCGTTCACTTTTAAAAGACGGTATCCCTATGAAGTATGACAGCGTCTCAGTGAGTTACCCGAATGACTCGACAAGAGATATCCTTTTCACACGGGGACAGGAAGGCACAAATATTTCAGTCTGGGCAGAAAGAGATTCAGTAAAAGAGGTCCTGGAAGATACAGTGATTAATGAGGATGAACCTCAGGCTTCTTTAAGAGCCGAAGGTGGAATAGACATGATGCTGCGTGACCAAAGCAGTATGGTGGAACTTGCCACTTTCATCCAGCGTGGAATGCACTCGGGACTGGATATTTTTATAGAACCTGATATAGCCGTTTATGACAGTCTGCTGAATACCTATCTGCAAGAACGGGGGCTTAAACTTCCCTACCGATTGGAGCGTCTTCATTCCGGTGCCGATCCGGACTCAACGCTGGTTTACACTGATACGCTCGCCATTGTCGGGACTCCCGGATACATACCCAGTGAAAAAGCAAAACAATATAATTATGCTTTCGACATTCACTCCAATCAAAGTTACCGCCTCACAATAGAACCTATTTATAAGATTGTATTGCGGCAGATGAGCGGTATTCTTACCACATCATTCGTTATCCTTATTATATTAGGTTTCTCCTTCTGGTTTCTTATCCGCACCATTTTGCGGCAGAAAACACTGGAAGAGATGAAGAGCGACTTTACCAACAACATCACCCACGAACTGAAAACACCTATTGCCGTGGCGTATGCCGCCAACGATGCTTTGCTTAATTTTAATCTGGCAGAAGACAAGCAACAACGGGATAAGTATCTGGGTATCTGCCAGGAACAGTTACAGCGATTAAGCGGACTGGTGGAACAAATTCTCTCCATGAGTATGGAACGCCGTAAAACCTTCCGTCTGCATCCGGAGACGCTTAGCTTGCACGATCTGTTCCCGGCACTCATCGAACAGCATAAACTGAAAGCGGGCAAGCCTGTAGAAATCAATCTCGACATTGCACCGGAAGACCTGACAATCATTGCCGACCGTACACACTTTAGTAATATTCTGAGTAACCTGATAGATAATGCCATCAAATACTCTCCGGATAAAGCCGACATAATGATCTGTTGCCGGAAAAAGGAAACGGAACAAGTGGAAATCTCAGTTACAGACCACGGTATTGGTATCCCTACGGATAAACAGCCTCACATTTTCGATAAATTCTACCGGGTTCCGACAGGAAATATCCACAATACCAAAGGCTACGGGCTGGGGCTTTTCTATGTAAAGACAATGGTAGAAAAGCACGGTGGCATTGTAACCGTACGAAGTGAAGCGGGAAAAGGAAGTACTTTTACAATAAGAATCTGAATAACATTGCTTATTATGAAAATGAATCAAGATATGGACAAAATCAAGGTACTGCTGGTTGAGGATGAACAAACCCTCGCCATGATTATCAAAGATACGCTGGAAGGCCAGAACTTCATCATCCATACTGCTGCCGATGGCGAGGAAGGTCTGCGTATGTTCTTCGACTTACGCCCTGATGTACTGGTAGCCGATGTTATGATGCCTCGTATGGATGGTTTTGAAATGGTACGCCACATCCGTCAGACCGATAAACGAACTCCGGTACTTTTTCTCACCGCCCGTTCTTCCATCAACGATGTGGTAGAAGGCTTTGAACTCGGAGCCAACGACTATCTGAAAAAGCCTTTCGGCATGCAGGAACTTATCGTACGCATTAAAGCGCTGGTGGGCAAAGCATTTACATTCAAAGAGGAACCGAAGAAGGAAGAAACCTGTTTCGAGATAGGCGATTACCATTTCAACTCTGTCACACAGATATTGTCCCATACCGGAATAGAGCAGGAACTCTCCCACCGCGAGGCCGAAATCCTGAAACGCCTGTGCGAAAACCGTAATCAGGTAGTGAATACCCAGAATATCCTGCTCGATCTTTGGGGGGACGACAGTTTCTTCAATTCGCGCAGTCTGCACGTGTTCATCACTAAATTGCGACATAAACTTTCCAAGGACGAACGTATCCGCATTGTCAATGTCCGAGGTATCGGATACAAACTTATCATCAACTGAAACTTCCGTTAACACATAACGACTTATGAAAAAACTATTCATCATTCTGTTCCTTCTCACTGTTTCCTTTCGCGTTGCTGCACAAAACGAGCAAACAAAGGACAGCACATTATTGAATCGTTTTCCCACGGAAATGGGAAAAGAGCCGTTGTTTCCTCCACCCGGAACAGCTGCCGCTCCTAATCGGGATATGCCGGTAAAGACTTCTCTCAGCATGGATAGCACAGACTTACGCATCATTCTTCCGACTTATTATCCCAACTTTCCGTGGATGGATATCAGAATGGGAAAGATGGTCAGCAGTTACGATCCTTTCGTGATGGATTACGAGCATTACGGTGCTTTTCAGCTTTCACCCAATAGTATATTGAGCACATTCAGCACCTACAATACCTACCCTACTATGGGAACGATTATCCAGGCAGGTGCCGATTTTAGATATCGCCCTAATGAACGCTGGGAATTGACAGGGGGTATGTATACCGCCAAATACACCATCCCTTCGCGCATGCATGGTTCTCAATTCGACATTGGCTTGGATGCCTCTGCCGCCTATCGCATCAACAATTTCCTTCGTATCCGCTTCTTCGGACAATATTCAGGCTTTGGCAAACAAAACTCTCTGAACGGATATATGAATCCTATGTATCCACAAAGCCACTACGGTGTAGTCATGGAAGTGAAAATCAATGATTATCTGGAAATACAGGGAGGCGTGGAACGAGCGTACAATGCTTCGAAAATGAAGTGGGAAACAGTCCCGATACTTGCTCCGGTGATTCATCTCAATAGAAAAAAGAAATAGAAAACGGGCTGCATTTCCACACGAGATACAGCCCGTTCATTTACCGGTTAGAGAGGAACAAATAGATTGCTTATAAAACCAATTCAATTATTTACGCTCCAAAGATAACAACAATACTCAAATATCAGCATATAATATACAAGTTTTATTTTAATAAATGCTATATATTTCCATAATTCATACTTATTTCTTATATTCGCCATTAAATAAAGACCATTAAGTGATGAAATATATAGGACTAATCATACTTTTCTGTCTTCTTTCTTTCAGGGTAAATGCCCAGAATGAAGTACCCGCTGACAGTGTTCGCAGTATGAATATGCCGGCAACAAAGAATTTTGATGGATTCCTTTTGGATATGAACCTGATGAAAATGGCAGCTCCCCAAATGCCAAAAATGACTTTAGACATTCCCGATGCCAGCAAAGATTATAGTTTTCTGTTTCGCTTGGACCCGAATGTGACCTACTCACAAGGCTACTCACACTTATTTAGTTTAGGTAGCTCCACCATATACAGTATGAACCCTTTCGGACTGACAGGTTTCGGATCATCTCCCCAAAACCTGCAAATGGGAAGTTTCCGGCTGAAGAATGGAATGCGCATCAATACTTATGGAGAGTATGACAAGGACGGACGGAAAGTCCCTAATCCTTCTGCCCTGCCGTGGGAACGGAATAACTTCAAAGGCGCTTTCGAACTGAAGTCGGCAAACGGATCATTCGGAATTAGAATCGAAGTACAACAAGGAAGGAATGGACCTTACTAAAAAAGACTACAGTCAAGGGATTATATACTGAAATAATATGAATATGAAGAAAAAAGTATTGGTAATAGGTGCCAATGGCTTCACAGGACGCCGGATATTGAATGATTTGTCACGCAATGACGAGTATATAGTAACAGGTTGTTCTCTGCATGACGACATTGCTCCCGATTCCGGGAATTATCGTTTCATCAGTGCAGACATCTGCCAGATGGGGGAACAAAGCGCATTGTTCCGGGAAGTACGCCCGAATATAGTGATCAACACGTCCGCATTATCCGTTCCTGATTATTGCGAAGCACACCGTGAGGAGGCAGACAGTATCAATGTCAATGCTGTGGGACAATTGGCATTCCGATGCGAAGCATCCGCTGCACGCTTTATACATCTATCTACTGACTTTGTATTTAATGGAGATACAGGGCAGCTTTATACAGAAGAAGATACTCCTGATCCCGTCAACTATTATGGGGCAACCAAACTGAAAGGTGAAAAACGGGTAGCTGAGCTCTGTAGCAATTATGCCATCGCACGTGTGGTAGTGGTCTATGGTGCCGCCCTGCCGGGGCAACACGGGAATATTCTGCAATTGGTAGCCAATCGTTTAAGAAATAATGAAGAAATACGGGTGGTTTCCGACCAGTGGCGCACGCCAACCTATGTAGGCGATGTTTCTCAAGGAATAGAGAAACTGATAAATCATCCCAATAATGGCATTTATCACATCTGTGGCTCGGAATGTCTGACTATAGCCGATATTGCTTATCGTGTAGCAGATACGTTGAATCTGGATTATTCATTAATTCTGCCAGTCACTACCAAGCAAATGGGAGAAACAACTCCCCGTCCCCGTTTCAGCGGATTAAGCATTGAAAAAGCACGCAGAGAACTGGGATACCAACCACATACTCTGGAAGAAGGAATAAAACTAATGTTCAATCTTTAAATAAGTGATTAGTGGTGAGTGCCACTAATCACTAAACAGCGTTTCTGCAATTCCACTCTCCTTCTTATACACCCGCACCATCTCCAGCAACTCATCCCCATACTTTTCCACTCCTTTTTTGCCAAAATAAGGGATCCGGAGAAGAGCGGATTTATCTTCCGGTAATAAATTGGTGATACCTAAAATAGCTTTCTGTTGGATTACGGTATATACCGGTAATCCTAATTGAGACGCTTCTGCATTACGCCATGCTACCAGACGCCTGTATAATTCGGGATGCAGGATATCCGAAGGAACTTCCACTGCTGCTGTTTTTTTCCGTGCAGGGGTATTTCCACTTTCCTCGGTTCCGCCTTTTCGTTTTCTTCTTTCGGTAGAATTACCGGAACGCTTCTCCTCTTTGCCTTTAGTCGATGTCGTATCGTCAATGGAAAGTACCGCCTTTTGTTTCAGGTACTCTCCTACATGAAAGCCCTTACTGATAACAAATTCCAATAAGTCAACTTTTAACAGAAGTAGATCATCCAATTCCTCACTGGCAGTCTTCAACTGTTTTTTTAGTTCTTTATTATCTGTTTCCACAATGGTACTACTCCTGATAGCATCCAAAGGTTCTAACTGTTCTTTAAAATATTCCGCTCCCAAATGAATACGTTCCTGCAAGCTTTTATCCGTTGCATAATCTTCGGCACCATCAACCAGGCGTGTGTATTGAAGGCTAAACTTTTGGGCAACTTTCATAACCTTCTCGTGAAAACGTTCCGTTTCTGATTTATATTCAGTCAATAGTTTGGGATAGAGTTTATACAAGTGTTCATCCACCAATCTCACAAAGCGCTTCAATGCCAACTCTAACGGTAAGAAATCAAACAATCCCGATAGCAATTCCAGAAAGTATGCTTGTTGCAATCTCCTGTAACGCGTTTCATCAGGTTCGTTTCTACGCGCATCTTCCGTAAAAGTATCTACAGCACTGTCACTGATGACCGCTCTTGCCGACAGTGGAGCGCTCAATACCAAACCTTCCAATGTTTTACAACGGCTTAATGCCACATAAGTCTGTCCGTGTGCAAAAGAAGCACTGGCATCGATTATTGCACGTTCAAATGTCAGTCCCTGACTTTTATGGATAGTAATAGCCCATGCCAGCTTCAGAGGGAATTGTTTGAAGACTCCTTCTATATCTTCGGTGATTTCCTTAGTCTCTTCATCCAACACGTATTTTGCATTCGTCCATTCTTCTTCTTGCAGCATAAAAGCATCCTCACTTCCTTTACTACGTACTTCTATACCCAAAGCTGAGACATTCACCACTTCACCGATCATACCATTGTAATAACGGTGCTCACCGGATGAATCATTCTTCACAAACATGACTTGGGCACCACGTTTCAGTTCAAGCACTTCATCTGTGGGATAAGAATATTCAGGAAACTTTCCATCTATCTGGGCACGAAAGGTGAAGGAACGACCGGGTAATTGTGCCAGTTCATGTTCATTGATACGTTGCGCCTGATAGTTATGGGTAGTCAGCTGGATATATCCTTCCTCTTTCGAAGGGTTGAAATTCGGAATGTACCTACGGTTCAATTCATCCAGCAAAGTTTTATCACAACGGTTCTCCCGAATACGGTTCAGCATATCCAGAAAGTGAGTATCACTCTGACGATACACCGTTTTCAGTTCAAGCGTACAATATTCAGACTGTCTCAGTGCACGACTGGAAAAGAAATAAGGAGTATCATAGTAACTGTTCAGCATCTGCCACTCTTCATCTTTTATCACTGGGGCAAGCTGCTGCAAATCTCCGATCATCAGCAATTGCACACCACCGAAGGGTTTACTGCGATCACGAAAACGTCTCAGCACGTCGTCTATCGCATCTAGAAGATCAGCACGTACCATACTGATTTCATCAATCACCAGCAAGTCTATACTACGCATGATGTTGAGTTTATCTTTTCCGAAACGGAAACGATATTGTGCTTTGCCATCCGCACTGAATGAGGTATCAGGTACGTAAGGGGCAAAAGGTAACTGAAAGAAAGAGTGGATGGTTACGCCACCTGCATTGATAGCTGCAATACCTGTTGGGGCAAGAACAACCATACGCTTTGGACTTTCGGACTTCAACCGCCGCAGGAATGTAGTTTTTCCGGTCCCTGCTTTACCGGTCAAAAAGAGATGTGTGCCTGTATTTTCTATAAATTGCCACGCTAATGCCAATTCAGGATTCTGTTCCATTATTTCATCAATGTTGGTTGGAGGCGTAAAGGTAGCACAAATAAAAGAGCTAAAGCCTCCATTGGCACATCTTTTTGCAAAAAAAGGAAAAAAGTGACAAGCTACAAAAGTTACAAGCTACGAGCTACGGGCTACAAGTACCTTTCGGAACATAGCGTAGCCACTCGTAGCTTGTAGCTCGTAACTCGTCACTTGCTTATTTCATACTTCCTGCTATAATATCCAGCAATTCGTTTGTGATTGCCTGTTGTCTGCTCTTGTTATATTGCTTCGTCAAGTCCTGTATCAATTCATTCGCATTATCTGTTGCAGTCTGCATGGCAAGTGTACGCGCAGCATGTTCAGAAGCATTAGAATCCTGAAGCACAGTAAATAGTTTCTGACTCAATACCTTCGGTAATAAATCAGCAATCAGCTGTCCGACAGATGGCTCTACAATATAATCATTCTGGAAACCACGTTTCCCCGATCCTTCTGTTGCAGCAGTTGCTGCCACCTTGCTCAAATCGATAGGAAGATATTCTTCACGCATCAATATCTGCGAACCCATTGATTTGAAATGATGATAAATCAGCTCCACACGGTCGATTTGTTTTTCCATAAACTCTTGCATCAACAACGCGGCAAGTTCATACGCTTGTACATATGATGGTTTATCCGCCATCTCTTGATAACTTCCCTGCGATGTATAGCCCAGCTTTTTCACAGCCTGCTCTACTTTCTTTCCTACAGGATATATCAGAACGTTCTCTTTACCAAGTGATTTATATTCTTCCAGCGTTTCTCCGAGCTTTTTTACCACATTCGCATTGAAAGCTCCGCACAGCGAACTGTTGGATGAGAAAACCACGACCGCTATCCGCGTTACGGAACGCACTTCGGTATAAGGCGACTCAAATGTAGCATCTGTAGACAAGAAGTTAGTCAGAATTTCATTCAACTTCTGTTGATAAGGCAGCATATTCTCAATCCGCGTCTGTGCCTTATGCAACTTAGCGGATGCCACCATCTTCATAGCCGATGTTATCTGACGCGTACTCTTGACGGAGTTTATTCTGTTTTTTACTTCTTTTAAAGAACCCATCTACTTAAGTATTAAGTATTAAGTATCAGGTATTAAGTGTTAGGAATGCACAAATCAGTGCCGTATAATACTTAACACCTAAAAATTAATACCTATTTATAAATATTGTTTCGACATCAGATCTGCTGTTTCCTCTATCTTCTTGCAGACATCATCGTCAATGACACCACTCTTCAGTACATCGAGCACATCAGTGCGGTGATTCATTTCAAGCGCTTCAAGGAAACTCCTTTCGAAATCTGTTACTTTATCCAACGGAACATTACGCAGTAAGCCATGTGTACCACAATACAGAATGGCAATCTGCTTTTCTACCGGCATCGGACTGTATTGCGGCTGAACCAATAAACGGGTATTCTTTTGTCCCTTATCAATGGTCAATGCAGTAACAGGGTCCATATCGCCGCTGAACTTCGTAAATGCTTCCAGCTCGCGATACTGTGCCTGGTCTATCTTCAATGTACCAGCCACTTTCTTCATCGCCTTAATCTGAGCATTACCACCCACACGACTCACAGAGATACCCACATTGATGGCCGGGCGGTTACCTTGGTTAAACAAGTCTGTATCAAGGAATATCTGTCCGTCAGTGATAGAAATCACATTCGTTGGGATGTATGCAGATACGTCTCCTGCCTGTGTCTCGATAATAGGCAGTGCAGTCAGCGAACCGCCACCTTTTACTTTGCCTTTCAAACTTTCAGGCAAGTCATTCATTTCACGTGCCACTTCTTCCTGGTTGATGATACGTGCTGCACGTTCCAGCAAACGAGAATGCAGATAGAAGATATCACCCGGATAAGCTTCACGACCTGAAGGACGACGCAAAATCAATGATACTTCACGATAAGCTACCGCCTGCTTGGAAAGGTCATCATAAACCACCAGTGCATGACGACCGGTATCGCGGAAGTATTCACCAATGGCGGCACCTGCAAACGGAGCATAATACTGCAACGCTGCGGGATCACCTGCCGTAGCGGCGACCACAATCGTATAATCCATTGCACCATTCTCACGCAAGGTGTTCACAATAGTAGCTACTGTGGAACCTTTCTGACCAATGGCTACATAGATGCAATATACAGGATCGCCTGCCTCATAATTGGCACGCTGGTTGATGATCGTATCGATGGCAATAGCTGTCTTTCCCGTCTGACGGTCACCAATAATTAGCTCACGCTGTCCACGACCGATAGGTATCATGGCATCCACAGCTTTTAGTCCAGTCTGTAACGGCTGGTTCACAGGCTGACGAAAAATAACGCCCGGCGCTTTACGTTCCAAAGGCATTTCGCACAGCTCTCCACCAATGAGTCCCTTACCATCCAGTGGTGCTCCCAAGGGATCGATAACACGTCCCAGCATACCCTCTCCCACCATAATGGAAGCAATTCGCTTGGTACGCTTCACGACGTAGCCTTCTTTGATTTTATCTGTAGGACCCAGCAAAACAGCTCCTACGTTGTCCTCTTCCAGATTCATCACAATCGCCTTGATACCGTTGTCAAACTCCAACAGTTCGTTTGCTTCAGCATTGCGCAGTCCGTAGATACGTGCCACACCGTCACTGACTTGCAGCACCGTACCGATTTCATCCAACTGCACGCGGGTATCAATTCCCTCTAACTGGTGACGGAGAATATCGGAGACTTCGCTTACTTTTATATTTTCAGACATGTTTCTTTAGTGATTAATAGTTAGTGCTTATACAATTCTTCTGTTCTTATCAATGAACTGTTGTTTCACTCTCTTTAGTTGCGTGGCGATGCTGGCATCCAGCCGGAAATCGTTGATATCAAATATAAAGCCCCCTTCAATCGAAGGATCAACTTCAGTTTGTAACTCCATCTGTGCATGTAGCAAAGTAGAAGCGCTATCTCGAATGCGCTCCCAAACTTCCCGGCTCACAGGTACAGACGTAATCAGCTTTCCTACGCCGATATGCTTCAATTTCCTGTATAGATCAAGATAAGTCAGGCAGATGTACTGCAAATAGTACTCCCGGCGGTTTCTCAACACAAGTGTTATGAAGCGGGAAAATTCCCGGCTCACTTCTCCATTGCCTACGGCAGCAGTGCAAATCAGAGCAAACTTCTCCTTAGTCCTCAAAATGGGGTTATCCAACGCTTCCCGTAAATCAGGATGCTTACGGAAGCTTCGTTCCAGCATACGCAATTCATGGTATACGCGGTCTTCAGCCCCCGTACCTTTTGCGTATTCTATCAACGCTTTGGCATATCGCATCGAAACAATTCCTATATCCATTTCTTCGAAAATTAATAATTAAGGAATTAAAGAATGAAAAAACAGTATATGCGACATTCATTCTTTAATCCTTTCATTCTTTAATTGCTTCTTGAGGCTGCCAGCACCTCGTCCAGCATCCTGTCTATCATCTCCATTTGTTCGTGCTCTTCATCCAGATTCTTACGGATTACTTTCTCCGCAATATCCACAGAAAGCACGGCAACCTGGCGACGGATATCGCGTATTGCCTCTTCCTTTTCTTGCTGTATCTGCTTCTTCACATCGTCCAGCTCTTTCTGCGCGGCGACTTCCGCCTGCTTGCGTGCTTCGACGATAATCTTGTCACGCTCGTGCATCGCCTCCCGCAGGATGCGTCCTTGCTCCTTGTTGGCAGCAGCAACCAATGCTTCGCTCTCAGCTTTTAGTCTTTGAAGTTGCGCATTAGCTTCTTTTGCCACTTCCAGCGATTGGTCTATGTAGGTTCTACGGCCTTCTACCATCTTAGTAATGACAGGAAAGCCATACTTCGCCAACACCACAAACACCACACCGAACGACAAAAGCATCCAGAACAGCAGACCACTATCGGGTAATAACAATGACATAATTTTATCTACGTTTTAATTATAAGAAGAACACTAACAGACACACAACTACTGCCAACAGAGCAACACCTTCAATCAATGCAGCAGCGATAATCATGTTCATACGAATGTCTCCCGATGCTTCCGGCTGGCGGGCAATAGCCTCCATAGCTGAACCACCAATTTTACCAATACCCAAACCTGCGCCAATAACGGCAAGTCCGGCGCCGATTGCTGCACCTAATTTACTAATTCCGGCTGCAGCTGCAGTAGCTTGCAATAATACAGATAGTAACATAATCTTTTGTTTTTAAATGGTTTATTATTAATTGTTGTTTTCTTTCACTTTTACTTCTTTATGCTCTTCCTGAGCCAGTCCGATGAACACGGCAGACAACATAGTGAATACGTATGCCTGGATAAATGCCACCAATAGTTCCAATGCATTCATAAAGATATTGAACAGCACAGATGCCACGGTAAGCGTACCGTTAAGCGCAGGTCCCATACTGGCGGAAATAAAGATCAGACATGTTAACACCAACATTGCCATGTGTCCAGCCAACATATTGGCAAAAAGACGGATCATTAAGGCAAATGGTTTGGTGAAGATACCGAAGAATTCAATAAAAGGCATCATCGGTACAGGAACCTTCAGCCACCAAGGCACATCCGGCCAAAAAATATCTTTCCAATAGGTTTTCGTTCCGAACAGGTTGACGGCAACAAATGTAAAAAGTGCCAGAACCATCGTAATAGCAATATTACCCGTCACATTAGCTCCACCCGGGAAAATGGGAATCAACCCCATGATATTATTTATAAAGATGAAGAAGAACGCTGTCAGCAGGTAAGGAGCAAACTTCCGATACTTCGGCCCTACACAACTCTTAATGATATCGTCGTTCACCATCATGATAAACATCTCCATAAATCCGATGAAGCCGCCCGGAGCCGCACTACCTTGCGGATGTTTACGATACCACTGGGCAACGGCCAGAATAATGACAAGTAGCAATACACTGTTTATCAACAGTGACAGTGTCACTTTTGTGATAGAAATATCCCAAGGACGTATTTCGTTTCCGGCTGCATCATGCTCAACCAACTTACCTTCGTACCTGCTACCTGCCGGAGCAATGAAGAATCCTTCATAAGATCCTCCATTTTCTTCCAACCGTGAAGAGAGGAAAGCGTGCCAACCAGTCTGCGAGCTATATACAATAATAGGTAATGGGATAGTGACGTGCGTTTTTCCCCATGTGGTAATATGCCACTCGTAAGCATCGCCAATGTGCCCGAAGACGATCTCTTTCACATCCACCGTGTTTTCTTTCTGTTCGGTAGAAGTGACATCATCCCGTTTGGCTACGCTGTCAAGTTCCGCTTCAATCCCCTGTGCCACAACAGGCAAGGTAGTAAGCAGCATTCCCAGCATCAGGAATATTCCGGTCAATAGATTACGCATTTGTTTCATTTTTCTTTTCTTTTTTCTGTTTCTTTCCTACTTCATAAGTAAAAAAGAACCAAGTCTCATATATCAGATAGACTATATAGTAAAGGATGAATGTCAGCAGGAATAACTTAGCTTCTTCCCGCACTGCAAAGCAGTACACCACCAAGAGTATCACAGAGAGCAACATCTTCATCACCTTCATCGCCATGTAAAGCAGCAACATCTTTTGCGGGGCATGCTTACGGCAAGCATCAAACATAGATATCTCAAAAAGCCCGAACAAGAAGAAATATACCGGAATGAAAGGGTATCCTCCAAAATAATGTCCAGGCAATAAATAATGTAAAATCCCTGCGCCTACCCATCCTGCTATTAATGTCAACAGGGTGATCTGATATAAAAAATTGCGCTTTGTCAAGCTGATACTCATAGTATTATTTAAAATTAAGAATGAAAGAATTAAGGATGAAAAGACTATTTCAGTCTACGCAGGCAGAAACCACTCCACCACTTAACTCAATGAAACCACCCTCTATGTCAAGAGTCTGTTCTTCTCCTTCTGTCGGTACATACATCACCTTACCTTCACGAAGAGAAGACACAATGGGTGCATGTTGCGGAAGGATGGTAAACGTTCCTATCGTGCCAGGTAGCGTTACACTTTCCACTTCTCCATTATAAATTTCCTTTTCAGGAGACACTATGTTCAAATACAACTTCTTCATAGCCTCTTTCCTTCTTTTATTTTTTAATTATTTACCTGATCCAGCAATTTCTTACCTTTCTCTATCGCTTCTTCAATCGTACCGACATTCAAGAAAGCAGGTTCGGGTAGATAGTCCACCTCACCATCCAGAATCATCTTAAAGCCTTTGATAGTGTCTTCTATGGGCACCATCGTTCCCGGTACACCTGTAAATTGTTCGGCAACGGCAAAAGGCTGAGATAAAAAACGTTGCACGCGACGTGCACGATTCACCAATGTACGGTCGGCATCCGAAAGTTCTTCCATACCAAGGATAGAAATAATATCCTGCAATTCCTTGTTACGTTGCAGAATTTGTTTCACCCGTTGCGCCACTTCATAATGCTCTTCTCCCACAACATGCGGGTCGAGGATACGTGAAGTAGATTCCAGCGGATCAACGGCAGGATAAATACCTAACTCAGTAATTTTACGGCTCAATACCGTCGTGGCATCCAGGTGCGTAAATGTAGTAGCAGGTGCCGGGTCAGTCAAGTCATCGGCAGGCACATATACAGCCTGTACAGAAGTGATAGATCCATTTCGGGTAGAAGTAATACGCTCCTGCATAGCACCCATTTCAGTAGCCAGCGTAGGTTGGTAACCTACAGCCGAAGGCATACGTCCCAACAAAGCGGACACTTCGGAACCTGCTTGTGTGAAACGGAAAATATTATCGATAAAGAACAGGATATCACGTGAACCACCAGTTTCAGCACCCTGATCACGGAAAGCTTCCGCCACCGTCAGCCCGGACAATGCCACTGATTGACGCGCACCGGGAGGTTCGTTCATCTGCCCAAATATCAAAGATACCTGTGATTTCTCCACTTCACTGTAATCTACCTTAGATAAATCCCAGTTTCCTTCTTCCATACTTTTCTTGAACTCTTCACCATAACGGATAACACCGGATTCAATCATTTCACGCAGCAAGTCGTTACCTTCACGGGTACGCTCTCCTACTCCTGCAAACACAGAAAAACCATGTTGTTTCTTAGCAATGTTATTAATGAGTTCCTGGATAAGCACTGTTTTACCTACACCAGCACCACCGAACAAACCGATCTTACCACCCTTACTGTAAGGTTCCAGCAAGTCGATAACCTTGATACCTGTATAGAGCACCTCTTGTACGGTAGTCAAATCTTCAAACTTAGGAGGATCACGGTGGATGGGATAAGCACCGGCACGGTCTAACTCTTTCATACCATCGATGGAATCACCCACTACATTCATCAACCGACCTTTAATCTGGTCGCCCACCGGCATGGTAATAGGACCACCTGTGGGATACACTTTCATACCTCTTTGTAAACCGTCCGTACTATCCATTGCTACAGTTCTCACTGTATTTTCGCCAATGTGTTGCTGCACTTCTACGATTAATGTTTTTCCGTTTGATCTTTTTATCTCCAGTGCGTCGTGGATACTTGGAAGCATCAGTTCGGCATCCGTACCTTCAAAATAGACGTCTACTACCGGTCCGATGACCTGAGAGATATGTCCGATAATTTGTGACATAAGCAATCTTTTTATATAATTTCTCTTTTTCTAAACTCTACAAGTCGCGTTCTTGTCATTCCGCTGCTATGAGCTTAACACCTATTGAATAGTTTTTGTTCAAAGCTTCAAATCTTAATTTTTACGGAATAGTTACATAAGCAACTTTGCAAATGTAAACACAAAAACTTTCAGGTTGTACTCTATGAAAACGTTTTTTCTATAAATTATACCCTTTTGAACTATTATTACTACAATCAGAACAAAAAAGCGACATCCATTTAACGTTGCTTAAACATTCATCAACAGATGCTAAGAAGGAATTCCACTATTTTTGTATGAACAAAACATCATTTGGTAAGTTATATTTTGAAGTATAAATTTAATGAAAGGAAAAAGTATGAATTCACATCAAAATCCATTCGCAGGAAACACCCCACAGGATGTAACCGAAAGACAAGGTGAAAATGCCATTTTCATCGTTTACGGATTAAATCAATCTCCTGATGCCGTTGACAAAGTAAAAGATGTATGTGCCAATTTCTCAGCGTTAATACGTAGTATGCGTAATCGCTTTCCCGATGCACAGTTCAGTAGCACGATAAGTTTCAGTGCTAATGTATGGGATCGTATTTTCCCTGGCAAGGGGAAACCCAAAGAATTGGAAACTTTCAAAGAAATAAGGGGAAGTAAATATACAGCTGTATCCACTCCCGGTGATATACTGTTTCATATCCGGGCACGGCAAATGGGGCTATGTTACGAATTTGCTTCTATCATCGATGAAAAACTGAAGGGGGCTGTCGAAGCTATTGATGAAACTCACGGTTTCAGATATATGGATGGTAAAGCAATCATTGGCTTCGTAGATGGAACAGAATCTCCAGCCGTAGACGAGAATCCTTATCACTTTGCCGTAGTTGGTGAAGAAGATCCGGATTTTGCGGGTGGAAGTTACGTATTTGTACAGAAGTATATTCACGATATGAATGCCTGGAATGCGCTTCCGGTAGAAGAGCAGGAAAAGGTGATAGGACGAAGAAAGTTCAATGATGTGGAATTGTCAGATGAAGAAAAGCCTGCAAATGCACATAATGCTGTAACAAATATTGGAGATGATTTAAAAATAGTACGTGCCAATATGCCATTTGCCAATACTTCAAAAGGAGAATACGGTACTTATTTCATTGGATATGCAAGTACATTCAGTACTACGCGCCAGATGCTGGAAAGTATGTTTATCGGGAATCCTGTAGGCAACACCGACCGCTTGCTTGATTTTAGTACTGCGGTTACCGGGACCCTGTTCTTTGCACCGTCTTACGATCTACTTGGAGAAGATTAGCAGTTCGCCCCATGCTGGGGGCAAACATAAAAAAAGGCTATCTATCCCAGACAGCCAATCTTTTGTTAACCTTAAATCTAATACTATGAAAAACACATTGCAAAGGTACGGCTTTTCTTGATTTCTCCAAATTTCAGAGCCTTTACAGGGCATTTTACAACAAGGTTTAATAATTCTATCGACCTTGTTAACAATTTGACAAAGAAAAGAGAGTATTACACTATATTTTTAAACAGGAATTAAGAATATTGTAAAGCAGAGGGGCAATCAGCCTCTCTGTTTGTTTTTTAATTCCTGTTTCTGATACCGGATTTCCAGAGAAGAATATCTATTCAACTATAGTGGGCCTCTGCATATATAGTGGGCCTCTGCATATAATATGCAGAAGTCCCGTTATGATAATAGTTCTCTTTTATGGAAGTACATTTAAAACCATTTTTTTCATATAAATGAATAGCCGGGGAATTAGAAACATTCACCTCCAAAGTAATTCTCTTTAAGCCTTGTTTTTGGGCAATAACAACTGTCTGATCTATTAGTAATTGCCCCACTTTCTTGCCATGAAAATCAGGATGAACAGCTATCGAATAGATACGTAGACTACAAGCACGTTGATTTATCAATACACTAAAATAGCCCACCACCCTTTGCTGATATTCTACTACACAAAAGTATCCTTTTGCTTGAGAAATAAGATAAACAAACTGACGTTTTGAAAAACTATCTTTATTAAAACAAATTTGTTCTATCTCCATAATTGACGGAATATCATCAATTTCAGCCAAACGAAGTATAAATCGCTTTTCCATGCGAATTAGAAACGTTTTACATCCAACATACGCCAAAAGTTATTCAGCAATCGATAGTAGAGTTCGTCTCCCAGAATGGCATCTTCTAATCCATGGTCAATGCTGGGATTATCATTTATCTCAATAACAATAGCACGGTCATTTACCATTTTCAAATCTACTCCATACAGGCCTTTCCCAATAAAAGAAGCCGTGCGCAGCGCTGTATCCAATACCTTACGTGGCACTTGATAAATAGGAATAGTCTCCACCAGTCCGCAGCGGCTCCGTCCGGAAGCATAATGGCAATAGATTTGCCAATGTCCCTTAGCCATATAATACTTACACGCATAGAGAGGCTCTCCATTCAGAATGCCGATACGCCAGTCAAAATCTGTTGGAGTGAACTCCTGAGCCAGCAGTATAGACGACTTATCAAACAATACTTTCAACGCTTCATCCAACTCGATCTCATTATTGACTTTCTTCATACCGATAGAGAAAGAACCATCTGGGATTTTCAGGATAAAAGGACTACCAAGTTGTTCCGTAATCTCCTTATAAGAGTTGACATTCGATTTAAATAGTAACATGGAAAGCGGTGCCGGAATCTTTTCCTTCTCAAACAATTCTTTCAGATAAACCTTATTAGTACAGCGGATAATAGATTGAGGATCATCTATAACAGCCAACCCATTTTGTGTGGCCAATTGTGAAAGCCGGAACGTGTAATGGTTTAACGAAGTAGTGGTACGAATAAATAAGGCATCAAACTCCATCAGTCGTGTGGCATCTTCTTCAGTTAGCAATTCGGCATGAATATCCATCTTCTTAGCCAGTTCAAGTAGTTTGTGAAGTGCCTTTTTATCGCTTGGCGGAAATTTCTCATCCGGATCATACAGTATAGCCAGGTTGTATCTTGCCGATTTCGAAGCCTGAGGATTGCGCCACACTTTTCTGTTAAACAAATCCAGAGCATTAGCGAAATAATCCTCTTCCTCATTATTCAATGAGCTCAAAGGTAAAAACTGAATATTTTCTATCTGATTCTTATGTCGCGTATTTAATGTAACCCGCAATAAAGGAGCCGGATAATTCTCAAAAATAAAACGGGCTATACGCTCCAATCCTTTCTCTTTGCAAGTGCCAAAGTATACATTCAGAGACCAAAGATCATCAGTTATTTCATTTTTCTGAATCCATTGATAACAAAGCTTTTGAAGACTGCTATCCATACGGATACCTGCACCTGCTTCCACCTTATTAATTATATCTACTCCGGGAATAACTTTATGCCCCCTCGTCTGGGCTAATAACGAGCAATAATAGCCTTCGGAGTTATAGCTATAATCATTACTCAGGTTGATTACTAATTTACGATCCTTTCCCGGTAATTTATACTTCAGGTAGTCAGATACTGTTAAAATGCTGTTTGTTTTGGAATATGGTTTCCAATCATCCAAGCTGTCTACAAGGATCAATACATTGTTCATTTCGTCTTTTTAAAAAAGTGCCCGAAAGTAGTGAATTAAGCAATACAAAATATCGCAGACTCAATAATTATTTTCAGAGAATGAAAGCAACTCTGTTTTTGCTCAAAAATGCAACAAACAAAAGCCTCCCAGGGTTGTTCTTAATAGCAACTAAAAACAGACCTTGATTATGAAAAAGTTTAATTTCAGTTTATTGGCAGGCTTGTTGTTGCTGATATCTGCTTCCGTATGCGCAGAAAATACTCCGGAAAAAGTACAGGAAACTTTCAAAAAGATGTATCCTAAAGTGACGACCGTGGAATGGACGCATAAAAGTGATTACCACATTGCCGGATTCGTTTCAGATAGCCACGAAATGAACGCCTGGTTCGGAAACAATGCCCAATGGATAATGACGGAGACAAACGTCGAAAGCCTGGAAGATGTCCCTGCTCCCGTAGTTAAAGCATTTATGCAGACAGAGACCCCTCCTATACAGATCAGATATATAAAGATAATTACCTTCCCCAAAATGCCTACTGTAGTAATCATCGATATAGAAGAGTATAACTCTGACAGAGAAATTCAGCTTTTCTATGCTCCTGACGGTAAACTACTACAGAGCCTTGATGTATCCGGTGATGATGGAGAAATCTATCCCGAGTTATTCGGGTAATACAAAATTCTTACCAAATATAAGAACAATTGAGCAAAACAGAATGTTATCTATAAAAATAACTATAAATAGCAAGACTTATGAGTAGACGTTCACAGCTGGAGCATGAAGTATCATTAGCTCAAAAACGTATTAAGGAAGCTCCCAAAAATACGCCGGCAAACATCAGAAAAATTTGGGAACAAGAGTTGGTTGAACTTGAAGTAGAACTGAACAACCTGACTGACGACGAAGAAGATAATAACGATTAGCAACCTCTGACAATGAAATGGGATAATCAACTGATAAATCATTTGCAATGGTCGAATGCGATCATTAATCGTGAGGGCAAAGAAATCGTAGCACAGGAAATTGCTGCAATGGCGAAGGATGGTGATGTGATCGGAGCCGGCTCCGGTTCTACCGTTTATCTGACGCTATTCGCATTAGCGGAACGTATTCGCAAAGAATCTCTACACATAGAAGTTATCCCTGCCTCTGCAGAAATTTCCATGACCTGCATACAATTGGGTATACCACAAACGACCCTTTGGAATAAGCGTCCAGACTGGGTTTTTGATGGTGCTGATGAAGTAGATCCGGAGAAAAGTCTGATTAAGGGGCGTGGTGGAGCCATGTTCAAAGAAAAACTTCTGATAAAAAGCAGTAGTAAGAGCTTCATTATCATTGATGATACAAAACTGGTAGATCATTTAGGAAGTCATTTTCCAATACCTGTAGAAGTGTTTCCAAGTGCATTAACTTTTGTAGAAAGCGAGATGCAACGGCTAGGAGCTTCTGACGTGAAATTGCGTCTTGCCGGTGGAAAAGACGGGCCTGTTCTTACCGAAAACGGTAACTTTATTTTTGATACCCGCTTCAGTTATGTTGACCCTTCTTTGGAACAAAACCTGAAAGCAATTACCGGAGTAATTGAAAGCGGGCTTTTTATCGGATATGATGTTGAAATAGTAGTTGCGAAATAAAAAAGCAGCTGCCACTCAATCTGTGACAACTGCTTTTCTTTTATCTAATAAGTAAGCCTTAATACACTTCAACCTTTTCTGCAATTCGCTTAGCCTTATCTCTCAATGCATCCAGATCTGACTTTAACGGTGCATAGCATAACACCACGCCCATACGCCGATTGACGCGCGTCGTCGGCTTACCGAAAATGCGGAGATAAGTATCTTCTTCTTTCGTCACCTCTTCAATACCACGATAATCAGGACGTTCCTGGCTGGCAATAGTTGAAAGAATCACAGCACTGGCACCAATACGCTCTTGCTTGATGTTTGGAATAGGCAAGCCTAGTACAGCACGCAAATGAAGTTCAAATTCATTCAAATTTTGTGTTCCTGCCAATGTCACCATACCCGTATCATGCGGACGCGGAGAAAGTTCCGAGAAATAAACTCCATTTTCATGGCTCAAGAAAAATTCAACTCCCCACAGGCCGGCGCCGGTCAGAGCCCGTGTCACTTTCTCAGCCATTTCCTGCGCTTCTTTCAAATGAGCAGGATCAATGTGCGCCGGCTGAAAACTTTCACGATAATCTCCCCCTTTCTGCACATGTCCGATGGGCGGACAGAACAATGTAGGCCCATTCTTTTGCGTCACCGTAAGCAATGTTATCTCACTATCAAACTTGATAAATTCTTCAATAATCAATTCTTTTATATCACCACGGCTACCATTGCAGCCATATTCCCAGGCATGTTCCAATTCATCCGCACTCTTCACAAGAGACTGCCCCTTGCCCGAAGAAGACATCAACGGCTTCACTACGCAAGGAAAACCAATCTTTTCAGAAGCTGCTTTCAACTCATCCAGAGTTTTGGCATAAAAATATTTAGCAGTTTTCAGTCCCAACTCCTGTGCGGCCAAATCACGGATAGCCTTGCGGTTCATGGTAAAGTTTACGGCACGGGCACTGGGTACCACCTGAATACCTTCCTTCTCAAAATCGTAAAGACGTTCTGTACGGATGGCCTCGATTTCCGGAACAATAATATCCGGCTGGTGTTTGCGTACTACACGTTCCAATGCATCGCCGTCAAGCATGCTAAATACCTCATATTCATCAGCCACCTGCATGGCAGGTGCTCCGGCATATGAATCACAGGCAATAATATATTGACCCTTTCGTTGGGCAGAAATCACGAACTCTTTGCCCAGTTCACCGGAACCTAACAATAAAATCTTCTTCATTTTTGCTATGTGTTTATATTAAGAAGCACAAATGTACGTAAAAAATAAGTAGCTACCGCTTTAAATAATTTAAAAAACGAATGGATAGCTCATTTTTATCTGTATCTTTGTAGCATAAACAATAGGGTTTATTCTGAAATCTTCTTTGTGCATGTTTGCTTTTGCGGTATTCCGCAAATTATTCCATCCCAAAATGACCTCATAATCAGCTCCTTTGTTCATCACAAGATTAAATTGTTGTATGAATCCTGAACGGATTAGGTGCAGCTATTAGTCAGAAAAACTAAGTGCAGTATATAAACTGCATAATATATAATAATTAAAGAATGGCAGTAAAAAGAGTAACATCAAGTAAAAGAGACAGAGAAAAAGCGAAACAGAGTAAGCGAGAAGAAAAACAAAAGAGAAAAGAAGAACGCTTGAGCAGCGGTAGCCGTAGCTTCGAAGAGATGCTGGCTTATGTGGACGAAAACGGTATTCTTCATTCCACACCAGAAGGTGTAAAGCCTAAAGAAGAAATAGATGCTTCTGAAATAGAAATATCAATTCCGAAAAAAGGCGAAGCAGAAGAGGTTCTGCCATTAAACGGACGTATTGAACATTTTAATGTGTCCAGAGGTTATGGTTTTATTAAAGATTTAGGAAGTGGTGAGAAATATTTTTTCCACGTTACTTCCGCTCCCGAAGGGATAACCGAAGGGGATAACGTAACATTTGAAATTGAACGTGGTACGCGAGGTATGAACGCCGTGCGGATCTCAATCATTAATAAATAACAATTTTAACTTACAAAAAGAAATGAACATTTATGTTGCAAACCTAAGCTGGAACACAAACAGTGACAGCTTACAGGAATTATTTTCACAGTATGGCGAAGTAACTTCAGCCTACATTATTAACGACAGAGAGACGGGACGTTCACGCGGTTTCGGCTTCGTAGAAATGCCGAATGATGAAGAAGGTCAGAAGGCTATTGACACTCTTAACGAAACAGAATTCGAAGGCAAGAGCATTGCAGTAAGCGTAGCTCGCCCAAGAACAGAAAGACCTGCAGGCGGCAACCGTGGTGGTGGCTATGGCGGCGGTGGCAATCGTGGCGGTGGCTACGGCGGTGGCAATCGTGGCGGTGGCTACGGCGGCGGCAATCGTGGCGGTGGCTATGGCGGCGGAGATCGCGGTGGAAGATATTAATCTTACAACTTAGCAAAGAAATGAAAACTGTTCGGGAATATTCCCGGGCAGTTTTTTTTATACCCATATCACACCTACATATATCAATAATATCTATATTTGTATATTATGATAAGAACCAAACACATATTACTGACTCTTTCATTGCTATTGTGCAATGTCTGCATCCACGCCACAACAGTCGATTACTCCGTGCGTGGAAAGATTATCGACAAGCAGTCCCGCCAACCGGTAGCGTATGCTAATGTCGTAGTTGTAGGTATTCCCGGCAAGGGAGCATCAACCGATTCGCTCGGCATGTTCCGAATTGAGCAGGTACCACCGGGCATTTACCGCTTCGAAGCGACGCTGATAGGCTATAAAAGCGCAGTGACCCCCGAATACGTGGTTTCCGCCTCTACACCTTTCATCGAGATAGAGATGGAAGAAGATGAGAATATGCTGGCAGCAGTGGTAGTCACCCCCTCCCCTTTTCGAAAGACAGTGGAAAGTCCGGTAAGTATGCGTATCATAGGCTTGCAGGAGATTGAAAAGAGCCCGGGAGGAAATCGGGATATTTCACGTATTGTAAGGGCATACCCGGGAGTCTCCTTTTCACCCATCGGCTACAGAAACGATTTGATTGTACGCGGTGGATCACCTTCCGAAAACCGCTTCTATATGGATGGGATAGAAATACCCAATATCAATCACTTCGCTACCCAGGGAGCGTCCGGCGGACCAGTCAGCATTGTCAATGCAGATTTAATACGTGAAATAAGTTTTTATACGGGAGCTTTCCCGGCTAATCGTTCCGGAGCAATGAGTTCGGTACTCGATTTTCGTTTGAAAGACGGTAACCCGGATAAGCAGACATTTAAAGCCACGCTGGGAGCATCCGAAGTTTCTTTCAGTGGCAACGGACATCTGAGCGATAAAACAACCTATTTGTTCTCCCTACGCCAATCTTACCTCCAATTACTGTTCAAGGCCTTGGGACTCCCATTCCTGCCCAACTTCATTGACGGACAATTCAAACTGAAGACAAAGCTCTCGGCTCACAACGAACTAACCATACTCGGATTAGTCGGAATCGATAAAATGAAACTGAATACTGATGAGAAAGGAGAAGATGCTGAATATATATTGAGTTATCTGCCCACTATTCATCAAGAGACATTTACTGTGGGAACTTCATATCGCCATTATGCAGGAAAGCATGTACAGACGCTGACGCTAAGTCATAATTATCTGAACAACCGCAATGTGAAGTATCTGAACAATGATGAATCTTACGAAGATAATCTGACCCTTCGCCTTCGTTCAGTAGAACAGAAAACCACCCTTCGTTTTGAGAACCAGACAAGATTGGGGCAATGGACATTGAAAGAAGGTGCGGAAATGAATTATTCCAATTATACCAACCGGACAAAACAGCGGATGTTCGGCTACACCACACTCTCCGATTATCAGACGGATTTAAACATATTCAGTTGGGGCGGCTTCTTTTCCGCGGACTACACTACTGCCAATAAACGTTTCTCCGCTTCTGCCGGTATCCGTACGGATGGCAATAATTACAACCGTGAAATGAAAGAACTGTGGAAGCAGCTTTCTCCCCGCCTCTCCTTATCTTATGAATTGACAAAGCAATGGACCTTGAGTGGAAATGCAGGATTATATCAGCAACTTCCACCTTATACAGCATTGGGGTTCAAAGATAATGACGGGCACTACATAAATAAGGATTTGAAATACATGCAGGTGATGGAAACCAGTCTCGGACTTGACTGGCATTTGCAAGATAGATTAATGATCTCAGCAGAAGGATTCTTCAAGCAATACGGACGTATGCCTCTTTCCCTGCGAGACAATATTCCCCTGGCATGCAAGGGAGATGATTATGGCACAATAGGCAATGAAGCGCTTATTCCTACCGCCGAAGGACGCGCTTATGGCGTGGAAGCCATGTTACGTTGGCAGATACCGGGACGTTTCAACTTTGTGTCTTCCTTCACAGTCTTCCGCAGCGAATATCGCAATGGAAATGGTGGCAGTGATGATAATATCCCCTCCGGAACCAAATACATCTCTTCTGCATGGGACAACCGTTTCATTCTCAACGTAAGCGGTACGTATAATCTTCCACGTCGTTGGAGTATCGGAGGAAAATTGAGTTATATAGGCGGTGCTCCCTATACGCCTTATGATGAGGAAAAATCATCGTTAGTGGAAGCATGGAATGCACAAGGACGCCCATACTACGATTATTCAAAATACAATACCGAACGCTTGCCTAACTTTGCCCAACTCGATATACGTGTAGACAAGTCTTTCTATTTCCATCGCTGTATGGTTGGCTTTTATCTCGACTTACAGAATATAACCGGAAGTAAGCTGAAGCAGCAGGATGTAATTATGAGTACGGGAGTCATTGAAAATCCATCTGCCCCCATTGAGGAGCAAAGGTATAAGATGAAAAAGTTGAAACAGGAAAGCGGAACGCTATTGCCGTCGATTGGGGTGACTGTGGAATTTTAGATTGGTTCTTCTCTTCAGTCACAAATTCCTATAGCAGTTCAAAATGTTCTTTAGAGAAATACTTCACAAATTTAGAGCGTGAATCAACGTCTGCAATCTCGTCTAAAAGTTCTTGAGAAACAACCAGCTCTATAAAACTAATCCATAGATTTGTATCAACAATTATTTTTATCCCGCAATCGCTTTTCATACGCTTCTTGTCTAACAGCTTCCACTTCAGCATCTATTTCCTTTTGTGAAATTTCATCTGTTTTAAAAGCATTCAATAGTCGTTTCAACTTAATGCCGCGCGTTTCGACAGCAAGCGCACGGCTCAACTCCAATTTGTCATCGTCAGAAAGTTGTTGAGTTAACTCCAATATCTGATTATAATTCAGACGAATTTTCAATGATACAGTTGCCATACAATTACACATTGATATCACCTATAAACAAAAGTAGTATAATTTATGCAACTATCAAATAAAGATGCGATTATTTTCTTGATGATTATGGCACAGTAGGCAATATTTCGCACCTATTATTTCTTACAGCAAACTTTTATCTGTTCCACAATATAGGATACATCCTCGTCCGTCACCCAAGGACCGGCAGGAATACACAAACCCATATTAAACAAACGTTCAGAAACTTCATTCACATAACAAGGATTAGTTGCATAGACAGGCTGCAAATGCATAGGTTTCCACAAGGGACGGGTCTCAATTCCCCGTTCATCCAGGTTACGGCGGACTTCATCATAGTTAGTACCAGTCTTAACAGGATCTATCAGAATAGTAGAAAGCCAATAATTAGCGTTGAAACGACCATCAGGATTAGATTTTAACGTTATACCGTCTACACCTTCAAAAGCCTTCTCGTAAAGAGCATGTACATGGCGGTGATGCGCAATATGCTCATCCAATACAGTCATCTGACCACGACCGATACCAGCACAAATATTACTCATACGATAATTATAACCAATCTTTTCATGCTGGTAATGAGGGAAAGGCTCACGGGCCTGCGTAGCGTAAAACATCGTCTGCTTCTTGGTGCTTTCATCAGGAACAATCAAAGCGCCGCCACCCGAAGTAGTGATCATCTTATTACCATTAAAAGACAACACACCAAAGGTACCGAACGTACCACATTTCTGACCATTAAACTCAGAACCCAAAGCTTCTGCAGCATCCTCCAGCACTGGAATATCATATTTAGCGGCTATCGCGCAAATCTCATCAATTCTGGCAGGCATACCGTAAAGATGAACAGGAAGAATAGCTTTCGGCTTCTTACCTGTCTTTGCGATTCTGTCCTTAATGGCTTCTTCCAGCAAAACGGGGTCCATATTCCAGGTATCTTCCTCACTGTCGATAAATACAGGAGTCGCCCCCTGATAAGCAACAGGATTAGCTGACGCACAGAATGTAAACGACTGGCAGATAACCTCATCACCGGCTCCTACACCAAGTTGGATTAATCCCAGATGGATGGCTGCCGTACCAGCAGATAAAGCAACAACCTCCTTATCCTGTCCTACAAAATGTTTCAGTTCGTCTTCGAAAGCATTCACGTTGGGACCCAAAGGAACAACCCAGTTCGTGTCGAAAGCTTCCTTAATAAAAGCCTGCTCTTTGCCACTCATGTGAGCAAGGCAAAGATAAATTCTCTTGTCCATTAAATTATATGATTAAAAAAGAAACAACAAATCGAGAAGTAAAAAGAAAATTATTTATTCCTTATATAATGAGGGATAAATAACCAACACAACAACTTACCCAATTTCAAAACAATCATTAGGAATTTATAAATATCTATTCCCTATATTTTAAAACTTTTGCAGGTATACCTGCCATTACAGCATTTGTTGGTACATCTTTAATAACTACGGCACCAGCACCAATAAGACAGTTTTCTCCTAATTCATGTACACCAGTCATTACAGTAGCACTAATGCCTATATAAGCATACTTATGTGCAATAATTGAAGCACCAAAATTTACTCCAAAGGAAAGAAATACTCCTTCTTCTAAAATAGTATGATGAGAAACTACACTATTAACGCTCATCATTACAAAGTCATGTATGTTACACCAAGGCATAATTACCGTTTTAGGAAGAATATATATCCCCTTATCTCCAATTTTAACATTAGGAGAAAGCACCACTGTAGAATGAATAAAATTAGGAACCTCATATCCCAGACTTAACGCACGATTTAACAATTCAACTCGCAACTTATTATTTCCCAAGGGACAATAAACTGCTTTAACGCCATATTCATCTTTCAAACAAGCTAAAAAATCAAATCCACCCAACACGGGAATACCACATACCTTTTGGTTAATATACTTAGAATCATCATCCAAAAAACCTACAATTTCAATACCAGCTTCTTGAAGATAAGCCAAATAGACTTCTCCATAAGTGCCTGCACCAATAATAACACTTTTCATATTCTTTTCCTTTAATTATGCCCGTTAAAAGGCGCAGTAGTAGCTTCTCCCTCTTTAGATATTCCTTCCCTAATAAAAACTTTTCTGATTGTAATAAATACAATTTTCAAATCTAAATAAAAAAAACAATGATCTACATACCAAACATCTAGTTCAAACTTTTTTGTCCAACTCAAATTATTTCTTCCATTAATCTGTGCCCAGCCAGTTATTCCTGGACGCACTTCATGGCGTCTCATTTGTTCTTTAGAATACAAAGGCAAATAATAAGTTCTTAAAGGGCGAGGCCCGATCAGAGACATATCACCTTTGAGTACATTAATTAATTGAGGTAATTCATCAATAGAAGTAGAACGGACAAACTTTCCTATTTTTGTCAGACGTTTCTCATCCGGCAATAAGTTGCCATTTTCGTCACGTTCATCAGTCATCGTTTTGAATTTGATAACTTTGAAAATCTCACCATGCTTACCAGGACGTTCCTGAGTAAAAAAGGCACCGGCTCCTTTATTGGCAAAATGTAACCAGATTGCTATAGAAAGTAATATCGGCCAAATAATAGCCAGTACCAAAAACACTACTACAAAATCAATAAAACGCTTCAGAAAACAAGAATACATAATCATTCAAAATGTTCCATTATTATATCATAACTACAATTCACTGTATAATTAGCCTCTAAATATGAATATCCATTCTCTCCCATAATTTTAATCCGCTCTCTGTCAGCAGCCATAAAGTCAACCATTTCCATGTAAGTTTCTATATTTCCGCTTTCAGTCCATAAGCCAAAACCGTTGATTTTGGCTATTTCTCCTATATCCGTATTCTTGTCAGTAGCCATCAATACCGGCATTCTGTTTTCAAGATAAGAGAGCAAGCGAGACGGGAAATTTGGGATCGTGAAACGCCTGTCCAGAAATATCAAACCTATGTCACAAACTCTTACCAGACTGTCATATTCTTGTTTGGGAAGTGAAGATAACAAGCAAGCATTATGCGGTGCATTTGTATCAAACCACAATTTAATCTTCATAAATTCAGTACCGCTACCTACTATGATAAAAAAAGAGTCGTTTCTTTTTTCATTGGCCGCAAGCACCTCTACCAGGAAGTCAATACCTTGCGGGCGTCCCAAATTACCCCCATAAATAAAAAGTATTTTATCTGTGGGAATATTCAGTTTTTGAAGTAAAGTCTCTTTGGGGTAGGCTTGCTCTTCTGCCTTACAAAGTTCTATACTATTGGGACAAACCTCTACTCTATGGATGTCAACCTCACGATTATGCCTCAATATATAATCTACGTTAGCCGGAGACATGCAACCGATATAGTCTGACAACTGATATAGTCTTTCTTCCTTTTTACGGAACATCCTATAGAGAAGACCTCCTTTGGAGAACATACCCAAATCAACAGCATTCTGAGGAAATATATCCTTTAAAAGAAGATATGTCTTGGCATCCTTTTTCTTCAACGCTGCTATTACTTTATTGAAAGTAATCGGGGGAGTCGAATAAAGGCCTAAACCAAATTTTACATTCCGCCAATACTTTTGAATTGCCTTCTGATATTGATATTCCAAGAGTAACGTACCAATTCCCTTTTCTATCAGATTAGTCTTCTGTATATTGAATGTCCAGACTCTTAATATCTTCACATTTCCACCATCCAGCATCTCAGTAGGTTGATGAAAGCGCCGTTCTGCCGGTGCTACAATATACACTGTATGCCCATGACGAACAAATTCACGCATCAGGTCCGTATAGATTCCTCTTTCCTTTATATCCGAAATGCGGGAAAGTGTCAAAAAAAGAACATTCATCTCCGAATAATCAGAATTTTCTCCAAACCATCTTATTCACTACTCCCGTATAGCTCTGAATCAACTTCACAACCTTAGTCGATACATTCTTATCAGTGTAGTTCGGCACAGGTAACCCATTGTCACCATTCTTGTTCATCTCCACAGCCGTGTCAACCGCCTGCAACAATGACTGTTCATCAATACCTGCCAAGATAAAACAGCCTTTATCCATCGCTTCCGGACGTTCCGTACTGGTACGGATGCAAACAGCTGGAAAAGAATATCCCACCGAAGTAAAGAAAGAACTTTCTTCCGGTAATGTGCCACTGTCCGATACCACGGCATAGGCATTCATCTGCAGACTGTTGTAATCATGGAAACCGAGCGGTTCATGCTGAATCACACGCCTGTCAAGTTCAAATTTACTCGACTCCAGACGTTTCCTGCTACGGGGATGACAACTATAAAGAATCGGCATGTCATATCTCTCTGCCATGGAATTAATCGCCCTAAATAGCGACAAGAAATTCTTCTCCGTATCAATATTCTCTTCCCTATGAGCAGAAAGCAATATGTATCGTCCTTTTTCCAAATTCAATTTCCTATGAATATCCGAAAATTTTATCTCTTCCAGATTTTCATGCAACACCTCAGCCATGGGAGAACCTGTCACATAGGTACGCTCCTTTGCCACACCCGAAGCATTCAGGTATCTGCGTGCATGTTCCGAGTAACAAAGGTTCATATCTGAAATAATATCCACTATCCTGCGATTGGTTTCTTCCGGCAGACACTCGTCAAAGCAACGGTTGCCCGCTTCCATGTGGAAGATGGGGATATGAAGGCGTTTAGCACCTATCACACTCAGACAGGAATTAGTGTCACCCAATACCAATACGGCATCCGGCTTCACTTGCACCATCAGTTTATAGCTGGCATTGATGATATTCCCCATTGTGGCACCGAGATCATCCCCCACTGCATCCATATACACATCAGGATCTTTCAGCTTCAAATCATGGAAAAACACACCATTCAGATTATAATCATAATTTTGTCCGGTATGCGCCAGAATACAGTCAAAATACTTACGGCACTTTTTGATGACGGCCGCCAGACGGATAATTTCCGGTCGAGTGCCTACTATAATCAAGAGTTTCAGCTTACCGTTCTCCTGAAACTTGATATCAGAATAATCCAATTTTATATCCATTGTTCTAAACTTTTTCAAAATAAGTATCCGGACGTTCCGGGTCAAAACATTCGTTGCACCACATAAAAGTCACTAAATCTTCCGTTTCAGAAAGGTTAACTATATTGTGTGTATATCCGGGAATCATCTCCACCGCCTCTATTTTTTCACCGCTCACTTCGAAGTTCACCACCTCTTCCGTTCCTATCTTTCGTAGCTGTATCAGCCCATGTCCGCTCACCACCACAAACTTTTCGTTCTTGGTATGATGCCAATGTTGCCCTTTCGTGATGCCCGGTTTGGAAATGTTCACCGAGAACTGTCCACGGTCGGCAGTACGAATAATTTCAGTAAAACTGCCACGATCGTCCACATTCATCTTCAAAGGATAACAGAATTTATCTTTTGGCAAATATGAAAGATAGGTAGAATAAAGTTTCTTCGTAAAAGCATCGCTCAAATCAGGTACTGCCAAAGTATCGGACATCTGCCTGAACGATTTTATCAGCTCCGCAATATCACCAAGAGTTATCGTATGCACCACAGGCACTGTACAATACTCCTCCACATAATGCTCTTTGCCCCTCAATGCTGAAATCAATTCGTCCACCACATCGTCTATATATACCAAGTTCATCACTACCGAAGGGTCATTAACCTGAATGGGTATATCATGAGCGATATTATTGCAGAATGTAGCCACTGCACTGTTATAGTTGGGACGACACCACTTACCGAAAACATTCGGGAAGCGATATACCAGCACCTTTGCACCCGCTTCTTTACTATAATCAAACAACAACCGTTCTCCTGCACGTTTCGATTCACCGTAAGGATTGTCCTGGGCAGCCTGTATGGAAGATGATATCATCACCGGACACGTATTATTATATTTTTTCAGCGTATCAAGCAATGTGGAGGCAAAACCGAAATTTCCTTTCATAAACTCAGACTCGTCCTTCGGGCGGTTGACACCTGCCAGATTGAACACAAAATCTGCTTGTTTGCAATAAATATCCAGTTCGGAAGGATCGCTATCCAAATCATACTCATAGACAGTCAGGCTTTCACCCGATATTCCATAATTACGGGCCTTCCCTTCTTGAATATTATGTAATTGCGATACTAAATTCCGGCCGACAAACCCTTGAGCACCGGTCACTAAAATTTTCATAAAACAATTCTATAACTTATTCACTCTTTATTTCCGTAGTTTTCGCCTTCTCCTCCAGTCCGAGATCTTCGCGAATAAAGCGAAGTTTCAGAAGAAGTTTCTTCATACCCTCCACATCCAGGCGAGCGGTATTGTGGCTGTGGTAATCCTCTATCCGAGCAATATCCTCATTACCTTCCGTAAAGAATTTATCGTAGTTCAAGTCACGGGTATCGCAAGGAATCCGATAATACTCACCCATATCAATAGCTTTAGCCATCTCTTCACGGGTTACCAGAGTCTCATACAGCTTTTCACCGTGGCGTGTACCAATATTTTTCACTTCCGTATCGCCATATTCAGGCTTTATCCGCGCATATGTTTCCTTCAAGGCCTGAGCCAAAACATCTAATGTGGCAGCCGGAGCCTTCTGAACAAACAAGTCTCCGTTGTGACCATGCTCAAATGCATAGATTACCAAATCCACAGCATCATCCAGCGTCATCATGAAACGGGTCATATTCGGATCTGTAATCGTAATCGGTTTACTGTTTTTAATTTGTTCCACCCACAGAGGAATCACAGAACCACGGCTTGCCATTACATTTCCGTAACGGGTGCAACAAATGGTAGTCCCCGCTTCATCACCCAAGGCACGGCCTTTAGCAATAGCTACCTTTTCCATCATTGCTTTACTGATGCCCATAGCATTGATGGGATAGGCAGCCTTGTCCGTACTAAGCACTACTACGTTTTTTACACCGTGAGCTATGGCAGATTCCAACACATTGTCAGTACCAATCACATTGGTCTGTACAGCCTGTAATGGAAAGAACTCACAACTGGGCACCTGCTTCAAGGCAGCTGCGGAAAAAACATAGTCCACGCCCACCATCGCTCCATCTACAGATTGACGGTCACGGACATTGCCAATATAGAATTTCACTTTAGGACTCTGCAAGTGATGACGCATGTCATCTTGCTTTTTCTCATCACGAGAAAAGATACGGATTTCCTTGATGTCGCTGTTTAGGAAACGACGAAGCACAGCATTGCCGAAACTGCCTGTACCACCTGTTATTAACAGGATTTTATTTTTGAATATTGACATATTTAGATAATACAAAAATTACTTTGAATAGTTATTAAGTCTAAAAGATTTTTTCAAATTTGAGAGTGAATCCTTCTTTTATTGAAACGATACAATATGTTAAAAAGAGAAGCTTACCAGAGATTTTCATGTGCTAATTTAAAAAATTGAGGATAACTCCACCCCAACTGAGACCAACACCAAATCCAGCACACATTACCCGCATATCTTTACGTATAATTCCATTCTCCATACAATCTTTCAGACCTATCATTATAGTCGAAGACACAGTATTGCCTGTAGTCTCAAGATTTACATAATACTTATCCTTTGGTAGCACACAGACTTTGCGAATGGTATTAAGCATAAATTTGTTCGCTTGATGAAAAAGATAGTAATCTACATTATTCTTTTCCAAACCATTCTTTTCCAATATTTGTTTCATCATAGTCGGTACGGCTTCAAGGGTAAAGTTGAAGATAGTACTACCATTCATATAGAGATAATCATCGTAGCGTGTATGACCTTCATCATCAGTAACTGATGCTCCTGTTTTCTCTGGCAAACGAGCACCACCCGTTTTCACGATAAGACTATTAGCACCGCTCCCATCTGTACCAAGTATAAACTCACCAATTTCAGCAAAGCCCTCTGTAGAAACAAGACAGGCTGCAGCACCATCACCAAAGATAGAACGATTACTCTTGTCTGAAGGATGCAGATATTTATTATAAGTTTCAGCAGTAAGGACTAACACATTCTTTGCAATCCCACCTGCAATAAGCCCTTTAGCTACAGCCATTCCATAAATACAACCAGAACACCCAAGGTTAAAATCGAAGGCTCCAGCTGTAGTTGATATACCTAACCTATATTGAAGGATACACGCAGACGAAGGAAGAAGGTAATCTGGACTTTGAGTGCATAACAATATAAAGTCTATCTCAGAAGAACTTATACTTGACTCCTCAAATAATTTCCGAGCAGCCTTTTCTGCTAAGTCTGTAGCTGTTTCATTTTTAGCTGCAACATGGCGAGAGTTTACGCCAACCTTCAACGCTATTTTATCGACATTCCACTCCGGAAACTCTTGTAATAGTTCTTCGTTAGTCACTATCTTTTCCGGCAGATAGTAACTAATCGCTTTTATATATGCCATAAGTGAATCTTATATTATAACATAATAGAACCTCCCGTGATATCAATTGCAGAACCTGTCATCCATATACTCGCATCGCTAAGAAGATATAGACACAAATTTGCAATATCTTGAGGTTTTCCATATCGCTTCAATGGATATTTTTGTTCTTCTTTGTGCAAAACTTCTTCTGTCACTCCACCTTTGAGAATTAGTTCAGTCCAAACCATCGCTGGACAAATACAGTTTACCCGAATTAAACGTGGAGCTAATTCAAGTGCAAGACACCTTGCATATGAAACTATAGCACCTTTCGAAGCACTATACACAGCATTACCCATACTGGGTACGCTTGCAGCGCGAGAAGCTATAAAAACGATTGATGCAGATTTGTTAATTATCTTATCTTTTAACAGAGCTGTCTGTAAAAGAAGAGGAGCTTCAAAATTGGGACGCATCACCTCTGCAATGTTTTCTTCCGAAATCATCTTGCAAGGTACACGACTCCCTACACCAGCATTATGCACTATGCCATCAAGTTTTGGTAGTGAAGCGACCAAAGATTCAATATCTGCGCTATTAGTCAAGTCTGCTTTAACTGTCTTATGGTCACCAGGCATCTGTGCAAGGGTAGCATTGAGTCGTTCTTCATTACGAGCTGTAATTATGACTGTTGCGCTCATCTTAGCACAGGAAATAGCGATTGACTTTCCTATACCAGTAGACGCTCCAGTTACAAGGATAGTCTTTCCTTGCAACGAAAAAGGATTGAATACCTCTGACATTATTTGTTATTGATTAAGTTGAAGAGGTCTTCTACTGTAACACAAGAATTAATCTCAGCACCAGTAATTGTTTTATCATACTGTGTCTTAGCTATCGCTATCACGCCCATGACTACGAGAGAACTCCACTCTTCAAGATTATGAAAAACTGTTTGAGCTTGAATTTCAGAGGCATCAGTATCATCAAATTGTTCTGCAAAAGTTGCAATAAATTCATCTAATTTCATATTTAAGTATTTTAGTTATAATTTTGTAAATGCTTTTATTTCTTTAATTCGATTAATAAGATATTTATCAAAATTTTTCTCTAAGAGATCAATAGGCAATCGTTCCTCTTCAGGATAAAGAATCTTCTCATGTTTAATTATCTCTTCTGGAGTAAAAACAAAGCCAATAACTTTTGCAGGATTTCCAATCACAATAGAGTAAGGTGGAGTACTATTTCTTATAACAGATCCAGCACCTACCACAGATCCTCTTCCTATCTTTACTCCATCAAGAACTATAGAGTTTGCTCCTACCCAAACATCTTCCTCTAAGATAACATCATTATCTTCATCTCCATTTCGTTCAGTAATCGCATATTTCCTCCAACAACCTACCTGAGGAGCAATTGCATGATTGCCTACAATAATTGTAACACCGCTTGCCATACCAGAATGCCTTTTCATTATAAATCTTGAATGACCAAAAGGGGAAATAATGAATCTGCAATTTGGCATGACAGACGTATCTTCATACATAAATATTTTTTTCGTGATTCTAATATTCACATAAGAATGCATTCTTGCATCTGAAGCCATATACCCCCATAAAGGTTTCATAATTACACGTTTAACAAAAAAACGAAAAAACCAATAGATGGAACGCAGTTTCCTTATTAGTATTTTTTTCAAGTTACTCATCAATAATTATTTAAATTTCAAATTAGTTTTTATTATTTCTAATTGAAATTGGGGAGTCCAAAATTTATCAATTTCATTAAAACATGCCAAACGTACTTCTTCACGCTTATCTATATATTTCTTATCCCAACGAACAATACAATCTGCTATGGATGAAGCACTATCATAATCAAAAAAACTCCCAGTAAGTCCTTCATGTATTGCTTCAAATTCAGGCATCTGAAATTTAAAACAACTATGTGTTATAACAGGAGTACCAAACATCATCGAGTGTATAGCTGTTAAGCCTACATTTCCAGGGGATACACATAAATCTGCGTTATAAATTAATTCTGCATTCTTTATTTCGTCATAACATGCTCCATAAAACCACACATTATCATTTAAGTATTTTTGCTCAACAAGTTCTTTCAAAGAGGCTTCTTGTATCCCCCCACCAACAAGTGTAAGATTATACTGTAATCCACTTTGTTTTAATATCAACAAAGCCTCTATTAAAAGATCTATTTTCTTTACAGGTGTTAAACGTCCAATAAATATCAAATTCCTTGCACTATTACCAAAATGTTCCTTATACAAGTTTGACGGAAACAAAGAATTACGTAGTTCTAGCTGTTTTTGATATAACAAAGAATTATGAATTACAAACAATTTATCAGCAGTAAAGCCCTCTTCCTGCATCAACTTTTTTGCATAATTACCATACAGAAAGGTTGCATCTGCCAATGAGAAAAAGATCTTTTTAAAAAAACTTCTTATTCTATTTTCCTTTCCATACCAACCATGACTCCAAAAATAGATATGTTTATCTCGATAAAACAGCTTTGCTAATATTGCAATAATCCAAGTAGAAATGCAAAATACATCACCCAATATGAGAAAAGTAGAAAAATCTTTTCTCTGTAGCAACTTTAAACTGCCACTTTGAAAATAAAAAGGACGAAGAAGAAATACTCTATTTTTCAATAAAGAAACATTCTTCAATATATTTAAATCAAGCCCCTTTATATCAGTCTTATTATCCCCAAAGAACCAATAACAGTCATATTCTTTATCTAATAATCTGAATATTCCTTCACGATATTGAGCCGCAAAATTATATATTATACACAAATTTTTCATATCACATCAGTAGGTTAATACTCTTGCTTTTATAATCAATTATAGATATTATTCCAAAAGTAAAATCACTTACCATTATCAAGCAAAGAATAGTTTAATGTTTTAATTTCTGTAACAGAATCTCTTACATACAAATCATATTTAAATCCCTTATCTATAAGACTAAATATAGCTTCTCTATATGAAAAAGTCATATTTGTAATAAAGCACAACCTTTTCATTATCTTTCTCCTATGCAAGTATATTGATAACCCAATTCCTCTAAATCAATACGGCTCCAAACATTGCGACCATCTACTACGACTCTACCATGCATAACTTTCGCTATCACACTCCATGTTGGAAGACGAAACTGACGCCATTCTGTCATCAATAATAAAGCATCAGCACCATCAGCACAATCATAAAGATTTTCCGTATAAGTTACCACATTCCCAATACGACGTTTGCATTCAGGCATTGCAATAGGATCGAACACTCGTACAGCAGCACCCTGCTTCAACAATTTATCGATAACAACTAAAGAAGGCGCCTCTCGCATATCATCAGTCTCTGGCTTGAAAGCTAAACCCAACAATGCAATAGTTTTGCCGTTTATATCATCCATCAGCGAAATTAACTTGTCGTAAACGATAGATTTCTGTTTTTCATTCACGTGCTCTACTGCTTCAATCACCTCCATGCGATAATCATTATCAATGCCTGTACGTATTAATGCCTTAACATCTTTAGGGAAACAGCTACCACCATATCCACACCCTGCATACAAAAATTTCTGACCTATACGAATATCCGCACCAATACCTTTACGTACATGGTTTACATTAGCTCCTACACGTTCACAGAGGTTAGCAATATCGTTCATAAAAGAGATACGAGTTGCTAACATTGCATTAGCAGCATACTTCGTCATTTCAGCCGAAGGGATATCCATGAAAATAACGCGAAAGTTATTTATCAAAAAAGGTTGATAAAGTCTAGTCATAACCTCCTCTGCCTTTTTACTATCTGTTCCTATCACAACACGATCAGGACTCATAAAATCCTTGATAGCTGCCCCTTCTTTGAGGAATTCCGGATTAGAAGCAACATCAAAAGGCACATCTACTCCACGTTTGTCTAATTCAGATTGAATAATAGCTTTAACCTTCTTGGCAGTGCCTACAGGCACTGTAGACTTAGTCACCAAAATAGTATACTTCCTGATATTCTGACCAAATTGTTTAGCCACTGCCAGCACATATTTTAAATCGGCAGATCCATCTTCATCAGGCGGAGTCCCTACAGCAGAGAATACCACCTCCACATCGTTGAGTACCTCAATCAAATCAGTGGTAAATCTTAGTCTGCCGTAACCGACATTACGCTTTACCAATTCTTCCAATCCAGGTTCATAGATAGGCATCTCTCCATTTTTTAACTTATTAATCTTATTAGTATCAATATCAACGCAAGTAACATTAGCGCCCATCTCAGCAAAACACGTCCCTGATACAAGTCCTACATAACCTGTACCTACAATAACAATATTCATATTTTTACTTCTTTTTATTTTAAGCTATACGAAACGATACTTACCCAAACGAAAATTACAGAATGAAAGCATATACAGCAACACAAAACTAAGCTGGCGAGCTAACATAGCAAAAACAAAATAAAATACACCAATATAAGCCACCTGATAAAAAATTAGATAAGATACAATTTTATGAAAATACTTTATTCTTCCTTTATTAAATCCTAAGTAAAAAACAAAAAATCCAACCGCCATCAAAAAGGTGCATATAAATCCGACATCAAGAACGAAAGTGCCTACAAATGTATTAAAAACATCTGTTCTAAAAGAAAAGGATGTCATCCGTGCTATTTCCAAAGGATTAACCCCTCCTGGAATAATTGGGAAAATAGCTGAAAAACCTAAAACATAGGAATTTCCAATCCCATTAAAAGTATTTGAATAGTGATAAAAGGGCTGCCCTATATACTCAAGTAAAGATACTAACGCATCTTCTCCTTCACCAAATCTAGCAATTGTTATTAATGAAAAAAATATAATAGCCGTTACTAATATTATCATAAGTAGAACAACTAAAGGTTTAGGAATTAATTTAAACCTAAATTCTTTTTTAAATAATATCAAACATACCACTAAGAACATCATCCATCGAACTACCCCATCTCTCCCCGCACTTGAAAGATTTGCAAATATTCCAGATAAACTTGTTAAGAACAAGAAATAAAAAATTACATCTGCTTTCTTCCAAATAAATAATCGATAAAATGCACAAAACAGTGCAAATAGAGGAGTCATTGTACCAATAGTGGCAAGATATCCTATTATACCATATCTATAATAACTATTATCTTCGCGATTTAATGCCTCTTGTCTTGCTGCACCAAGATTGTCTACAGATAATACCTCTCTAATGCTAGAAATCGATAGGCACATTAATAATAGCCCAGCTATTATTACAAATATCGAGAATAAATTCATATTTCCTCTTTCTATATTAATTTCGCAAATATTTAGTTTATTGCCAACAACGACTAATGGGTAAATAAACAAGAAAAGCAAAAGTATATGAGATAATGAAGCCAAGACTGTTATATCATTAATATCGTATATATTAGGCTGGATAAGACACAAAGCAACAGTCGAACAACAAGATAAGAAGTAAACAGAAATCAACAATGAAGAAATATTAAATTTCTTTCTTTGATAATTCTGAATCAACCAACTCCCAAAAAACAAGACATAAAATGATAATCCTAACATAAAGATCTAAAATAATCATTCCATTTTTTTATTTTATCTTCTATATTATCCAATTTTTCCATTATTGATCTATTAATAATTCTTTCTTCATTAGATAAAGGTAGAATAAAATCTTTATATGACATTGATGAAAGACTATCTATAGAGTACACAATACAGCCTAATGATTTAATCCAAGACAGATTATTACCACGTAAGAAAACTTTCTTTCCTAAATATAAACAGGTATATATAGCACCTAAACCAGTCTGTCTCCTTTCTGCGCATACAAAAATAGAACATTGATTCATATAATGTAAATACGAATCTATATCATAGAATTCTTTATTTAATCTATAATAAGGATAAGACTTTCTACATAAGTCTTCTAGTGCTTCATATTGCTTAGTATACTCGAAACTATAATTGAGCATAAAATCAACATTTATATCCTTTCTAAACTTGAAGAGTAGTGAAGATGCAACTTCATAATAACTGCTTAGGCAACTTGGATTATTCCCAATATAAACCCTATTATTAGGGACATCTGCCCAAGATATATCTTTGATTAACAACTCTCTCTCTCCTATGTAAGGTATAACACTTACTTTCCTTATAAAGTATACTCTTTCTAATTTTTTTTTATCTGGAGTCATAAGTGCAATTATCGAATAATAATAATTATACAGTAACAATTTTAAAGGATAATATAATATACTTTTAAATGAACTTAGTTTTAAACCGCTTCCCCAACAAACCACATTCACATTTTTGTAATTATGAATCATTAATTGGAAAGTGCAATAAGGAAGTATTGAATGCATTAATACAATTGACTTCTTGCTCTTTATCAATTTACACACTTCTTTATTAGAATTAGCATATACAATCTGCCCTTTTATTCTCATCTGTATATTATTATATACAATCCTATACTCATTATCACATTTTAATAGTATATAAATTTGTTCAGCTCCAATTAATCTATCAAAAGAAATTAAAATCTGTGGTACTAAATGTAATCGGTTAGGAGTAAATATATGATAAATTACCATTTTGCAAATTTGATTAACCTATTTCCATATAGAATTACTTACTCCTCTTATAATCAGACAGTATAGACAAAATTATTTGATTTTGATATTCTCCATTCTTAAACACTGATTCACGCATTATGCCTTCCTGTTGATAACCAAGTTTCTTATGCATCTTCAAACTTTGAATATTAGTATCTAACACTAACGAAAATATTCGATGCAATCCTCTTTCATTAAATGCATAGTCTAGCAATAATTTCAAAGCTTCGCCAGCATAACCTCTGCCCCAATATGATTTGTTGCCAATGAGAATATGTGACTCTGCATTTCTATTCTGCATGTCAATATGCGTTAAATAGACATTACCAATATGAAGATTACTTTCAGTCAAACATACTGCTAATCTGATATCTTTTGTATCAAAAATACTATCTTCAATCCACTTTTTTTCTTTTTCTTCCGAAACATAATATTTTGTACCACCAAGCATGTTCAAAATCTGAGAATCTCTTCTCCAAACAATAGTTGTTTTATAATCTTCGAGTTCAAATGCTCTTAGATATATTCTATTTTCCATAACTATTCAATTAGATTAATTATCTTTTCTATATCAACATTTATATACCTCTGATCTATAGGTAGAGGAACGATATGATCAACAAAATATCGCTCAAGCTGACAACCACCTTTACACCATTCTAATACATTAGGCCAGTATGTAGCAACGAAAATTTTCTCTTTGATCAAGCGTGATCTTAATGAGATTCTCTCAGTATAGTAAGGATATACCATAGGACAAGAAAAAGAATCTAAATCAAAAATTGATAAACTATTCGTTTGCCTTAAACGCTCATGCAACAACTGAAAATTAGCCCTTCTTCTATTTCTAACATATTCGTAATCTATACTTTGTAACAGCTGTTCGGTCAATTTAGACATCTTAAGTATTGGCTGATTATCCAAAGAACAATCAGCCTTTTTAAATGCGGCATATCCGGCTTCTGCCCCTTTCTCAATGCGTAGAATTAAATGCTGCATTCTTTCATAAGAGCTGTCAATAAGGATATTTGAATCCAATATATAATCTGTATAGAGATAACCACCATCAGGAACACCAAAAAACTTACGTGGCGAATAAAACGTATCTATCGAATCTATTCGAGGTGCAAAAAAGGCTTGAGCATTATCTACGATAAGCTGAGTTCCGTAAAAAGTAGAAAGGACTTCTACATAACGTTGTTTCAAACCAAAATAGTTAGTATACAAGAAAGCTTCGCCAGGAAGTAGGTTTACTATTTTATCAAGTTCAAAAGACTCGTTAATTGAATAAAACTCATAAGCAATTCTATGTTTCAGCAAAGGCTGAAGCATTACTTCACAAGTATAATAAGGCATATAAACTTTTTTATACCCACGAGCCAATAGAATATATTCAAAGCAACTACGTGCAGAATTCAATAAAATAGCATTTTTATGATAATGCTCTTTCCGACACAACTCCAACTCAAAATATCCTCCAATTTCTTCCATCATTTCACAATTACCGTCAACCATGTATGTTGGCACGTTAGCGCCCGTACCAGTTCTTCTTCTGAACTGAATTTCAACACCAATGTACCAATCGCATCATTCGCTCCTTCAAATCCATTAACATGGTCTCCCGGTTTCACCCATAAATCTTCTTCTATAACTTCTGCGCCTACCACAGAAGCATCAAGTATCAATTCTTGGAATATGCCATTTTTATCTGCATGGAGTATAACCTCGGCCCAATGACCATTATAAGGCTTTTGCTCTACATTTTCCACAATATCTCCTACAGCTGCACGCACGCACGCCGTAATCAAATCTACACCGGTAGCATAACGCAACATTTCTGCCAAACGATTGCCCCCACCACGGGGAGAAACTTCCATAATATAAGCTTTCCCATTTGTTCCTATACGAGTTTCTATATTATAAATGGTGGTACGCATATCCAATAGCGTAAGAAGTCTTTGCAACTCGGAAGTCAATTCAGCTTCTTGTTCATGTGTCATGGTTGATGGCCAACTATAAGCAGAAGGTGTATAAGGATTGGTAGCAGCAGTATCAAAATACTGAGCAGAAAAAGATACAAATTTCAACTTCCCGTCAATAGAGAAACTATCCGTATCAGAAGAACATCCTTGTTTCTCAAGAAATTCTTCTACAATGATGCGCTTGGACAGTGAATGTTCAAAAGCGTACTCCAAAGCAGGTTTTAACTGTACAAAGGAATCCACTTTCGTCACTCCTTTACTACCCGCAGAATCAGTGGGTTTCACTATTACAGGCCAAGGATACCAATAGGCTTCGGACATAGCTTCCTCCACCGTTGAAAAACCTTTGGCTTTAGGCACATTGAAACCATTTTGAGTAAGGAAATTACGAAACTTATCTTTATTTTGCAGAATACACACAGACTCATAAGGACCGAATGCAGGCAGTCCCATCTGTTCTTGGACGTATGCAGCCGTAACAACTCCTGGATCAACAGCAAAAGACATTATACCATCTATTTGCAACTTACGGGCTAAATCCAAAACAGCTTCTTTATCTATTATACTTACATTATGGTATTCATCAGCATATTTATGAGCAATATTATCAGGGATATAATCACATGTAATAACGTAATATCCCAATTTATGAGCAGTTTCTATTACCGGAAGTAAATAGCGCAAACCGCCCAAAAGAAGCAGTTTCTTGTGTTTTTGTTTCATTTACTTCACAATCAAATTTATAATACGTTCAATGACCTCTTCATCCAATCCTGCATACATCGGCAAGCATATCACACTATCTGCCATCTTATGAGCCACAGGCAGGTTCTCCATACGTGCAAATTCCAATCCTCTATAAGTAGAAAATTCGCTTATCAAAGGATAGAAATACCGTCTACCCAACACATTCTGTCCTTTCATCTTGAAATAAAGTTCATCACGGGTCATGCCATACTTATCTGCATCCACAAATATCGGGAAATAAGAATAATTATGACGCACACCGGGCATATCTTCCATAAAACTAATGCCGGACATTTCCCTCAAAGCTTCACGATACTTGATAGTCACTTGCCGACGGGCTTCTATCGTTGCATCCACTTGCTTCAAGTTAAGCAAACCGTAAGCAGCACGCACTTCATCCATCTTACCATTAATACCCGGTGCCACAATCTCAGTTTCTCCTGCAAAACCGAAATTCTTCAGATAATCAATACGTTTCTTCGTTTTCTCATCATGACAAATTAAAGCACCACCTTCAATCGTATTATAGACCTTTGTAGCATGAAAACTTAATGTTGACATATCGCCAGCACTCAATACTGATTTTCCGTCCACTTCTACACCAAATGCATGAGCAGCATCATAGATTACTTTTAAGCCATACTTATCGGCTATTTCCTGAATGCGTTCCGTATCGCAAGGCTTACCATATACATGTACGGGCATAATAGCTGTAGTCTTAGGAGTAATGGCAGCTTCTATCTTATCGGGATCTATATTACAAGTAACGGGATCAATATCCACAAACACGGGCTTAATGCCATTCCACCACAAAGAATGGGTAGTCGCCACAAAACTGTAAGGAGTAGTTATCACTTCACCTGTGATACGTAATGCTTGTAAAGCACACATCAAAGGCAACGTACCATTAGTGAAGAGACTAATATAAGGTACTTTTAAATATTCACACAAAGCCTTCTCTAACTCCTGATGATAATGACCGTTATTGGTCAACCACTTGCGATTCCAAATGTCCTGCAAATAGGGCATAAAGTCGTCAAGTGAAGGAAGCAAAGGAGAAGTAACCGTAATTATTTTCTTTTCCATTTTACTACAATAAATATATATTTGTTTTTTATTTACGCTTCAATGCAGTAAGAACCAACTGCTTGACTTCGAGATACTCGTCAAGATGCAACTTTTCATATATAAACAATGCCAACAATATTCCAGCTAAGATCTGAATGAGCAACAGAGCATAAACAGAAATATTCCAGAAAGAAACACTCCACATGAATGCCGCCACCATAAAAGAAGTCAGAAAAGTGGGTAATATGTCCTTTATCTGTTCGCTTGTAGGATAGTTTATCAAATTAGCCGAATAATAACTGTTCAAAAAATAAGCGATAAAAGAGGTCAAAACACTACCCCACAACATGTATTCAATGCCATAGGCAATACCCACGACAATAGGCCCCACAGCTATAATTTTCTTTATGATTTCCAGTTTCAGAAACAAATCCGAACGCCCTTTTACTTGCAGGATGTTCAAGTTGATGGCATGAAGGGGATAGAGCATTCCGCAGAAACAGATGATTTGCAAAAAGTAAACGGCAGGCAACCATTTTTCACCTATCAAAATCAGAATCAATGGTTTCGCAACCGCAGCCAGTCCCAACATACATGCAAAAGTTATCAGCATGGTAATCTTGATCACTTTCCGGTATGCCTCCCGCAAGCGTTCCGACTCTTCTTGTATGGAACTTAAAACCGGATAACTGACTCGCTGAACAACAGAGGTTAGATTACTGGAAAATATCATATTGAACTGCTCCGCACGGGTATATTGCCCCAACTGCGCAGAAGTGTAGAAACGTCCGATTACAATGTAATAGATATTTTTATAGATAGTATCCAGTAACCCTGAAAACAACAATTTGGAACCAAAGCCAAACAATTCTTTAAAACTTTTCGTAGAAAATTCCCATACCGGATGCCATTTGCTATATATCCATAAGAACAAAGTATTCAAAAATTGACGAGAAAGCTGCTGACCGACCAGACTCCATACTCCCATTCCTCCCAATGCCATTCCTATTCCAATCACCCCACTGCTGATAGATGAAACCAAAGAAACTTTGGTTTGCGTCTTGAAATCTACATTCCTTATAAACTGGGTACGGGGAATAATGGCAAGCGCATTGATTATCAACACCCAGCCTATAACTCTTATAACTTCCAGCAAAACAGATTCTTTAAAAAAGATACTGATTGCAGGGGCTGCTAGATATAGTATTACATAAATAAGAACACTGACCGTCAGATTAAAATAAAAAACGGTGTTATAATCAACTCGTTCTATACGTGTCTTTCGTATCAGCGCATTAGAGAAGCCACTGTCTATAATAGAGTTAGAAATTGCTATGAAAATAGCAATCATGGCCATGACACCATATTCTTCAGGAGTTAATAATCGGGCAAGTACAAGCCCTACCAAAAAAGTGATGCCGGAACTAGATATATTATCAATGAAACTCCACCCAACACCATGAATGGTTTTATGTCTTAAAGAATCCGTCAATTGAATTTTCTTTATTCGTCAATATACTCCCACGAATAGGGATTATCAACTACGTTTTGAAACTCATCAATAACCTCTTGCTGTTCAACTGTAAGCGATGTGGAATCCCAAGAAGCAATGATAGCACGACCTTCGTCAACCAAAGGTGCGTCAAACACTTCACCATAGCAGGCAGTAAGCAGACGAAGCTTCAATAAAGAAGCGGGAAGATTATCAAGAATATCCCAGCAACGATCCAACACCTCCTGAACATGTTGTAGCTTCTCACCGTGATCAATGAACGAGGCACTATAACCCATTAACAGTGCAAGACAGACATTCGCCTGTTCTTCAATGGTAGAACCCTTGGCACCGGAATCATACAAGGCAGTGGTCAGGCGGTAGACTTCACCGTTACGACGGGACAAGTCATCGCTATAGATGGGGTTCCCGTCAACACCCAAATACATCAGCTCATGTGCTGCACGCTGAAGGGCAGCTGTTTCTGCAGAAAGAGACATAATTATTTTAATTTATGATTTCAGATTTATGATTCATCAACTGTCAACGATCAATCATTGATTATCAACAGCCAATTATTTGATTACTTCGATCAGGTCCGGATGGATGGTGGCCATGGCTACGGCAATGACACCTTGTATCTCGACAACCACACGACGGTCACGAGCACCCTTTACTTTTAAGAAAATACCCTCCTGACCCTCAAAGTCACCGCCGGTGACACGGACTTTCGTGCCTTTCGACAGGTTCAGCTCATCAGGCTGGAAATACAGGAGATGGTCGTTATAAGTGCCAGCTACGGCAATGAAGCGTTGCATCTCGCCATCCGGAATGATTATCTTCCGTCCGCTGCGGGTATCGGTGATGTATTGCAGGTAACTGACCTGAGACTTCACACGTTTTACATCCGAAGGACGGGCATGAACAAAAATCAGGTTGTGGACAACAGGAACCAGAACCCGGACTTTCCTGCCTTTCTTCAGGCTGACCTTGTATTGCATAGGGACAAAACAGCCCAGATTCTCCTTTTCAAGAAGACGCATGGCATCAGGCTCCCGACGGTAGGTGGCACGCATAGCGTACCAGATTTCAGACTCTTTTTCAGTATCTTTTTCCGATTCCATTCTATGTCCTGTTCAGAAAAGGGTGTTCCTTCGGGGCTTTGACACCCTTGCATACACTTGAGTTTCAATCACTTGCGAACACTTTATGTAAGATACGGCAAGCTTTGTGTTCCTCTTGCCTGTTGATTTTCCGTAGCTGTTCATTACCTTAATAAATGGCAGGTAAAAAGCTATAAACGAATGGATTAAGAGAAATAATCGTCTTTTAATCGTTCGATTAATGTGCATAGTCCGGGGGCATATTCGCACTAAGATTCTTTCAACAAAAGGCAGACGGAAAAAACACAATTTTATTTCAGGGATAACCGGTTATAGATTAGCAATATATCATACTGAAAGAAAAAATAAACAGCTTTTATTTATCAGAATATTTTGTTGTTTCATTTCTCTGCACTATCTTTGCGCACATTAATCGAACGATTAAAAAACACCCCAATTTAACACAATCATTATTGACACCATCCCTGTTCACCCGCTTCACTCCCCTATCACGTCCATATTGCAGCATCTTCCTTTCAATCTACCGACAGGAGATTTCTCTTTTATAATAATGTACCCGCGTATATATGCGCACAGGCGCGTATTTCCCTATTTTTTCTTTAGACCTTGTTACACACATATTATTATTAATAGGGGGTATCCCCCCTACCCTGTTCGGCTCTCCGTGTGTAACAACACCTAAAGAAAATATTCACTTTTTCAGACGAGAACAGAAGATATTTCCATTATAAGCGTTAATTTTGCTTTCGTATTTCAAACTAACAATAAATTACTAACTTTTTAAATTGTGGTTTTATGGATAAAAAAACACAATCCTGAGTATTGAACTCATGAAGAAGGATGGCTATGACATCCGGGTAGAGAGAACTGAAAACAGGATCAACATCCTGTTAGTTGAAAATGAAGCGTTTGACGGGCGAATGATCATCAAAGCCGGGGAAAGGGAAGAGTTCCTGACCCCGTGGGTACGGAAACTTATCGGGCAGAAAAAGGAGGCGGGACTGAAAGGGACCAAGCATCTGGCGAGATTGCTGAACCGCAGTACAGTCTTCGAGAAAGACAAAAACGAAAAAGGATTCATATCCGTGGAAAGCCTTAACACTGAAATCATTAAACTAAGAAAGGCACTGCTGAACGAACAAAAGGAAGACGGAAAAAGAAAGAAACAGAAATAGAACCGGACGCTTCTGCAAAATTGTGGTTTTTGCGCCTTTTCCTCATGAAAAGGCGCAATCACATTTAAAATATTATCCATTACTTCGCAACGCCATAAGGCAGACTAAAACAATTAAGAATTAGAAATGGAAAATATTCCGGTTACCGCATACAGCGGATTCAGCAACGTCAGGGGAGAAATTACTCTCCGCAAAGTGATTGAGGACATTACAAAAGGATTGCATGCAAAGCTCGTACTCAAAATCAGGCTGCTCGTCAGCCAGGGAAAGATAGAGGAGGCGAACCATGTGAAGAAGCAGTTGCCATTCTATACCGTAACGGCAGGGTACAGGGAGAAAAGGCAGGCATACAGCATTACAAGGCACACCCATACCATTGTACTGGACATCGACGACCAGCCCGGGGAGAAACTGGAAGAGTTGAGGGAGAAAATAAATAAAGATCCCAATACATTGGGCAGTTTCCTCACTCCAAAGGGGCATGGATTCAAAGTCTTCGTATTCCTGCGTACACAATACGCACGGACCCTGAGGGAAATATTCTCTGTTGGAAAAATGGACTTCACAACCCTGGAGAAGTATCACAGGATGATGTATGACGCCTGCAAGGAATACTACGAGCAGCTGTTGGAAGTAGAAGTAGACGGAAGCGGAAAAGACATCTCAAGGGGATTCTTCACCTCTTTCGATGGGAAGGCGTATCTGAACGAGGAACTGATGAAAGAGGTGGACGAGGCGCTGACCGACATCATTCCTCCGGAAAAGCCGCAAGCCGGTAGAAGGAAAAGTGACGGAGTGATGAGTGGCAAGGTGATAAGTGATAAGGCGGTGGGTGATAAAAAGCCGGAGGCCGGCAAAGTGGAAGCTGAGCCGTGGGAAAGGATGGAGTTCGGCAAGGCAGTGCTCGCAGTGAAGAGGACATCGAGGTTTGAATCCGGAAACAGGGACAACTTCCTATTCGCACTGGGAAACAAATGCTATGCCAAAGGACTGGACGAAAATGTGGTAGTCAGACTGGTACAGGAGAAATTCGGACCGGAGGAAAAGGGGATTGATATGGCCACGCCCCTGCACAACGCTTATGTATACACGGACAAGACCTACGAAGCACTCGGGCGGAAGGAAGAGAAAACAGATACCATCGACCAGCTGCTGGAATTCCTGAAGACGCATTATGACATACGAAGAAACGTGATACTGGACCGGCTGGAATATCTAAACCTAAACGAAAAGGATGAGAAATGGAAAGGAAAGTTCCGCCCCATGAGAACAAGAAGCTACAATTCAATATTCCTGGACCTGCAACTGACAAGAATCAAATGCTTCAGAAATTATCTGCAGGCAATCATTGATTCATCGTATGCAAGGGAGTTCAATCCATTCACAGCCTACATAGAGAAGCTGAGACCATGGGACGGAGTGAAAGACTACATCGGGGAACTGGCGGATACGGTGCAGACTGAAGACCAGGAATTCTGGAGGAAGAGTTTCAGAAGGTGGTTCGTGGGAATGCTGGCAGGAGCATTGCAGGACGACACGGTGAACCATCTGGTCATCATACTATACTCCGAGCAGGGAAAGGGAAAGAGTACATGGATACGAAGACTGTTGCCACCAGAATGGAAAGAGTATTACAGAAACGGAATGGTGGGATCGGAAAAAACAGATCACCAGATACTGCTAAGTACGCATCTGATCATCAACATGGAGGAATTTGAAGGCGTCAGAATGGAAGAACTGGCGGGTCTCAAGCGGATCATCACACAGGAAAGCATCACCGAGAGAAAGGCCTATGACTTACAGGCATATAACTTCACGCGTCATGCATCGTTCATTGCAAGCACAAACAGCCGCCAATGCCTGCAGGACATAGGGGGAAACAGGAGATTCCTGCCCTCTTCAGTCATTACGCTGGATTATAGAACACCGGTCAATTACGAGGGGATATACGCGCAGGCTTACGCATTGATGAAGGAAGGATACCAGTATTGGTACGAGGGAGAAGAAATTGACGAGCTTAACCGGCACAATGAGCTGCACCGGATGAAGGACCCCGTGGAAGAAAACCTGTTCATATACTTCCGAAAGCCGGAAACGGAGGATCTATGCGTGAAGTGGATACCGGCCGCGGCCATACTTACCAAAATAGCGATCTACGGCAAAATACAGGTGAACAGGCAAACCATACAGACCTTGGCGCTATCACTGGAAAAATACGGATTCAGGACGAGAAAGAACGAACAGGGAAGCACGGAATATCAGGTGGTGGACTTGACGGAAGATGAAGTAAGAAAAGGATTCAGGAAAAAAGGACAGGACGGGAAGACGGAAGAAGGCGATAAAGCCGAGGGGGTATTGCCGTTTTAGGGATTTCGGATAGAATCCACGGGAAGAAGATTCCACCGGGTAGCATATAATATAGCGGGTGATTAGATGTATTGTAATGTGGCATTACATATATTCTTATCACCCGCCACATATATTGGCATTTTCTTTACAAAGGAGAGGCACACTCCCTGCCGGATATTCTAAGGCTCTCCCAGATACTTGAAGATAAGTTTTACTTCAAGGGGCAGATAAGAATGGCGGTTCTTGTTATAACCCGCTTCCTTCAGTTCCGCCATCAGTTGCCTGTTAGCATAAATCCACCGGCGGAGAAGCTGCAGGGCGGTAGTAATACATACACCGGGGTTGTAAAGCATGGCAAGGTCGGCTTTGGTATAAGCGCGGACAGGGACTTTCTCATCTAAGTTTTCTTCTTTCATAAGTTTGTTTTTTAGTGATTTATATGGTATAAAGGTACTCATTTGCAACGATATCCGAAAGGAATAAAGGAGGTATTACCTCTCATTGGAAGTCTCTTTTTTTCATACAAACTCAAATAACGTCAAGCGGAAAGTGGAAGGAAAAAGAACGGGGTATATTTGCAGTGTCCAAAGGAGAAAAGAGCGAAAATCTTCCGGCAAGCCCATGATGGCGGAATAAATAAAGAAAAGCATGAGAAGAGAATTCGGACAGCTTTTCCCCAAGGATTATTAAACAACCTTAGTTTTTTAAACTTTAAAAAAATTATTGATTATGGGAGTACCATTCAAGAAGATTCCGCGGAAAGATCCGCGAAAGGAGGATGCGGTGGCAAAGTTTTATCCGCAACTAGTAACGTTAGGGGAAAATGCCGACCTGGAAGACGTGGCGTACGTGATGAAGGAGAAAAGTTCACTCACCTTAGGAGATATCAAAAGTGTAATTACCAACTTTGTAGAAGCACTGATTGACAAGCTGTATGGCGGACAATCGGTGAATATCAAGGACTTCGGGGTTTTCAGCCTGTCGGCGCGGACCCTTGGAGTGGAGAAAAAGGAGGATTGTACGGCTAAGAACATCAAGGCCGTGAAAATCAATTTCCGACCCTCAACCACCATCAGACCGGATGTGACGGCAACACGTGCCGGACAGAAAATTGACTTCTACGATCTGGAGGCATTGGTAAACAAGGACGGAAATCCATCAGGTGGAAACTCTTCCGGTGACCAGGGAGGTTCCGGCGGTGGAGGACTGGATGAAAATCCGCTGGGTTAAAATATCACTAATCATTTAATCAAAGAATATGAAAAAGTCTATCTGGGATAAAATTCTAAAAGTGGTGATTGCGGTAGCTTCGGCTATTATAGGAGCACTGAGTGCTAATGCTATGAATGTGTAGATAAAGAATGTGCCGGTAAGATCATTTTCACCGGCACATTCTTTTTTAACTATTATATAATAATAAAATCACTCTAATTCTATTAAAGAGGCCACTTTATCAATAAAGTGTTTAGTTGGTTCCATCATCGAATCTACATCTTCCTTTGAAAAATCGAATAAATCATTATAGTCACCTTTCGAACGCCAATTCAACAACTTTGCATATACTCGAAATTCATCAATTGAGACAATACCCGGACGTACAATCTGTTCTGAAAATTGTCCTATAACACCAGAATGTGACTTTGCTGAAATATGCCTATGCAATAACAAGGCAGAAGCCGAATAAAAACAGGCATAGTACAGACGATTGATTACTGAATTCCATTGAGATGCATCATATAAAACACAAGCTGCTTGATAAACTTCCTGAGCCTTTTCTAATCTATAACGAACATAAGCCGTCATATTCTCGTCAAATTCATTCATAACAATACTGCTTCCGATTGAACATTCTGATAAAATGGAGTAATAGAATGACGCGAATGCCAATCCTTTATACCATAGGCAAACAATTGAATTGCTTGCCCTGTCTTAACAATCACATCACAAATATGATCCATAAATTGTTCTTCTTCCTTAAAAGTCAATTTTTCTTTCGGAGAAAGAACCAATATGTCCCAATCTGAATCATCGTGCGCTTCGCCACGTGCACGAGAACCATACAGCCACACCTGAGCCGCAGCATCGACTTCATGTACATTCTGCTTTATCAATTCTAACATTGTTTGATAGTCGACTTTCATAATACCTCCTCTTTTCCACAAAAATAGTATTTTTATAACAGAAGACCAAATAAAGCCTATAAAAACACATTTCTAGACAAAAAGTGCCGGAAAAAATCGTCCGGCACTTTTCATTTTATTGAAATATCATTTATTGATGTTGTTCCCTCAGCAAATCATTCACCGTCTTTACCGGATTAAACGTACTCAAAGAAACTTCTACAAACACCGTATTCCAATCACTCATAGCACCGTTCCACAATCCTGGAAGTTCAAGTGCCTTGAGTTCTTTACCGTTCTTCGATTTATAAGAGATGAAACCGGTAGCCTTATCTACGAAATTAACAAGATCAAACTTATGGCCCTTATAATCGCGCACAGCACAAACCAGATCTACAGGATTAAAGTGTGTACCTTTCTCAAACATCTCCTTCTTCTCCGGATCATCCATATCAATTTGAGAACTTTCAAGAATTTGCAGGGAAATAGTCCCGTCACTGTTATATGCCAGAAACGGACCGCCACCCGGCTCGCCTACATTTTTCACCATACCACATACGCGCATCGGACGGTTCAGTTTCTCTTTCAGATAAAGTACAAGTTCGGCATCCTCCAAATTCTTTGTCTCAGGATTCTTACAGAATAATTTCTTTTGCAGGAATTGCAGAATTTCAAGCACTTGTTCGTGAGTATATCTGCCACTATCCAAAAGTTCCAGATAAGCAAATGCCTTTTGTTGCAGCGCCACTAATACTCCGGCAATCAGCTTCTTATACAACACGGTGTCGCCTTTCAACTTATCGGGCACCACATTGTCGATATTCTTGATAAAGATAATATCTGCATCAAGATCATTCAGATTCTCGATCAATGCGCCATGACCACCCGGACGGAACAATAATTTGCCATTATCACGGAAAGGCTGGTTATCCATATCAGCAGCAATCGTATCCGTGCTAGGCTTCTGTTCAGAGAAAGTAACATTATAATCCACTCCGTATTTCTTTGCATAAACGGCTGCTTTGTCAGCCACCAATGCTTCGAATAAACGGCGATGTTCGGGAGAGACAGTAAAGTGTACGTTTACTTTTCCATTCTTGTTGGCAGCATAAAGCGCACCTTCTACAAGATGTTCTTCCAATGGAGTACGGCTTCCATCTTCATACCTGTGGAACTTCAGCAAACCTTTCGGAAGCGCACCATAATTCAGTCCTGCCGCCTCAAGCAATGCAGCCACTACAGCTTTATAATCACCCTCAGCCATTAATGCGGGAATGTTCTTCTCGAATGCTTTCTCACAGGCGGCATTCAAGTCATTATAGAAAGCGAACTTTTCAATCTGCTCAAAAAATGTTTTTTCGAATTTAGTTTCGGGCACATCATAATCAGCCCCGAGAAATTCGAATAAATTCTTGAACATACGGCTTGCCGCACCTGAAGCAGGAACAAACTTCACTACTACTTTATCTGTCCGCGTATATGCATCCCATGCATCGAGATAGAGCTTCTGCTCTTCTGCTGCAGGTGCCAGAATACCTTTTTCCAATGAAGCGGCAGCAGCCAGCTTTAAGTACGGGAAACCTTTCTCAAAACAGGTCAGCTGTTCAGCTATCTGCTCTTCTGAAATACCTTTTTGCCTAAGCAACTCTTTGTCTTGCGGTGTTATCATACTATCTATTTTTTATTAATTGATTGCCAAAAATACAAAAAAAGCACAAGCCTTATAATAGAAAGGAAGAAAAAAACTACCTTTGGGCAACAAAAATGGACAATTATGGAAAGAGATGAATTTTTCACTACTGAAGAGAAGGAATTGCTCTTCTCTCTCTACAGAAAATTATTGCAGTTGACCGGTGAGACATTACAGAAAGGTGACTGTAGAAAACTGAAAACACATCTTATCAACTCTATAAAGGATAACCGAGTCCAGCGTGACACCTTCGGACTGAATCCACTGGTTAAAGATATGCAGACTGCCGTTATCGTGGCCGAAGAAATCGGAATGAAACGGGCGTCTATTCTGGGCATCATGCTGCACGAAAGCGTGAGAAACGGAGCTTGTACCCCCGAAGAAGTGCAAGCCGCCTTCGGTGAAGACGTGGCAGGTATCATCCGCGGACTCATCCGCGTAAATGAGCTTTACTCCAAAAGCCCGACTATCGAATCGGAAAACTTCCGCAACCTGTTGCTCTCGTTTGCGGAAGATATGCGTGTGATCCTGATTATGATTGCAGACCGCGTGAACATCATGCGGCAAATCAAAGACAGCAGGAATGACGAAGCCCGTCGGCAAGTGGCAAATGAAGCGGCCTACCTGTACGCTCCCCTCGCCCACAAACTGGGTTTATATAAGCTGAAATCGGAACTGGAAGACCTTTCACTGAAATATACGGAGAAAGAGGTTTACTATCACATCAAGGATAAGCTGAACGAAACAAAAGCATCCCGTGACAAGTATATTGCCGCCTTCATCGCTCCGATGCAGAAGAAACTGGAGGAGGCCGGATTGCATTTCCACATCAAAGGACGTACAAAGTCCATTCACTCCATCTATCAGAAGATGAAGAAACAGAAATGTCCGTTCGAAGGGGTATATGACTTGTTCGCCATCCGCATTATCCTGGATTCACCTGTAGATAAAGAAAAGCAGGAATGCTGGCAAGCATACTCCATTGTAACAGATATGTACCAACCTAACCCGAAGCGCTTGCGTGACTGGCTATCTGTACCCAAAAGCAACGGTTACGAGTCATTACACATCACTGTAATGGGTCCCGAAGGCAAATGGGTGGAAGTACAGATACGTACCGAACGCATGGACGATATCGCCGAACGGGGACTCGCCGCTCACTGGCGTTACAAAGGTGTAAAAGGAGAAACGGGATTGGATGAATGGCTGACCACTGTCCGTGAAGCATTAGAAAACTCGGATAGTAACGGGCTGGAAGCTATGGACCAGTTCAAACTGGATTTATACGAGGATGAGGTCTTCGTATTCACTCCGAAAGGCGATCTGTTCAAGTTAGGCAAGGGAGCTACGGTACTGGATTTTGCCTTCCACATCCATAGCAAATTAGGATGTAAGTGTATCGGTGCAAAAGTAAACGGTAAGAATGCCCAATTGCGGCAAGTGCTGAATAGTGGTGATCAGGTGGAAATTATGACATCGAATACACAGACACCCAAACAGGATTGGCTGAATATTGTAACCAGCTCCAAGGCACGTACCAAGATACGCCAAGCATTGAAGGAGATGGTTGCCCGCCAGCATGCCTTTGCCAAAGAAACGATAGAGCGTAAATTCAAGAACCGGAAAATAGAATATGATGAAGCCGTAATGATGCGCCTAATCAAACGTCTCGGCTTCAAGACAGTGACAGACTTTTATCAAAGCATCGCAGATGAAACACTGGATGTAAATGAAATCATCGATAAATATCTGGAACAGCAGAGGAGGGAAAGTGATACGCATGACGACATCACATACCGCAGCGCTGAGGGATATAATCTGCAACAGACACAGAACGACGAAATCACCCGTTCGAAAGAGGATGTACTGGTAATTGATCAGGATCTGAAAGGACTGGACTTCAAGCTGGCACGCTGCTGTAGTCCGATTTATGGAGATGATGTTTTCGGTTTTGTTAGTGTGACCGGCGGCATCAAGATACATCGTAGTGACTGCCCTAACGCCACCCAGTTACGTGAACGATTCGGATACCGGATTGTAAAAGCGCGCTGGGCCGGTAAATCGCAAGGTACGCAGTATCCGATTACGCTGCGCGTCGTGGGACATGACGATATAGGCATTGTTACAAATATCACTTCGATCATATCCAAAGAAAATGATATCTCATTGCGCTCTATCGGCATTGACTCTCATGATGGTTTATTCTCCGGAACGATGACGATTATGATAGGTGATACCGGACGACTGGAGACACTGCTCAAGAAGCTGAGGACGGTGAAGGGAGTGAAACAAGTTTCAAGAAGCTGAGTTAGCTACGAGCTACCAATGACAAGTAGTAATATCCAAAGCAGTTAACCTATAGCTCATAACATGTCATTATTAATATGAAATACGATTTTAAAAAACAGATCCGCAGTTTCGGATATGCCTGGAAAGGTATCCGGCAATGTGTAGGGAAAGAGCAGAACTTAAGTTTTCATCTCATTACTACAGCAGTAGTGATAGCTGCCGGTTTTTTCTTTGGCATAACACGTACGGAATGGATAGTCATTATCTTGTGTATTGGCGTGGTAATAGCCGCGGAACTATTCAATACAGCCATTGAAAAATTAGTGGATCTGGTTTCTCCCGAGCGTCACCCCATTGCAGGGCAGGTAAAAGACATTGCCGCCGGAGCAGTGCTGGTGTGCGCTGTTGCGGCGGCAATTATCGGGATCATTATTTTTCTCCCGTATTTATAAATACTCAGGCGCAGATTACACAGATTCTTTTCCTGATATAAATCTGCGTGATCTGCGCCTGCTAATTATCTTACTTTTTTCCTCTTATAATAAGGATACGTCAGCAAAAAGAAGAAAGCCAAGGTTACCAGGATTCCAATACCAATCACCTTATAAATCAACTGAAAATCAGTATATAGATAAATATCTGCAATACCGGTTCCATTTGCTAATTCGGAATACATTTCTCCATGATCCGATAGGAAACAACAAACTGCAAGCCCAATCAAAATACCGGCTTCCATGGCCAAATGGCAAGTTGTATTCGCCGTTCCCCGCTGACAATGTTGCGAGAGCTTAATAAATATCTTCGTAAAAGGTATCGTAAGCACTACCAGAACAACGAGAAAAAACAGTGCAGCATAATCCCCTTGTTTGATTAACAATAATGCAATTCCGGGAATAAAAGCAATCAGTACCAGATTGAGGGCGGGAAGCCAACCCCGCAACAACAAGAAGCGGTCAAAATTGCAATGCCCCACTCCTATCGGTGCACGAAAAGCTACATATACCCGCAATGCAAATAAAATGCTGAATATACTGCATAATATAGAAAAATATGCCGTCATGCTGAAACCTTTGAGCTGGAACATCCATATTCCCGCTCCCACTCCTACCAGCATACCTAAACGGCCTGCCAGTGCAAAGCCCAGATTTCCGGCACTACGGCGCGAAGCAGTAGTGATATCGATGGCCACCGTAATGCCTGCCGTCGTAGCCAATCCGAATGCTCCGCCCTGCACAGCAACAAGCATCAGCAACCTCGGAAAAGTATCGACAAAAATATAGCCTAAAGTCGTTCCCAACATCACAAATATGGAATAGACAAGTACGCGTTTCCGCTTATACTCATCTCCCAGATATGCATGGAACGGCCCCACCAGGAACATTGCCGCCATAAATACCAGAAACATGCTGCCGGCCTGCCCTGTGGAAATGCCCAACCTGGACATCATCACTGAGGGAAGCACCGGGAAAAGCATGTAGATGGATGCGAAAAGCAGGAAATTGGCAAAGCACATCCTCATAAAGCCCAGTGACCAAAGATTATCAATATTGCTCTTTCTCATTCGGGAAATCTAAGTTCTTGACATCAGATACATAACGGCTGATAGCATCAGTCATCACTGTATGCAGATCGGCATAACGACGCAGGAAACGAGGACGGAAACCATTGTTCATTCCCAGCATATCCTGAATCACCAACACCTGGCCATCTACTCCACCACCGGCACCGATACCGATAATAGGAATGGTCAGTTCACTTGCCACACGTTCGGCCAGAGCGGCAGGTATTTTCTCCAATACAATGGCAAAACAGCCGGCTTCTTCCAGCATGTGAGCGTCACTTATCAGTTTCTCAGCTTCCGTATCATCTTTCGCACGAACCGTATAAGTACCGTATTTATTGATAGATTGCGGCATCAGCCCGAGATGTCCCATTATAGGAATACCGGCACTGAGAATACGTTTCACCGTACCTATAATTTCTTCGCCACCTTCCAGTTTCAGAGCGTCCGCATGGCTCTCTTTCATAATCCGGATAGCCGAAGCAAGACCTTCCATCTCATTACCTTGGTAAGATCCGAAAGGCATATCCACCACCACCATAGCACGTTTCACACCACGAACTACGGATTTTGCATGATATATCATCTGATCGAGAGTGATTGGAAGTGTAGTCACATTACCTGCCATCACATTACTGGCAGAGTCGCCTACCAGGATTACATCCATGCCTGCACCGTCCACAATCTGCGCCATAGTATAGTCGTAAGACGTCAACATAGATATCTTTTCGCCTCTCTGCTTCATCTCTACAAGGCGATGAGTAGTCACTTTTCGAGTGTCATCTGAAATATAACCAGCCATAATTCTTTAGTTATAAGTTATTAGTTATGAGTTATTATTTCTCAAAATTCGGGCGCAAAGGTATAACTTTAAATTAATAACCTCATAAAATTATGATAAAGTTTTAAATGCAGGCGAATCACTTATTCAATATTTTTACATACATTTGTTCCATTATACAATTCACATACAAAGATATACCATGAAAAACCTCTTTACTCTGCTCACATGCATTTTCATGCTGGCTATAAAGCCAGAAGCACAAGCACAAGTCAGCAACTCACCCGTTCAGCAAACAATTCACGGATGTTGGTATAACCCGGACACTCAGGAATGGTTGTTAGGTTTCTTTGAAAACTTCGCCATATACGAAGATGATATTTGGTTGTATCAATCTATGAATATACGAAAAGGAAAAGCGGAGATTACGCTTGGAAAAGGGAATGAGAGTAGAATGATTAAACTTAAATTCGACAATAAGCAAGACAGTATTTGCACCGCCATACTTCCTGATAAACGGCAATTGAAGTTAACCCGGCACTCCGTGCAACCGGAATTTAAGTGCAAAGACCACCGCACATTTACAGACAATGGCTACTACACAGACTCTGTCACCCTCATTGGATATCTGCAACATACGGAGCGAACTTCACCTTTTCCTATCAGTGTGCCCAATTTCTACACTGATGAAGAGGATACATATTATGCGGATATAGATTCACTAGGATGTTTCAGCATCACTTTCCCTGTCATAAATACAACCTCCGTTTTTCTGGACTGGGGAAAAGAGGGAATTAATATCTATGATGTAGTAGAACCTGGTGAAAAGATATTCCTATACCATGATTATGCCACCAACCGAACTCAATTCATGGGAAAAAACGCCCGCTTACATACGGAATTAAGAAACTATGCCTTGTATCCACCCAATAAAGAATATAGTATATATGTTCCTTATTACGACAAAACGATGAGCCATGAGGAATTTATGCAGAAACTGGAGGATATCTACAAGACGAAAGTAAATATATTGAAGGGATACACAGACAAGTATCCATCGCTTTCAGACAGATTCATGCAATATATACAATCCGACTACACAATGGATCTGGCCTCCTACCTCATGCAAAGACGTTTCGCACTGAGAAGGGGATTTAATAAGGAATTCTTTGATAAGCCTTATACAGACTATGTAGACAGTCTGTATAACCGTTTACCACAACCTTATACATTACAGCGAAATATCAGTTCTTTTCTAAGGGACTATCTGGGTTACTATAATAGTATGTTTTCCACAGCTATCACCCTCAGCAATATTGAAGTGCTCCGTTATCTGGACCAGAAACAAATTCACTCCCTGAATAAACAGCAAAAGGAAGATCTTCTGGCATATGAACATGCCATAGACCTCAGTATATTGGGAAGACATTATGGAAAAGATTCTTTAGAAATAGATTCATTAGCCTTGCCCTACAAAGAAGGAATGCTACGCACCAACGAATTACTGAACGACAGCAGTATACTCCATTTGTGTCAGCAATATCAATCCCTGATACCCTTTTTAATGGACAAAAAGAGAATAGACGAGCAACTTATTTGTTTCGAACAGATAGAAGCTTCCCCAATATTAAAAGAATGGATAGCTACCAAAACTTTCTATAACAACATGGAATACAACAGAAAGGAACTGGACGAAAATATTCTGGAATACTTCAAGCAACTTGTCACCCATAAAGAGTTCAGGAGTACAATAATGGATCGACAGAAAACATACATCGCACTCAGTAAGCAAGAGATGAACTACCCGGAAAGTTTGAAGGAAACCGCTCATTTGAAAGATAGCAACGATGCCGACGAACTATGGCATACATTGATTGCCCCCTACAAAGGAAAAGTCATTTATGTAGATATATGGGGAACTTGGTGCAGTCCGTGCAAAAGAGAAATGCAATTGGTTGCATCGATAAAGGATGAAATGCAGAATAAGGATGTGATCTTTATGTACTTTGCCAGCAACTCTCCCGAAGCAACCTGGAAAAATTGCATCAAAGAATTCCGCTTAACCGGTCCTAACATAGTGCACTACAACCTCCCTCAGAAGCAACAGCAAATGCTGGAACAAAAATTCTCTATCAATAGTTTCCCTACCTATATATTAATAGATAAGGACGGAAATGTTACAGACATGAAAGCACTTTCTCCCAGCAGGAAAGCTGAATTGATAAATAGATGCAATGAACTGCTGACTAAATAGTCAGCAGTTTCTCATAATCCATACCTTTGAAGTCATCAATGATATAATGACACAACGGAGCAATTTCTTCGCGTGAATTGGTAGTAGCCAGACCGATTACTGTAGCTCCGGAAGCCATGCCCGCTTTCAGTCCGTTGAAAGAGTCTTCGAAAACATAAGTTGTTTCCGGTGTAGTGCCAAAGACTTTCATGCCAAGCAGGAAGCAATCCGGTGCAGGTTTGGAAGCAGTGAACATTTCAGCCGTGAGAATACGGTCGAACATAGTTTTGATTTCGGGTTTAGCACGATATACAGCTTCCATCTTTTTATCATTGGAACTGGTGACTACAGCCATCTTTACACCATTGCGACGGAGATCGGCAATAAAGGATTCTACACCGGGAATAAATTCGAATGTCATTTCCTGCTCAAAGCGGTCGAGGCCGGCGGTAATTTCTTCCTGTTCTTTAATCATACCGGGAAAAAAGGTGTCATAGATGTACGCCAAAGTTTGTCCCTTTACGCGACTTTCAAGGTCTTCCATACCCAAGTAATCTACTCCCATCTTGTGCCAGAAGATGCTGTACTGCGTCTCTGTGTCGACAACGACACCATCAAAATCGAAAAGAACGGCGATGTTTTTTGTTTCAGTCATATAAACTTCCTTTTACCTTATTATGTTAATACCTTATCAATTACGATACAAAGGTCTGAATAATCCTTGAACAGAGCAAATAAATGAGTAACTTTGCTGCAAATACAGATACGCGGACGGCACGGACCGGAGCGGACGAACGCGGATTCATTACTTTCTTTAGATTAATAGTTATGGATAATAACCCTCACATATTAGGCACCGAACGTATAGGTAAACTGCTGCTACAATATTCTATACCCGCCATCATCGGTATGACGATTACTTCACTGTACAACATCATCGACAGCATTTTCATCGGTCACGGTGTAGGTGCGATGGGTATTGCCGGATTGGCCATTACTTTTCCGCTGATGAATCTTGTGGTAGCATTCTGTACATTGGTGTCGGCAGGTGGATCTACAATCTCATCCATCCGTTTGGGGCAGAAAGATTTGGATGGAGCTACCGAGGTATTGGGAAATACGCTGATGTTTTGTCTGATCAATGCTGTTGTTTTCGGCGGACTCGCCTTTTTGTTTCTGGATGAAATATTAAGGTTCTTCGGTGCCAGCCAGGATACACTGCCCTATGCCCGGGATTTCATGCAAATTATTCTTGCAGGAACACCCATTACTTACACGATGATCGGACTGAACAATATCATGCGTGCTACGGGATATCCTAAAAAGGCAATGTTGACTTCCATGGTAACCGTGGTTTGTAACATCATCCTTGCTCCTATCTTTATCTTCCATTTTGACTGGGGTATTCGCGGAGCTGCCACGGCGACCGTTATTTCGCAGTTTATCGGTATGGTATGGGTAGTGAAACATTTCCTTGATAAAGACAGCTTTGTGCGCTTCCGCCCGGACTTCTGGAAACTAAAGAAGCGCATCATCAGCAGTATTTTTTCGATCGGAATGTCGCCTTTCTTGATGAATGTGTGCGCCTGTGTCATTGTGATTATCATCAACAACTCTCTGCAACGCCACGGAGGTGATATGGCCATCGGAGCTTACGGCATCATCAATCGCCTGCTCACTCTCTATATAATGATTGTATTAGGATTAACCATGGGTATGCAGCCTATTGTGGGATATAATTTCGGGGCACAGAAGCATGACCGTGTGAAGCAAACCTTGAAACTGAGTATTCTGACCGGTGTGTGCATCACGAGCAGTGGTTTCCTCATTTGCGAGCTTTTCCCGTATGCAGTGTCCGCTATCTTCACAAACGATCAGGAACTGATTGACATTGCTTCACGCGGTGTTCGCATTTGCGTGCTGATGTTCCCGTTGGTGGGTGCGCAGATTGTTATCGGTAACTTCTTCCAGAGTATCGGAAAGGCTAAAATCAGTATTTTCCTTTCACTTACCCGGCAACTCTTATATTTACTTCCCGGTCTGATCTTCTTCCCCCGCTTTATAGGATTGGATGGTATCTGGACCAGTATGCCGGTGGCTGACTTTTTCGCTTTCCTAACGGCACTTGCAGTGTTATGGACGTATATTCGAAAGAAAAACAAAGAGAGTATCGCGTAAGTAATTTGTATCACTCAAACAGAAGGTATAACCTTCAACCAAAAAGGGTGTAGCCCTAAGTACCAAAGGGCTACACCATCCTTATCAAAGGGTGTAGCCATCCGGCCTAAAAGGCTACACCCTTTTTATTCTGCCCCACAGATATCTGTAGGCAAGGTTAAAGCAATCAAATGGGCTTATTCGCTCTTAATACTCTGTACAGGGTTTTCATTAGCTATACTCCAAGCCTTCAGAACCACCAAAAGCACAATGAGTGATAGTAAAACCAATGCCAACAGGACGAACCAGACGAATGAAGGCAAGGTACTATCGGCAAACTGTTCCAGCCAGACACCGGAAACATACCAGGCAAAACCCGTACCAATAACCACCGCACCGACAGCCACCTTCAATATATCCATCGCCAGCAAATTAAGGATAGAAGGAGCTTCGGCGCCATTCACCTTACGGATGGCAATCTCCTTGGAACGACGTTGAGTTTCATCGCTTACATAACCCACAAGCCCCATGAGCACAATAAAGAAAATACAAAGAGAAGTAACCCAGACGGTGTTACGAAAGCGATATACATCACTGTAGTTTTGGCGTTGGATATCCGCATAGGTCGTAAATTCCAAAGCCGCTTTCGGATACGCTTCTTTTACAAAAGCATTCAGTCGGACAAGGTTCTCGTCCAAAGGCTCTTTCAATCGAACATTGAAAGCATAGTTACGGGAATCGGAAAGGATGAAAGCCGTACAGGTCTGTTCCATAAAGAACCCCATGTTGCGCACATCCTCTATAATGCCGACTACTGTGGGTTGACTGTCAAGCCCCAACCACTGCGCATTGACGGGCAAACGTTGTCCCAAAGCCTTATCACCCCACTTCATAGTCTCCACCACCTTCCGGCCGATAAGAGCTTCACCGATATGTTTCGGCCAGGAACCTTCCACCAGCTTCAAACCTACTATTTGCGGAAAGTCCTTCGTAACATTCTGGAAGTGCAACGGACAAAGAAAATTCCCTTGAATATCCGTCAGTCCCGTCGTACTATAATGCGCAATCAGCGAATTACTATTGCGGGCCACCGATTCCACATAAGGTTGACGGCGAATAGCATCTTCCACCCCCTGCGGGTCTTCCATGCGATATTGCCCTATTGCCAATCTTTCTGTTCTAAATCCTATATCACGTGTCATGAGGTCTTGATATTGCCAGATAGTAGTAATCAGCATACCCAGAATAAATGCCACACCAATGAATTGCACAAACAACAAACCTCGTTTCCAGGAACGTTTACTGTCAGTGTAACGGCGGAAAATCTGCGTTACGGGAATCGTGGCAAACATCCTGCCGGGCAGAATACCTGCCACAAAAAACAGCAACAATACCGTCAGTCCCGGCACCCACAAGTTATGCCAGGTAAAGAGTTCCATGAGGCTGACGTGCAACAAGTCTTCTATTCCTTCACGGAAAAGATACATCAACGCCAGGCAAGCAACAATGGAAGCAAGCACCAGTAGCCCTGTTTCCCACATAAACATTCCCAATACATGCGCCCCGTCGGCACCACAACATTTATGTACTCCCACCGCTTTGGCACGCCGACTGAATGAAGCCACTGCCGCCAACACATAGTTCATAATGGAAACAAAAAAGATGGAAAAGCCCAGTACTCCCAGGATAACCAACCGGCGTACGGTGTCGGGAGTGCTAAGATAAATATCGGGCAAAGGCAGCACACTGAACTCCATAACGTCCGTACCTTCTTTCGTTTCTGTATAACGCTCTACGGCCTTTTGAATACGATCATTCATGGCTACTACACCATCGGGAGTTTTCAGACGGAAAAGTACATTGTAGATGTCATTGGATTTCCAGTTACCACGACCAAAGATATGCTCTTCAAGAGTGGACAACGAAATCACAATATTATGTTGGAAAACCGTATTTCCAGGCATCTTCTGATAGATACCCCGCACAGTGATATCCATCATTTTACCCATGGAAAGTGTCTTCCCCACCGGATCTTCATCACCGAAAAGTTCACGTGCCTTGTCCTCTGAAAGAAAAGCATACAAGGGAGTACCCAATTCCTTCGGGTCACCACGCAGCACATCAAGTCCGATAGTGTGGAAGAAGAGTGTATCCGCAAACATAGGATGCACATTGTCCAGCTTTTTGTCATCGATATAAAAATCGGGCTGATAGAAGTTGACTGAAAGGCTGGCTGACTCTATCAAGTCGGGCAACGCTTCCCAAAGGTCGGCAGCAGCAGGACGAAAAGTGCTGTAATCATATTCTTTATCGGGAACACCGTCCTTCACTCGTCGACAGCGCATCAAGGCCACACGCTCCGGGTCTTTATAAAAATTCTCATAACTCAGCTCATAAGCTATCTGTGAGAAAAGCAGGATACCTATCAGCAAGCCCAGTGTCAAAGACATCAGTTTAATGAAATTACTGCCCCGTCCACGAAGCAAAATCTGAATGGTATAATAAATTTGTCTCATATCTTTCTATTTCCTTATTTATTCACTCTTAATACTTTCCACCGGATTCTCATTGGCAATATACCAGGCTTTCCAGATGACGCATGCTGTGATTATCGCCAGATTGGCAATCGCAATCAATACATATACAGGCCAGCCCAATGGTACCTGCACCGCAAAAAGGTCCATCCATATCCTGTTGACATACCACGAGCTTACGACACCGATGATGACTGCCGGTCCTGCCACATAAAGTACGTCACGCGACAACAATTCCAGTATAGTCGACGCTTCGGCACCATTCACCTTACGGATAGCAATTTCTTTGGAACGGCGGCGCACTTCGTCGGTAGTGTAACCTATCAATCCCATCAGCATTACAAAAAGCATCACGACGGCTGCCAATATGGTGGCATCACGGAAGACACGTACAATGCTATACGCCTCCTGCATCTCCTGTTCCAACGGATAAAAATCAACGGTTTTACCCGGAAAGGCTTCGGACGCCTGACTGTTCAGTTTACTCAGGTTCTCGACAAAAGGCTCTTTCAGGCGAATATGAATGCTATTGCCAAACTTACCACACCGGACAATAAGCGGTTGTTGCGGAACATAGAAAGAAGCTGTATGAAAGTCTTTCAACACTCCCACTACCTTGAGGTCGCCAAGGCTGGTATGACCATTGTGTACCACACGCCCCAGGATTTCATCTCCCCAACGCATTATCCGGGCAAAGGTCTCATTCACCACTGCCTCATTACGTTCACGCGCCATGCGCCCTTCTTTCAATGCCATTCCCATCATTTGCGGATAGCCTTCGGTTTCTACGCAATAGCGTGACGAAAAGATAGATTTACCGCTTTCATTCAGTATCATCATGCCACTCATTCCGATACATGGCGGATAGCTTGCCGATTCGACAACTTCTACATAAGGCAAACCACGGAAAAACTGACGGGCTACATCCCGTTCCGCATCATCGGCAAACTGTAGATCGCCAACAGCCACATGCTTTGCACTGTAACCTGTCTCCTTATTCAGCACATAATGATATTGTGCCATCACCACACACATCAGTCCACAGATGAAGGCTACTCCCATGAACTGAATAAAAAGTAGAGGACGTTTCCAGCCCTTCTTACCTTCGGTGTATCGACGGAATACTTGAGATACCGGTATACGGGCAAACATTCGTCCGGGCAATACACCACCTATGACGAATAACACAAGCACCACCAGCATCGGCACCCAAATGCGCCCCGGTACAAAAAGGGAGGTTAGCTGAACTTCCATAGTCTCTTCTATCATTTCACGGAAGTTGAGCAACAGCAGCACCATCACTCCTATCGACAGTAAAATAATGATACCTGTTTCCAACAAGAACATACCGAAAACCGAACCACCCGAAGCACCATTACATTTATGTACCCCCACAGCTTTAGCACGATAGGAAAGCGAAGAAACAGAGATGAGAACATAGTTCAGCGCAGCTATAAAGAGAATGGCAAAACCAAGAAGGCTCATGATAGAAATCATGCTCTTTACCGTATCGCTATTGAGATATACCTCACGAATAGGCTGTATCACAGCCGTATATCCCACACTCTCTTTTTCTTCTTGTGGAATATAATTCTGGATAGCGGCATCCAGACGGGCATTGAACTTCTCAACATCTATTTTCACGCCCGGGCGCAGGCGGATATACTGGAAGTAAGAGTCTCCGCCCAGCCAGGTATTTTCCGCCCACTCACGACTCCATCCCGTAGCTATGGAGATGACAGCTTCAGGATTCATGGTTGCGTTTTCCGGTAAGGCTGCGTATATGCCCTTCACTGTCAGTTGTATCTGTTTATCATAATTTATCACTTTCCCGATGGGATTTTCATCACCGAACATTTTCCGGGCCAAGCGGTCACTGAGGAAGACAACATCTTTCTGTTGCAACTCCTGTACGGCATCTCCCGTCAGCACCTCAATCCCCATGGTACGGAAGAAAAGAGAATCAGCCATTATCTTATAGTCACTGAAACGTACACTACCATTGTACAACGGACCGAAAACCATGTACTTGCAGACATTAACGGCAGATTCCACTTCATCCGGAAAATTCTCAAGAATGAATCCTGCAACTACCGGTAAGTTCATCTCGTTGGGTTCGTTGTCACGTTCTCCATCCACAGTCCAGACGGAAAGCACCTGATAGAGTTGGTCATAGTCCTTGTAGCAGGTATTACAACTCTTCTCAAATGCTACACGGGCGAAAAGCAGGATACTCATTGTCAGGGCCAACCCAAGGGAAATAACTTTGATGATATTGGAACCACGACCGTGCAGCAACGTTTGAATGACATAATAGATTTGCTTCATACCCTAATTCTTTTATTCGCTCTTGATACTGTTCACCGGATTCTCATTCGCAATCTTCCAGGATTTCCAGATGACGCAAGCGACTATGATAATCAAAATGACCAATGCAATCAATACATATACGACCCAGGTAAGCGGCACTTGTGTAGCAAACTGCTCCATCCACATCCCATTGACATACCATGAAGCAAGCGTGCCGATAATAACGGCAGGTCCGGCTACGTAAAGTATATCTTTAGAGAGCAATTCCAGTATGCCCGTAGATTCCGCCCCGTTCACCTTGCGGATGGCAATTTCCTTTGAACGACGGCGCACCTCGTCTGTGGTGTAACCTATCAACCCCATCAGCATGATAAAGAACATGGTCACTGCCGCCAATATGGTAGCGTTGCTAAACACACGCACGGGATTGTATTCATTCAATATCTCTTGCTCCATTCCGCCGAAATCTATTGTTTTGTCCGGATATGCCTCGGCGACATCTTTGTTCAGGCGACGCAGATTCTCAGCAAAAGGTTCCTTGAGACGCACGTGAACGGCATTACCAAAAGTACGTGTGTAGCCAAAGATGATGACATCCTGCGGCTCGAAGAAGGAACCGATATGAAAATCTTTCAATATACCCACTACTTTATAATTTTCACCTTCCATACGCAGCGGGTGGTTCAGGGCTTTGTCTCCCCAACGCATCCGTTCCACAAATGCTTCATTCACTACTAATTCATCAGTGGCACGTGCGGGACGACCTTCCTTTATGGTCATGCCCATCATCTTAAAATAATCCTCGGGAGCACGACTGGTGCGGGTTGAGAAGAGCGCTTGTCCACTTTCACTCTGAATCATCGAACCACTGTAAGACCAAATGGGGGTACTGACAGCACAAGATACCTCTTCCACATAAGACAGTCCACGGAAGAAATGCAACGCCGGTTCGCTTTCCTCGGCTTTGCCAAAGTAAGCACTTCCCACCGCTACCCGGCGCGGATTGTAGCCCATGTCTTTATCCTTCACATAATTGTATTGCGCCATCACCACATACATCAATCCGCATATGAAAGCTACGCCTGCAAACTGAACAAAAAGTAACGGACGTTTCCAGCCTTTCTTACCCTCTGTATAGCGACGGAAAACCTGCGATACGGGTATCCGGGCAAATAATCTGCCCGGCAGCACGCCACCTACAATGAACAGAACCAGCACTACGGCAAGTGGTACCCAGATACGATCCGGTGCAAAAAGTACACTTAACTTAGCCGCAGTGGTATCTTCGATAAACTCCTGAAAATTCAGCAATATCAAGGCCATCAACATCAAAGCCAGCACAATGATGATGCCCGTCTCCAACAGAAACATAGAAAATACTGTGCCTCCGCTTGCACCACTGCACTTATGAACGCCCACCGCTTTGGCACGATAGGTAAGCGAAGAGATAGATATCAGTACATAGTTCAGCGCTGCAATAAAAAGAATTGCAAGGGCAAGAATGCTCATGATGGTGTCCATGCGCTTCACTTGGTCTTCGTTACGATACACGTCACGAATAGGTTTCACGAAAGCGGTGTATCCATAGGCCTTCTTGTCTTCTTCCGGACGGTACTTCTGAATCATGGCATCGAGACGGGCGTTCACGACTTCTTTGTCGGCTCCGGGACGAAAGCGGATGTATTCATAATAGCTGTCGCCTCCACGCCAGGAATAGTTACCCCAACCACGATTCCAACTCGTAGGCATAGACACAACACCTTCGGGACGCATCGTAGCATTCGCCGGCAAGTCAGCGTAAGTGCCCTTCACGGTGAACTGCATTTCTTTATTATAATTTAATACCTTCCCAATGGGATTTTCGTCACCAAATATCTTTCGTGCCAGTCGGTCGGCCAAGAAAATGACATCGGGCTGCATCAGCTCCTTTTCCGGATTTCCACTCAGCACCTCAATGCCCATGGTACGAAAGAAAAGCGAATCGGCCAGCAGAGTTTTGGCATCGAAACGAACAGAGCCATTATATAAAGGTGCACCCAGAAAATAAGCAATACTGGTGGCGGATTCAACCTCTTGAGGGAAATTTTCAAGAATGGCACCCGCTACCGGGCCGCAGTTCGCTTTCTGCGGTTCGAATTGTTCACCATCAGCCGAGAATATGGAAAATATCTGATAAAGATTATCATAGTCCTCGTAGCAAGTGTCGTAGCTTTGTTCAAAAGCCACACGTGAAAACAGTAGAATACTCATCGTCAATCCCAGTCCAAGGGAAATGACTTTGATTATATTCGAACCGCGCCCACGCAACAGGGTACGTATGACATAATATAGTTGTTTCATAGTTCAATCTCTTTATAAACTTATACTCCTTGTGCCGCAATGCTGGCCACTACGCTACCATCAAACAAATGTATCGTACGGTGTGCAAACGAAGCGTCATGCTGAGAGTGTGTTACCATAATAATCGTCGTTCCCTCCCGATTCAATTCCGTCAACAGGTTCATGACTTCCGCACCATTCTTAGAATCCAGATTACCGGTCGGCTCATCAGCAAGTATTAATTTAGGATTAGTTACCACAGCACGTGCAATAGCTACACGCTGCTGCTGACCACCGGACAGCTGTTGCGGGAAATGCTTGGCACGATGGCTGATATTCATTCGTTTCAATATATCTTCCACCATCCGGCGACGTTCGGAAGCCTTAATGCCGAGATACGTCAAAGGTAACTCTACGTTTTCATATACATTCAGTTCGTCTATCAGGTTAAAGCTCTGGAATACGAAGCCTAGTTTACCTTTCCGTACACGGGTACGTTCTTTTTCTTTCAGGTCTCCAACTTCCTGTCCCAGAAGCTTATATGAACCTTCCGTCGGATTATCCAGTAGTCCCAGGATATTCAACAGGGTTGATTTACCACAACCTGACGGTCCCATGATGGCCACAAATTCTCCCTCTTTCACTTCAAGGTTCACATGGTTCAATGCTACTGTTTCTACTTCCGTCGTACGGAATACTTTGCTGATGTCATTAATTTCAATCATAATGTTTATTATTAAAGTCTGATATGATATTCTGTTTATATAAAAGCAGAAAGCATGCCAAAACTTAAGATTCATTCATTATCAACAATTTATCTTTTTAAACGTATACAAATAGTGTCTAATAATTAGACACCTTCGTCTAAAAAATGGACACCCCTGGAAATTAGTGCAGCACGAAGGAACAGAAAAAAGGAAAATAAGACAATCATTTATCTAAAAGAAAACTCTATCTTTGCGATCAGTTTTCAATAGAAGAGATTATATATAATATTAATATCATACACATGAAACTATCTAAACTCCTGTTCATTCCGCTTATCGGCCTGTTTATGGGCGGTTGCGATATGATAGATTACCATCCTTATGATGTCCGTATCAGTGGTCAGACAGATATAAATAATCGTAATATAGAAAAGATAGAGGCCAATTGCAAGGATAAGGCAACTATTCGTTTTGTCACTATGGGTGACTCCCAGCGTTGGTATGATGAGACTCTGGACTTTGTCAACCACCTTAATAAACGGGATGACATAGATTTTGTCATCCATGGTGGAGATTACAGCGACTTCGGTGTCACAGACGAGTTCCTGTGGCAACGTGATATTATGAATAAGCTGAAAGTTCCCTATGTCGGTCTGATCGGTAATCATGACTGCCTCGGTACAGGTGAAGAAACTTTCCGTGCCGTATTCGGTGAACCAAACTTCTCTTTCATAGCCGGTCGCATAAAGTTCATTTGTCTGAACACCAATGCTATCGAATTCGACTACTCCCGCCCCATTCCTGATTTTGAATTCATCAATGCCCAGCTAGATGATCGCAGCGACGAATACGACCGCACTATCTTCTCTATGCATATACGCCCGTTTTGCTTTGAATTCAACAATAATGTAGCCCAGGCTTTTCAATATTCCATTAAGCAATTTCCCGGATTGTTGTTCTGTACAGCTGCCCATGAACATCGTTTATTCGAAGAGGATCTTTTTGAGGATGGCGTGATGTACTACATGAGCGACTGCATGAAACACCGCAACTATTATATATTTACTGTAACCCCTAATGGATATGAGCGTGAAGTGGTCTATTATTAAAGCAGTGACGTGCTTCCTTCTTGTATGCTCATCAACCGGCTATGCACAAGAAGCCAGTACAATAACCATAGAGCCACGCCGGGTATTCAGAGATACTGTTATCATTACAAAATATGATACCGTGTGGCTGGAGAAAGAAAAAGTAAAAATAGACAGTGCCGATATCAGCAATAAACGCTCCAGCCGTTATGATAAGCGGGTCCATCGCTATCGGAAACATTGGGAAAGCCTGATACCAACACATACTAAACTGCAATTTGCCGGTAACATGGGATTGCTGTCTCTGGGTACAGGATGGGATTATGGGAAACGGAATCAATGGGAAACGGATATCTTTTTCGGTATTCTGCCCAAGTACGACTCCAAACGTACCAAAATTACCATGACTCTGAAACAGAACTATATGCCATGGAGTATAGCTCTTGGAAAAGAATTCGCTGTCGAACCACTTGCATGCGGCATGTATTTCAATACAGTATTCGGCAGTGAATTTTGGACACATGAGCCCGAACGTTATCCAAAAGGTTATTACGGCTTCTCATCCAAGGTACGCATTCATGTATTCCTGGGACAACGTCTGACTTATAATATTCCCCCACGTTGGCGTCTGGGAGCAAGAGCCGTTACTTTTTATTATGAAATAAGTACCTGTGATCTGTATGTAGTAAGTGCATTCACCAACAAGTATCTGAAGCCCAAAGATTATCTCAGCTTATCGTTCGGACTGAAGACACAACTCTTTTAACCTTCTCTATAGCCACAAAGTCATGTCTGCTCACGCGGACATGACCTCAAGAGAATTTATGGAATCGAACACATGTTATACAAACTCTTCAACCATGTACATATCTGTGACGAAGTCGTCAACAATGTTACCAAGGTTCTCGCAGGCTTCATCAGGTGTTTCACCATACGCACTGCACATGATATTACTTTTCAAATAGGCGTAATAGCCGCCATCGGTAGTTGCCTCAATAGCATAATCATTTCTATTCAGTTTCATATCTAACTCCTTTCTTTTTTATTACGATGCAAAGATGGAGATTCAGTGTTACGGAAACATGTACAGGATATGACAATGATGTAAAAATAGCAAGGGCTGCATCTTCTTTGTGCGAAGTGCAGCCCTTTACTTTACTTTAGATCTTAAGATATCCTATATTCTAATAAGAACGAGCAAATAAAACACGGCAAGCAGAAGGTTTGCCTGTCACCATACAGATACCCGGTTCTTTGTCATCATCAAAGAACGTTTCGAAAGGAATACAACGGATAGTTGCTTTTGTTTCTTCTTTAATCTTCTCCTCTGTTTCAACAGTACCATCCCAGTGAGCAAGAATAAATCCACCTTCTTCAATCTTCTCCTTGAATTCATCATAACTATCCACTTTCGTGATATGAGAGTTACGGTAGTTAAGGGCTTTCTGATAGACGTTAGTCTGGATTTCTTCCAACAGGTTCTTTACATATTCTTCGATGCCGTCACAAGAAAGAGTTTCTTTCTCCAATGTATCGCGACGCATAACTTCCATTGTATTGTTCTCCAAATCACGACCACCCATAACAAGACGTACCGGCACACCTTTCAGTTCATAATCAGCAAATTTGAAGCCCGGACGTTTGTTATCAGCATTGTCATACTTAACAGAAATACCCATAGACTTCAGTTTAGCAACAATGCCTGCTACTTTCTCATTAATCTTCTGCAGCATCTCTGCGTTCTTATAGATAGGCACGATAACCACCTGTATTGGAGCCAGATGCGGAGGCAGTACAAGTCCGTTATCATCAGAGTGAGTCATGATCAGTGCACCCATCAGGCGAGTAGATACCCCCCATGAAGTAGCCCAAACATATTCCATTTTGTTTTCCTTATTCACGAATTGCACGTCAAATGCCTTGGCGAAATTCTGTCCAAGGAAGTGAGACGTACCACTTTGCAAGGCTTTCCCATCCTGCATCATAGCCTCAATGGTATAAGTATCCAGTGCACCGGCAAAACGCTCATTAGCCGATTTTACACCTTTCACTACGGGAACTGCCATGTATTTTTCGGCAAACTCGGCATATACATTCAGCATACGTACAGCTTCTTCTTCAGCTTCCTCACGGGTAGCATGTGCAGTATGCCCTTCCTGCCACAAAAATTCAGCAGTACGCAGGAAAAGGCGGGTACGCATTTCCCAACGCATTACGTTGGCCCATTGGTTACACAAGATAGGCAGGTCACGATAGGAATTAATCCAATTCTTATAAGTATTCCAAATGATGGTTTCTGAAGTAGGGCGGATGATCAGTTCTTCTTCCAACTTGGCTTCCGGGTCTACAATAACTCCGCTACCGTCAGGAGCATTTTTCAGGCGATGATGAGTAACGACTGCACATTCCTTTGCAAAACCTTCCACATGTTCTGCCTCACGACTTAGGAAAGATTTCGGAATCAACAATGGGAAGTAAGCATTCACATGCCCTGTTTCCTTAAACATATCGTCGAGTTGACGCTGTATTTTCTCCCAAATAGCGTATCCGTAAGGTTTAATCACCATACAGCCACGCACAGCTGACTGTTCTGCCAGGTCGGCCTTTACCACCAGTTCATTATACCACTGCGAATAATTCTCGCTGCGTTTGGTCAGGTCTTTTAATTCTACTGCCATTTTATTTTGTTTTTTAAAGTTTTTCGGATGTATCTATTAAATAGTCGGCAAAAGTACGAAAATTTGCGTGTTTTCTCCCAATATTTATAATAAAAACAACTTGCTTGAATCAACATCAAAACACTCAATTACTAATAATCATCTCCCAGTCATCAAGAACAATCATTTCCCAGTTCGGAACACTACCTTCCACATGAGTAACAGATATGCCATAAACTGAAAGGCTCTTACCAAAATGGGAGAATTCAATGAGAGCGGTTTCTTCTCCCTTTTGAATACGAAGATTTAAGAAATCACTCATTTGTTCCCAATCGGTAGGTCCAATGGCTAAAGATTGAATCACTCTACCGTCAAGTGGTGCACCAATGGCAATGTCTTTAATACGTTCAACAAAAGAAAGGGCTTGTTCGTAGGTCATAACAAAATGTTTTCTGCAAAGATACTATTAATCACAAACAGGGGCAAATCGAATTATATAAACGATAATAAAAAAAGCAGCTACTTACCGTAACTGCTTAACTTTCAAAAGAGCGGCAAACGAGGCTCGAACTCGCGACCCTCAGCTTGGGAAGCTGATGCTCTACCAACTGAGCTACTGCCGCATTGCTTTCTTAAAAAGACGGTGCAAAGGTAAAAGAAGTTTTTTTATATTCAAAAATAAAAATGTACTTTTACAGCCACTAAAGTGAAAAAAATATGAAACGAATCATACTCATTACCGGAGGTGCACGCTCCGGTAAAAGTAGCCATGCGGAAAAACTGGCGCTAAGTCTCTCTCCTACTCCTGTTTACCTTGCTACCGCACGTATTTGGGATGAAGAATTCCGACAACGCGTAATCCGCCATCAACAAAGACGCGGACCGGAATGGACAAATATAGAGGAAGAAAAAGAGCTAAGCCGTCATCGATTGAGCGGACGGGCTGTACTGATAGACTGCGTTACTTTATGGTGTACAAACTTCTTCTTTGATGTAAATGCAGATACAGATAGTGCCCTGACAGCTGCCAAAGAAGAATTCGACCGTTTTACAGCGCAAGATGCTACCTTCATCTTTGTTACCAATGAAATAGGTATGGGGGCTACTTCAGAAAATGAAATTCAGCGTAAGTTCACAGATATGCAAGGCTGGATGAACCAGTACATCGCCGAACACGCTGATGAAGTATGGTTGATGGTATCGGGGATTCCGGTGAAAGTGAAATAGAGAAAGGGAAAGATGATAGAATGGTAAGATGATAAGATTCAAAGTTATAAATATTGCATATGAAAACATTTAAGATAATACGTCCGGACGAGAATATCCGTCCAGCATTGATTGAAAAAATTAATAATCTGACTAAACCCAAAGGTTCATTGGGTACTCTTGAAGAACTGGCTTTGCAAATAGGCTGGATACAACAAACTCTGTCTCCTACCCTGCAACATCCACAGAATATAATCTTTGCCGCTGATCATGGCATTGTAGACGAAGGTGTCAGCCTTTCGCCCAAAGAAGTTACCTGGCAACAGATTAGTAACTTCTTACATGGAGGTGCCGGAGTGAATTTTCTTTGCCGACAGCATGGGTTTACCTTGAAAATAGTAGATGCCGGTGTAGATTATGATTTACCTTATGATACAGGTGTCATCAACATGAAAGTGCGGAAAAGTACTCGAAATTATCTGCATGAAGCTGCTATGACAGAAGAGGAAATGGAACTATGCTTGGAGCGCGGTGCAGAAGTTGTACGCAATTGCCATAAAGAAGGTAGCAATGTACTCAGTTTCGGGGAAATGGGTATTGGAAATACATCTTCCTCATCCCTGTGGATGACTTGCTTTACAAATATTCCTCTGGAACAATGTGTAGGCGCGGGAAGCGGACTGGATAATGTTGGTATCCGTCATAAATATGAAGTATTAAAACAGTCATTAGATAACTACAAAGGAGATCATTCTCCCCATGATATCATCCGCTATTTTGGAGGTCTGGAAATGGTGATGGCAGTAGGTGCTATGCTTCAGGCAGCCGAACTTGGAATAGTTATTATGGTAGATGGATTCATTATGACAAACTGTATTCTGGCTGCCAGCAAATTATATCCGGAAGTACTGCATTATGCTATTTTCGGACATTGTGGAGATGAAACAGGTCATAAACTGTTACTCGACAATATGGAAGCCAGACCGCTTTTAAATTTAGGCCTGCGTTTGGGTGAAGGAACAGGTGCCATCTGTGCATATCCCATTGTGCAGTCCGCTATACGTATGATTAATGAAATGGATAACTTCGCACATGCTTCTATAACAAAGTATTTCTAAACGTATGAAAGTCCTCGCAGCATTCATCTTCTTCACCCGGCTTCCATTTTGGAGAATCAAAGAAGTTCCGGCTAAATACTTTAAACGTATCGTTCCATACTGGCCATTAGCAGGATGGCTGACGGGTGGTATTATGGTCGGCATACTGTGGATAGCAGCTCAGATACTTCCCATTTCCATCGCATGGGTACTTGCCATCCTCTCCCGATTGCTTATCACAGGCTGTCTGCACGAAGACGGACTGGCTGATTTTTTTGATGGCTTTGGTGGAGGAACCACCAAAGAACGGACACTTGCCATTATGAAAGATTCCCAGATAGGAAGTTATGGCGTTATAGGATTAATAGTCTATTTCTTGCTATTATTCTTACTTTTGGAAAATCTACCTTTGAAACTGATTTGTGTTCTCGTAATTTGTGGCGACTGCTGGTCTAAATTCTGTGCTTCACAAATCATCAATTATTTACCTTATGCACGAAAAGAAGAAGAAAGCAAGGCGAAAGTTGTGTATGACCGTATGACCTGGAAAGAGTTATTGACAGGATTCATCTGTGGATTTTTACCTATTATATTATTTTTGCCGATAGATTTCTGGCCGGCCATGATCTGCCCGATTCTGACATTCAGTCTATTGTATCGGTTGATGAAACGTCGTCTCCAAGGTTATACAGGAGATTGCTGCGGAGCTACATTCCTGCTTTGTGAGCTTTCATTCTATTTGGGTGCAGTAATCTTGCTGTATGCATATATCAAATACGGTAACCCGGATTTTATTAATGTTTATTTAAAATAATAATTATATGGAAATTATTTTTATCAGACATACCTCAGTAGATGTCCCTCCCGGAGTGTGCTACGGACAAACAGATGTTCCTTTGCGAAACAGTTTCGAACAAGAAGCTGCCGTCACATCCGGAAATCTAAAATCTTACCGTCCGAAAGGGAGAGATTTCGATTATGTATATACCAGTCCGCTATCCCGTTGTGTACGTCTTGCTACCTACTGCGGATATCCTGATGCCGAACGTGACAACCGAATTATGGAAATGAACTTCGGGGATTGGGAAATGAAGAATTTTGATGAAATAAGTGATCCTAGACTGAAAGAATGGTATGCCGACTACATAAACGTACCTGCTACAAACGGTGAATCATTCGCCATACAGTATCAACGTGTCGCCAGTTTTCTGGATGAACTGAGAGAAAAGAATTATGAGAAAGTAGCCATATTTGCACATGGAGGCGTATTGATTTGCGCCCAACTTTATGCAGGAGCTATAAAACTGGAAGAGGCATTCAGTGCTTTGACTCCCTATGGAGGAATCATTCAGTTGAAACTTGATTAGCAGCTTGTATGCTAAACAGAACCAATGGCCCTTCTGCCGCACCTTCCTGCACTTTATAAGTACCATTGAAAGCATGAACAAAATGTGCATTGATCTCATGGCGAATCAGTGCAGTTTTGTTTTCAAAGCGAGCCTTAGCCAAAGGGGTACCGGTCACTCTGAAGAATAACATGTTCTTCTCTTTATCGTACCTAATGCGAATAACAATATTATATGTATTTTCATCATTCTCTGACGGTACCAGCAGGCTGGACAATAACGAAGAGAACTTGTTTTTATCCGTACTTATCATCTTATTTTCCACATCCGTTTTCAAACGGACTGTTACACGTCCGTTGCCACTCTGTTCAGCAATGGTAATCTCTTTCCGGCATAATTCTATCAATTCACATTCTTCCTGCACATATTGTGTCTTACCGGATTCAAGGCGGGAAAGTTCCAGAATACTATTAACATACGTCAATAGGTTTTCCGCATTCTCCTGAATCATCTTGCCATATTCTACTTTTGCTTCTGCAGTGAGTTCTTTTGATTCCGTCAACAGTTCGGCAAAACCTACCACCACATTCAACGGAGTACGTATGTCATGACTGATTTCAGACTGCAAACGGTCTTTAGTGGTGTTATCCGCTTCTGCCTGCATGGCTGCACTTACCGTCACTTTTTCAGCTGCAGCGATTTTTCGCGATATATAACGTGTATAAAGATAAAAAATGAGTATCAGTACCAGTAGTGTGATAAGAAACAGGAAGCCGCGTTTATAGTTGGTATCCTTTATTTTCTGCTTCTCCAGAAGAAGGTCGTTAATATGATAGATTTCCTTCATTTGCCGCAACTGATTTGCAGAAAAAGCATTGTCCAATGAGTCCTGAGTCCGTATGAGGTAACGTTTAGTCTCGATAGCTCCGTCAATATCACCTTTGTCAATCTGGGTGGACGCCTTATAATTAATAAGCGTAGCAAAAGTGGATACATAATGATTCAATACTACCGGTGTCACTTCATCTATCAGGGCAATACTTTTGTCATACTCCTGTGTACGGGCATAATATTGCAATTGTACAAGCTGGACATTCAACCAGAAAACCGGATCTACATGATCTTCCAATAATGCCTTTGCTTTATTTATATGCTCCAGAGCAATATGATAAGTTCCCTTATTCATATACAAGAGAACATACTTTATCTGGCAGTCAATCTCAAAATTACTCCAATTTTTCCGTGTCTCAGGTTCACGGGTTATGACTTCCTGTAAGGTCTCATCCATTTGTTGAACATAAGGTCGCCTCAAGCTATCTCTTCCTGTATTACCATACACTTGAGCAATACGCGAAAGAATATCCACACGCAAACTGGTCTTAGTCCGGGGAGTAAAACGTTGATAGGCTTTTAAAAAAATGTTCAATGCTTCGTCCACTCTGCTGGATACTCCGTATGCACACCCTAAACTATTGTATGATGCTATCTCACCATTATTACTATTGTGTTCCAAGGACTCTGCCAATGTTTCTTTTGCCACATATACAGCCTTTTCTATCTGCCTTTTAGAAGCCAGGGCACGGCTGATCGCAGCTTTCTGCTCCAGATAATAATCATATGTACCTACTTCAGGAGCATATTTTTCCAGCTTATCCACCCAATATGCCAAACTGTCCGCATCATGTAATTTGTCATAGCAAGAGGCCAGATAATAAGCACCCAGATTCTCATAAATGATATTTTTCTGAATACACGCTTCCTGATATAAAGCGGTTGAGAAAGTTTTGTTATAAGGAGCGTACTGATGTCTGTAAGCCATATCACGCAAGTAAGTAAGCTTAGGAAGCGTGCCCGGCATGGACTGCGCTATTTTCAGAATACTGTCCTGATATTGCTGCGCATTGGCATCTTCTGCATACAACGCATAAGGATACATATTCAGCAAACAAAACCATATAATTAGTATGTGCTTCATCATACAGCCCCCTCCGCTTTAGTTTTATACTTTAACGGATGCGTAAAGCAGAAACGTGCACCTTGTGTATAGTTACTGTCTACCCATATCCGTCCTCTCATGTAGGTCACAATCAACTGGCATATGGAAAGTCCCAGACCACTTCCCTGTGCAAAGTCGTTCAGCTTTTCAAAACGTTCAAAAATCAAGCCCTGTTTCTCAAGTGGAATACCGCAACCGGTATCGGTTACAGAAAAAAATGCAGTATTGCGGTCAGATAACTCTAACCTCAATACAATAGATCCTTCTTTAGTAAACTTGGTAGCATTCACCAACAAGTTAATCAGAACCTGACGAAGACGGGCATCGTCTGTTTCTATCATCAACTCCGGAAGTTCCGTATCGAAACGTAATTCCACCTCAAGTTTACGAGAAGCGTTAACAGTTTCCGAAGCTTCCTTACAGAGTTTCACGGCATCATACGGCCGGATATTAAATGTTATATTATCATTCTCGAAATCCGAAAAATCAAGAATATCATTAATCAGTTTCAAAAGTTGAAAGGAGTTGACTTTAATAATCTCACAGAATTCCTTACGTGAATCCTCATCAAAAGAGTCATCTTCCGAAGCCAGGACGGCAGAAAAACCGACAATGGCATTGAGCGGTGTACGTACTTCATGACTCATATTGGAAAGGAACATGTTCTTTTTCTGTATGGCACGCTCTGCCTTCTGTATCATTTTTTCCTGTGAACATTTTGACTCTTTCAGACGGAATATCTTCCTCCAGCTAAGATACAGGAAAAGCAGCAGGAAAAGTGTGCAGACAACAATACCTCCCAAATAAAGCCGATAGGAAAACAAACGGTCACGCTCGTTCTGATAAGTCAGCCGGTCGGCTTGGAAGCGGGTGGTCAACTGATCTATCTCTTTAGGATAATTTTTCTCAAAAGACGATTTAATGTATGAAAACACCAAACCGTATTGCTTATATGCTTCTTCCTTGCGCCCCATTTTCACGAGCAGGTCAGCCTTGTCTTGCAGGACTCCCTTGTACAAGCTGCTGTTGATTTCAGCATAATCCGTATGTAAAAAAGCATCATAAGTTGTCAGAGATTTCTCATATTCACCGGTACGTTCCCAATACATAGCCTCGGCTATCAAGAGATGTTGCATAATACCCGGAATCAGCTTTTCCCTCAAAGGTTCCACTTCATCCAAGTGTTGACGAGCGGTCTTCACAGAACCCTTAAACAGTTGACAATAGGCATTGAAGATATGCCGGACAGCTTGTTCCTGCTCTGAGAGACTATCTGCGGAAAAACGGTTCAGGCGGGCCATGAAATACGCTGCCTCCGTAAAATTACGAATACGAAGATTGTGCTCTACTAATTCCAACAATAACATCCGGACATATATTCCCTCACCGGACATTTGATCGAACATCTCTAATGCCTGTACATGAGCACTCCCTGCTTCCTGGTTTCGTCCGGTATAAGAATACACCTCACTAATGGCATTCAGTGCAAGAGCAGTTCCCAAAGCATGCGAGAGTGCACTTGCTTTTGAATACATCTGCTCACTCCAATCAATGGCCAGGCGTATTTCTCCACGAAAAAGATATGATTTTATGAGTATACGTTCCAGTTCAAAGTACGTATTATATTGCTTGGTAGATTCCAGATAATTGAGGATACTATCCAGATTGATAGCCGAGCTTTCTTCCTTTGTCAGATAATCAAAGCCCATACTGTTGTGAAAAGCAGATATCACTTCATCTTGAATGGTAGCACGCTCGACTTCTGCCAGGCTATCCTCCCCTGCTGATAATGGGAAAATGCATCCAAAGCATACTATATGGAGAACGAGATATTTCAGTAAGTTTCTCATGAAGTTTGTTTGTTTCGTGCTGTGTGGTGTTTGTGTTGCCATTCACCGCATACGCTGGCAAATATATTCAATATTTCCCAAAAAGCCAAAAATTGTGAATGACTAAATGAAAAAAGAGACCAAAGTAGTAGTTATTATCAGGATTACGATCATTATTCCTTCGGCACGGCGGTTGATACGAACAGCTACTTTCATGTCTTCCGTAGTTAAAAGACGATCATTGCTACCGATGTAAGGCTTCCAGACTTCTTCACCGAAATAATTGTGCGGACCTCCGAAACGGCAATCCAGAATACCGGCAAGAGCAGCCTCGGGATAACCGGAATTCGGGCTGGCATGTTGACTGCCATATATTCCGACGAATCTCAACAGAGTCCCAAACCGGCCTCGGGGAAGACAAGCAAGTGTCATGAGAAAAGCTGTCAGACGGGCAGGAATATAATTGGAGACATCATCCAGGCGGGCGGCAAAACAGCCGAAAGCACAGTAACGCTCGTTACGATAGCCAATCATGGAATCCAGAGTATTCACCATCTTATAGGCAAGCATACCGGGGATACCTAATAACATATACCAAAATAGGGGAGCAATTACTCCATCACTCAGATTCTCTGCAAGTGTTTCAAGTGCTGCCGTACGTACTTCCTGTGCAGAAAGTCCGGAAGTATCACGACCGACTATACGAGCTACCTGCTTCCTGCCTTCTTCCAACGAACGATCTACAGCTTCGAATACCATACGAACTTCACGGATAAGTGTGGTACCTGCCAGACAGAAAAAGATGGTAAGTATCTGTAGCGCCAGAAGTAATCCCGGAGAAAATGACGCTATCCAGTGAAATAGATAGTATGCCGCAAAATAAACGGCAAGAACAAGAACAATAGCTACGAAAGCACCTTTTAGTCCTCGTTTTGAACCTTTATTCAACAGATGTTCGCAGAATGAAATCATCTTTCCGAATGCAACTACAGGATGAGGCAACCAAGCCGGATCTCCCAGCCAGCGGTCAAGCAACCAGGCAGCAAGCAAGGGCAGGCTGAGGACAAATACGGTGTTTAAGATAAGAAGAATATTTTCCATTGTGATAACATATAATTGGAGTCTTTTCTATCGGGTTATGAATTAATTCACCACAGAGTAACGCAGGGTCTCACAGAGTTTAATCAATTTGAAATCAAAAGAATAGAACTCCGTGATACTCTGTGTTACTCTGTGGTGAAAACTTATTTCTGCACAGATATGTATTATCAATAAGTCGCAAACCATTGTTCTATAGCCTGTACGAGCCGGTCATTTTCCTCAGCTGTCTGGGCAGCGATACGAAAGAAATGTTCATCCAGACCTTCAAAATTGGAAGCATCGCGAATTAGTATGCCGTGTTCATTGGCGAGGTAATTCTTGAGAGCGGAAGCCTTGCCAATACGAAGACGAACCAACATAAAGTGAGTTTCCGTCTCCCATACCTCAAGACCGCCCAAGTTCTCCAAAGCATGACGTAAACGAGCCGTCTCCTGCAAATAAACAGAAATATTCAAGGGATTAGGAACGTCGTAAGCCAGCAGATAGATTCCGGCCTCAATAGCTAACTGATTGACAGACCAAGGCATACGATGAGTACGCAAACGACTGAGCAAACCTTCGCCAGCAGTTATATATCCCAGTCGTAAACCCGGAACAGCATAGCGTTTCGTCATGGAATGAAGCAGCAGGACATTCGGAAAGTTGACTGCTTCATCCGGCGAAAACAAAGGCTGTACAGTAAAGAACTCGTAAGACTGGTCGATGACAAAACAAACCTGCGGATTACGGGTAATCAATTCTTTCAGATAAGTTTTCTCTATGACCGTACCGGTAGGATTGTTAGGGTTACAAAGCCATAGCATACGGATATCAGGCGGTAAGAGATAATTGGCTTCTGCTGTCGGAAGCTTATAGAGTGACGTCACCCGATGACCATGCATGCGGCAAGCGTCAGCATACTCGCTGAATGTAGGTTGAAGAATGGCTGTATTAGTACCACGAAAAGTTTGTGCTATAAGATAAATAGCTTCTGTAGCACCATTCGTCACACAAACAGAGGTGGCCGTAAGGTGATACTTCTCTGCCAGACGACCTTCCAGAGTATAAGGTTCCGGTTCCGGATAAGAAGAAATACCGCTGATACAGCTACACAAATGAGCCTGAAGTCCGGATAAATCTACACGATTATACACATTGGAACTGAAATTGACCGTTATAGGCCGCTCGAATTTATAGGAATCATCTCCGTGTCCTTCAATCATGAGTTGTCAGTATTTTATAAATAAGTGGCAGATCAACATGACTACGCACATGGTCGGCCAGTTTATTGTATTGTTCTTCTTTGAATTGATGATAATCGAAAGATTTTCCCGCATCGGCAATCTTGTCGGCAAAAGGTTCCAGAAGGAAGTCGATGAATGAGGGATTGTCAAGAATACCGTGGATATAGGTTCCTATACAGGTACGATCCAGGAAATAACCGTCTGCACCGCCATCTTCCAGAAAATTCAGAGGGGAAACCGGCGCATCATAAACAGGAACGGTGGTACCCATGTGAATTTCGTAACCTTCCAGATTTGCCTGCATTCCGTCAGTAGACAAATGGCTGTTTTCCCTTGCAACAGGGGAAAGGTGGAATCTTATTTGCCGGGTAATCTTCTCTCCCGTCATGTGTGTACTGACAGGCAGAAGTCCTAAACCGGGTAAACGTTCTATTTCTCCTTCCACATGGTCAGGATCACACACTTCTTGTCCCATAATCTGATAGCCGCCGCAAATGCCCATAACGGTGGCGCCTTCACGATGGGCACGTATCACGGCTTGTGCCACACCATTACGACGCAATTCGTGCAAATCGGCAAGGGTGCTCTTACTGCCGGGTAACAGGATGATATCGGCTTTCGCCAATTCATCTACGTTATTCGTATAGAAAAGGTGCACCCGGGGATCGCGTTCCAGCACATTAAAATCGGTAAAGTTACTGAGATGGCGCAGCAATACAACCGCTACGTTTACTTTACCCTGCTCTGTCTGCACGGATTTCGTGGCAAGGGCCAGCGAATCTTCTTCTTCGATATAAATATCTTTATAATAAGGAACAACGCCTACCACGGGAATGTCACAAAGTTCTTCAAGCATCTTTACTCCGGATTCGAACAGGCGGATATCCCCACGAAATTTATTGATTAGTATGCCTTTGATGCGTTCCCTTTCGTAAGGACGCAGCAACATTAACGAACCATAGACGCTGGCAAAGACTCCTCCCCGGTCAATGTCTCCTACGAGGATCACATCTGCTCCGGCATGCAGGGCCATGGGCAGGTTTACCAGATCCGTATCCCGGAGGTTTATCTCGGAAATACTTCCGGCGCCTTCCATCACAATGGGGTTATAACGGGTGGCAAGACGGTCGAAAGCTGAACAAACCTCGTGACGCAACTCTTCACGGCCTTCAACACGGAAATACTCATAGGCACTGCGGTTACCGATGGGACGTCCGTTAAGTACCACTTGTGAAGTATGATCGGAAGAGGGTTTCAGCAACAACGGATTCATATCCGTATGGCAGGGGACTCCTGCCGCTTCGGCCTGAACAGCCTGGGCACGACCTATTTCCAGCCCTTCAGGTGTAGCATAGGAATTAAGTGCCATATTCTGTGCCTTAAATGGTGCCGGATGATAGCCATCCTGACGGAAAATACGGCAGAAAGCCGCGGCAATGATGCTTTTGCCTACATCACTACCGGTACCGGCAAACATAATAGGATGAAGTTTCTCCATAAGAAAATGTTTTTTAGAGAGGGCAAAGATAATGCAAATCGAGTGTAGAACTTTCATGCTTGCATGAAAAAGTTACGAGCTACGAGCTACGAGCTACAAGTGGCTGCGCTATATTCCGAAAGGCATTTGTAGCACGTAGCTTGCAGCTTTATGGGTGCCGCCAATTACGAGGTATTTGGCAATAGGTATTCTACGGTCTGTAGAATAGGTATTCAACGATCTGTAGAATAGGTATTCAACGGTCTTGGTAATTATCCGAACAAAAAGAAGCTTCCATTTTCATGCCACCATTGAACAATAGAAACGAACGAGTGTTTGAGATAAACGAGCCTAAACCAACAACTTGACGTATGAAACATATTTTATTGATCGTCCTGTTGGGAGCGAGCCTATCTGTGACGGCGCAAACGAAACTCTCCCTCAGCTACGACGACGCCCTACAAATGCTGCAAAAAGGCAATCAAAGCCTGAAGATTGCGGATAAAGGTATTGAAACAGCCCGCACAGAGCGGGATAAACTGAATGCTTTGTGGTATCCGAGCCTACAGGGAGCCGGTACGTATGTCCACATGTCCGAAAAGATAGAAGTGAAACAACCCCTATCCCAATTCACAGATCCGGCAAAGGATTTTGTACACGGCATCCTGCCGGACGATAAATTCATTAGCGGAATACTGGATCAGATAGGTAGCTACACTCTTGCTTTTCCTCTTGCTCCCCGCAATCTGACTACTGTAGGCTTAACAGCCGAGTGGGTGGTCTTTTCCGGTGGAAAGCGTATACGGGCAGGCAAAATCGGAAATCGGATGATTGACCTTGCCCGGGAAAACCGTGCACAGACAGATGCCACACAACGAACCCTATTGGCAGAAAGCTATTACGGTCTCAGCCTCGCCAGGGAAGTTGCAGCAGTCCGTCAGGACACTTATAACGGTTTGAAACAGCATTATGAAAATGCCCTCAAACTTGAAGCAGCCGGAATGATCGACAAGGCCGGACGCCTCTTTGCACAAGTGAATATGGACGAAGCCTGGCGGGCACTGGAAGCCGCACAGAAAGAAGTTACAGTCGTGGAAAGTGCTTTACGTACCTTGCTCAATCAGGAGGATACCTGCAAGATTGAGCCTACGTCTCCTCTCTTTATCAATTCCACACTCCCGGCAAAAGAGGAGTTTCAGCAGACTATGCGTTCGGGCAACTATATCCTGAACCAGTTGTCACTACAACAAAGCATTGCCAAACAACAATTACGGATAGACCAAAGTGGCTATCTGCCTGACATCGCCCTGTTCGGCAAACAGACGCTTTACGCCCATGGGATACAGAGCAACCTCGTGCCACGCACGATTGTCGGAGTAGGTTTCACCTGGAACCTTTTCGACGGACTGGCAAGGGAGAAACGTATCCGCCAGTCGAAAATTACCGAGCAAACTCTTGCTTTGGGAAAAGATAAGGCGCAAGATGACCTTTCAGTAGGCATAGACAAGCTGTACACAGGATTGCAAAAGGCACAGGATAATGTGCAGGCACTCAACTCAACCATTGCCCTGAGTGAAGAGCTTGTACGAATTCGTAAGAAATCCTTTGCTGAAGGCATGGCAACCAGTACCGAGGTAATAGATGCCGAAACCATGCTTGCCACCGTTAAGGTAGCCCGCCTGGCGGCCTATTATGAATATGATGTAACACTAATGAACCTGTTGGCACTTTGTGGTACACCGGAACAATTCAGCAGCTACGCTGTTAAATGAAGAACTAAGAATGAAGAACTAAGAATGATGAATGAAGAATTTGGCTGCGCTATGCAAGCATGCGGCAAGGTAATTCTTCATTCTTCATTCCTCATTCTTCATTAAAATATAACAATTATGGAACTATCAAAAAAAAGCATCAGCATCGCATTTGTCATCATATTGGCAATCACTATATTAGTCTCTCTCTTGGGAATGTTACTCATGAGTCATCAGCCCCTTGTGCTCCAAGGACAGATAGAAACAACCGAAATCCGTATCAGCGGTAAACTTCCCGGACGTATAGACTCATTCCTTGTCCGTGAAGGAGACTGGGTAAAGGCAGGTGATACACTTGTCGTCATCAATAGTCCGACGATAGAAGCCAAATACCGGCAAGTAAATGCCCTGGAACAAGTTGCCCAGGAACAGAATAAGAAAATCGATGCCGGTACCCGCCGACAAATCATTGCCACTGCCGGGCAACTCTGGAATAAAACCAAGAGTGACCTGACCTTAGCGCAAACAACCTACCAACGCATCCTGACACTGTACAAAGACAGTGTTGTCACCTCGCAACGAAAGGACGAAGTAGAAGCCATGTACCGTGCCGCACAAGCCGCCGAACGTGCCGCCTACGAACAGTATCAGATGGCAGTAGACGGTGCGCAAAGTGAGGACCGTGCATCGGCACGAAGCATGGTAGACGCAGCGCGAAGCACGGTGGATGAAGTTTCCGCCCTCCTTGTCGATTCGCGCCTGACAGCACCGGAAGACGGACAGATTGCAACCCTGTTTCCTAAACGCGGAGAGCTTGTGGCACCGGGTACTCCTATTATGAATCTGGTCGTTATGAACGATGCACATGTTGTACTCAATATACGCGAAGATCTGATGCCCCAATTCAAAATGGACGGTACATTCCGTGCGGAAGTCCCGGCTATCGGCAAGAAAGATGTGGAATTCCGTATTTATTATATCAGTCCGCTGGGTAGTTTTGCCACCTGGAAATCAACCAAACAGACAGGAAGCTATGACATGCAGACATTTGAGATACACGCCCGTCCTACCCAAAAAGTAGAAGGATTGCGTCCGGGCATGTCAGTGCTATTGACCATAAATGATTAATATGTGTAATCATTGAAATAACTTTGTGAATGATGAAACATCCATTATATAACGTACTCTGTCGCGAACTTCGCCGCATGACTTCCCGCCGACTTTATTTCGGGGTATGTCTCGTGCTGCCCCTGTTCTGCCTGTTCTTCATGGCAACCATTTTCGGCAGCGGACAAATGGAGAATATCCCTATCGGCATTGTCGACCAGGATAACACCGCCACATCCCGGCAAATAGTACGAAACATCTCCGCTGTACCAACCTTCAAAGTAACCCGGCACTTCACCGATGAAACAGCCGCCCGACAAGCCGTGCAACGGAAAGAAATCTATGGTTACTTGTCCATCCCCACAGGTTTTACCCAACGGGCTACGACAGGAATGGATGCCACACTCTCTTATTATTATCATTATGCCCTTCTTTCCGTAGGTAGTGAACTGATGGCAGCTTTTGAAACGGCACTGGCACCTGTCGCCCTCTCTCCCATTGCTATGGAAGCCGTCTCTTTGGGAGTCAGCCAGGAGCAAATCACCACATTTCTCCTACCCGTGCAATCCAGTATGCACCCTCTTTATAACCCTGACCTCGATTACTCCATTTATCTGAGCCAGCCTTTCTTCTATGTCTTGTTCCAGATACTTATTCTATTGATAACGGTTTATATCATAGGTAGTGAATTGAAGTTCCATACAGCACAGGAGTGGCTGACAACAGCGCGGGGAAATATCCTCACAGCAGTTGTCGGGAAGTTATTGCCTTATACTTTCATCTTCTCCGTAATCGGTATTTTGGCTAACTATATTCTATACGGTGTACTGCACATCCCCTTCCATGGAAGTCTGCTCATGATGAACCTTATGACAATACTCTTTATTATTGCCACACAGGCACTTGCCGTGTTCATCTTCTCTATTTTTCCACGGATAGCTTATATCATCAGTATTGTATCCATGGTCGGTTCACTCGGTGCCACACTCTCCGGAGTCACTTTCCCAGTGACGAGTATGTACCCTCCCGTACATGCCGCATCCTACCTGTTTCCTGTCCGTCATTTCACGGAAATAGCACAATCCATGCTCTATTTTGATTCGGGATTCGGGTATTACTGGCAATCGGCAGCCATACTTTGGCTTTTTCCGTTGGTGGCGCTACTGATACTACCCAGATTGAAACATTGGATTCTGAAGGATAAGGAAGAACTTAGTATTTGTGAGCATGAAACACCGCTTCCCCGCGTACACAATACTTCTCACAACTCAATAGCAACTGTCATTTTCCGCGAATGGCGCTCCATCAGCACCAATGCGGCTATACTGTTAGTACTAATGGGAGGCATCTTCGCTTACGGACTTTTATATAACTTAATGTATGCTCCCAACCTTGTGCGGAAAACACCGGTTGCCATCGTCGACAATTCCCATTCCGCCCTCAGCCGCGAATATATCCGTCTGCTCAATGCCACCCCACAGGCATCAGTCTATGCACTGACTCCGAACTATCTTGAAGCAAAAGAATGGCTGAAACAGAGTAAAGTAGATGGTATTCTTTACCTCCCCGCTGACTTTGATGCCCGCGTCGGTCGCGGTGAACAATCAGTCTTTACCGTTTATGCCTCCACGGATGCTTTCTTGAATTTTAAGAATCTACAAGAAGCTTCTTCCCGTGTGATGCTTGCCGTAAACGATGCGCATCGTGCAGAAGGTGCTGTATTCTTACCTCCTCAGGGACTGCTGGCAGTAGCCTCATCGGCACCTGTAAACGTGTCGGGTACAGCCTTATATAATTATACCGAAGGATACGGTTCATACCTCATTCCCGCTGTTATGATTATCATTATTTTTCAGACACTGCTGATGGTGATAGGAATGGTGACAGGAGAAGAGGCGGAACGAAAACGTTTACCTACCACCTCCCCCTACGGGTACTTACCCCCTCTTAACTCCCCCGTTAGTCGGGGGAGAACAACCTCCCGGAAGGAAGAGAATTCTGATAGTTCCGCCTGGCGACAAGCATTATATAACATTTCCGGAAGAACTTTCGTTTACGTTATGCTTTACTTCGTCTTTGCCTTATTCCTGTTAGGCTTGCTTCCTCACTTTTTCAGTATTCCCAATATAGGAAATGGCAGGGATATTATTACGATGATGATTCCTTTCCTGTTAGGGACAAGTTTCTTCGGGTTGGCGGCATCACGCTACTTCACTGATTCTGAAGCTCCCCTGCTGATGATTGCTTTCTTCTCCGTAGGATATATCTTTCTGTCCGGAGTTTCCTACCCGCTTGAACTGATGCCATGGTACTGGCAGGCAGCACACTATGTAGTTCCGGCAGCCCCTGCCGTGTTGGCTTTTGTCAAATTGAATTCAATGGGAGGAACCCTGGCGGATATTCGTCCGGAAATGATAACACTATGGATACAAGTTATAGTATACTTCCTGTTGAGCCTGTGGGTCTTCAAAAAGAAGGTATTCTATTTCAGGCATTAAGTCTGTTTCCTCTTTCTCTTATAAGCAAACGCTTGCCATCGTTCCTCGTCCCATCCTTGTCGCTGCATCTCCATGCGTGCCATGACAAAGAAAAGATCAGAAAGACGGTTGATAAAACGCAGGATATTTTCCGGTACAGAGTCCTCCCGATTCAGAGTCCAGAGCCGCCGTTCGGCACGACGTGCCACGGCACGGGCAAATTGCAATTGCGCTGAAATCTGCGTACCTCCCGGCAAGAGGAAATAGCCATTATCTTCCAACCGGAGCATCATAGCGTCCATAGCCTGTTCGCACTGCACAGTCATCTCTGCCGCATGCAGTGGGTTCGGATTACCGCTCCCCGGACGTTCAGGATCTGCATCCCGCAATGCGGAAGGAGTAGCAACGTGGCTCATCACTACCATTAACTCACGTTGTATATCATGCAACAATTCCTGCCAAACATCATCTACCGGCAGCAATGACCTGACAATGCCTATTACAGTGTTCAATTCATCAATACAGCCGTTAGCTTCTATACGGATATCATCCTTCGGAACACGTTCTCCACCATGGATACTTGTCATTCCCTTATCTCCCGTTCTGGTATAAATCTTTCTCATGACACTAAAATTTCAGAATAAAACCGGATCTCCCGGGGCCGGTTCAAACAGTCCCATGAATCCTGTTTCGCCCCAATATAAATGCGTATAACTTGCAATCAGATTCTTATAGTGATAGACCGGTGTATTCACCGGCTGTCCCTTGGCATTATATACCTGTGCTGCCGAGATTAGTTCCTCATCCGATTCAATGACCTGTGAGTAATGGAACTCATGCCCACGTATCTTCATACCTCTCAATTCAAAGCTCCTATATCCCAGTGACAGACGCATATCACCCTTAAATGCGGATACCTTGACGGGCAGTACATCCGCCATATTGTACTCCATACGGGTATCAGTACCTGTTATCAAAACGGATGTAAGATACATCATCCCCCCACACTCTGCCAGTGTATATCCACCTCGCTCTATATAGTCTTTGATGGAGTTCATCACATTCTTTGCCGCACTCAGTTGCCTGGCACGGTTCTCCGGATAGCCTCCGGGCAGGTAGAGCACATCCACATTATCCGGTAACACCACGCTATTATCCTCCGGATCAAAATAAGTAACTTTCCCCAACCAATTCAACCACTCCAGATGTTCTGCATAAATAAATGAAAAACTCTCCTTATTGCGGGCAATCCATATATTCATATTGGCAAGCGGTCTCTTTCTTCTCTCCGGTTTATCAGGAATATTCACACTCCGTCTTGTCATCTCCAGCAATAACTCAATGTCCAGTTGATGTTCCAATTCTTTCATCATTGTTTTGGTGATACTTCCTTTCCCTTTCCGACTAAAATCCAATCCCAAATGACGACTTTCTTCTTTCAGCACATCATACTTCCGCAAACATCCGAAACAAAGAATATTCAGATCTTCGCAGATTTCACGCAGCATCTCTTCATGTCGGTCACCGCCCACCTGGTTGAAAATGACACCTGCCACCTCCACCTGCGGATCAAAATCCATATACCCTTTTATCATTGCCGCCAATGAATAGGCCGCCGATTTAGCATTTACCACCAGCACCACGGGCAGATGAAGTACCTTTGCTATTTCTGCCGACGAGCCTTTACTACGGTCATATCCGTCAAATATTCCCATCATACCTTCTATAATACAGACATCCGCATCTACTGCGTGATGATTGTATACCTTACGTACATGATGCCCGGAAGCCATAAAAAGATCCAGATTATAAGACGGAAGTCCGCAGGCTTGTTCATGATACTTCGTGTCAATATAATCCGGCCCGCACTTATAGGGCTGCACACGTAGCTTTTTCTGCGTCAATAACGTCATCAGCAATCGGCTGACAGTGGTTTTTCCAGTGCCCGAAGTAGGCGCCGCTATCAGAAATTGGGGAATATTTCTTATCATACCGCACAGATTTATTTCCCGCAAAGGTAGTATATATTCCCTAAAACTCTTACCTTAGCTGCCCAAATAAAAGTAAATTACTATGATTACTGAAGAACTCAAGAAATTATATTGTACGTATACCGGACACGAACCGGAAGCTATTGAAGAACTTCCTTCATCCGGCTCCAACCGCCGTTACTTCCGCCTTACGGGCACCCCTACCCTTATCGGTGTCAGCGGAACCTCCCTCGAAGAGAATCAGGCTTTCCTCTATATGGCAGATCACTTCCGCAAGAAAGGACTCCCCGTGCCACAAGTTGTAGCAAAGAGTGATAACGATGCATTTTATCTGCAGGAAGACCTGGGAGACACTCTCCTGTTCAATGCCATCGAGAAAGGGCGCAAGACCAGTGTCTTCGATGAAGAAGAAAAGCAGCTTCTGCGCAAGACCATGCGCCTGTTGCCAGCCGTACAGTTCTCCGGTGCAGACGGAATGGATTTCTCATACTGTTACCCACAATCGGAATTCAACAGCCGCAGTATCTTATGGGACTTGAATTACTTCAAATACTGTTTTCTGAAAGCTACCGGAATGGAGTTTCAGGAAGACCGCCTGGAAGATGATTTCCAGAAAATGGCGGACGTATTGATGCGTAGCAGTTCGGCCACATTCATGTATCGTGATTTCCAAAGCCGCAACGTTATGATTAAAGAAGGCGAGCCATGGCTCATCGACTTCCAGGGCGGACGTAAAGGTCCTGTTTATTATGATGTGGCTTCCTTCCTGTGGCAAGCCAAGGCGAATTATCCCGATAGTTTGCGTAAAGAGCTTTTAAAAGAATATCTGGATTCCCTGTGTAAATACCAACCTGTGGACGAGAAATATTTCTATGCACAATTACGCCATTTCGTATTGTTCCGTACTATGCAGGTGCTGGGTGCTTACGGTTTCCGTGGTTATTTTGAGAAGAAACCACATTTCATTCAGAGTGTACCCTTTGCCATTGAAAACCTGCGGCAGCTATTACAGGAACCGTATCCCGAATATCCGTACCTCTGCCATGTATTGAAAGAACTTACCGAGCTGAAACAGTTCACTGACGATTTACAGAAACGCCGTCTTGTTGTGAAAGTTACCAGCTTTGCATATAAGAAAGGCATTCCCGAAGATTCCAGCGGAAACGGAGGTGGTTTCGTATTCGACTGCCGCGCGGTGAACAATCCCGGCAAGTATGACCGTTACAAACCTTTCACCGGACTGGATGAACCTGTCATCCGCTTCCTGGAAGACGACGGGGAAATAACCACGTTCCTCGAACATGTATACGGCTTGGTAGACGCTTCCGTGAAACGATATATGGAACGTGGATTTACGAACCTTTCCATTTGTTTCGGATGCACAGGCGGACAACACCGTTCGGTTTATTCAGCACAACACCTTGCGGAACATCTGAACCGGAAATTCGGAGTACAAGTAAATCTGATGCATAGGGAACAGAACATTGAACAGACGTTTAAGGCGAAAAGCTAAAAGCTATCTCCTAATAATCCGCTCCGTATCTGGTCCGTACCAACTCCGTACCTGCTCCGTACCTATACGAACAGACTTTATACGGAGATGGTACGGAGATGGTACGGACCAGACACGGAGATAGTACGGAGATAATACGGAGTGGGTACGGACCTGACACGGAGATAGCACTCTTTTCAATCTGCTTATGAAACTTAAATTAAAAATATTAATTCAATTGATCGACAGATCAAAATTTTGAAACAATGAAAGCAATGATATTCGCCGCAGGTCTTGGCACCCGCCTGCGCCCACTGACAGACAATATGCCCAAGGCACTTGTCCGCGTAGCAGGCAAAACGATGTTGGAGCGTGTCATCCTAAAACTGAAAGATGCCGGCTTCCATGATATCACCATAAACATTCACCACTTCGGAAGCCAGATCATCGACTTTCTTCGTGCCAATGAGAATTTTGGTGTGGATATTCATATCAGTGACGAACGGGGTGAACTGCTGGATACCGGTGGTGGTATCAAAAAAGCCCGTCCTCTGCTGGAGAGCAACGAGCCTTTCCTTATACATAATGCCGATATCCTGACAGACCTGGATCTCAATGCTTTCTACCACCACCATCTGGAAAGTGATGCAGATGCCACTCTGCTCACTAATCACCGGAAAACATCCCGTTATTTGTTAATGGATCAAGATAACCGTCTTTGTGGTTGGACGAATCTTTCTACAGGCGAAGTACTTCCCAAAGAACTCGATTATCCCAGCGATCATTATCAGCTGCAAGCCTTTGGCTGCGTCCATGTTCTTTCTCCCTCTATTTTCCGCTATATGGAAGGCGAACGCTGGACAGGGAAATTCTCCATTATCCCGTTTTATGTGGATATCTGCCCGAAAGCATGCATTCAGGGATTTCCTATAGACAGCGAAAACTGGTTTGATGTAGGCAAACCCGAGACACTTGCAAAGGCAGAAGCCTATTATGCGTCTTTATAAAATAGGGTTCATCTTCATCAACTGCCCTTGGGCATCAAATAAATATTCGTAATTGAAAGAACCGTAAATACGATACTTCCAACGGGCACTTTTCTCAAAACGGCGACTGTCATCCAGGATGGTCGCCTGATATTCGGTTTCCAATTCATGAATGAACTCTTTGAATTCCGGATCTTGATATCTATAAGTGGGAACAATTATGCGTATATCGGGATATTGTTCTCGCAGATTTTTGATTTCTGCACGAACGGCATCTTTTTCATCGGGCTTCAGAAAAAAGAGTAAACACACGGGATGTCCCTGCCCTGCAATGTCCGAAAAGAGCAAGCTGTCTTTCTCTGCATACTCCACTTGTTTGAAATCAACAAAACGATCTCCCGGCTTCGGGCTACGGGTAGCATCCAGCATCCGTTTCAGTCCTATCAATACAGATGTACTGTCGCGCATTTGTAAAGGAGTTTTCTGGTACAATGTTTCCAGTTCATCCGGATAGATTGCTGCCCAACGATCAAACACCATCCATCCTATTGCATTCCGGGCATTGTCGAATACAAATTGCCGCGTAGCTTCCAGCGGAAAAAGATCTTCATGCCAAAGCTTCCAAAGACGTACGTTTTGTGAATGGGGATTGGTACTCTTGTCCGGTACAGGCATTGCCGGTGGGACTACATTGGTCAGCGTCAGTTTCCCTTCCTCGGGATAAAAGAAGTTCATATTGCCGGGATGCTCCATTCCATAGATATGCAACGTATCTTCTTTTCCGGAAAATGAAACTTCCCCGTTTCTGATAATAGCGAAATCCAGAGGGCCTTTCCCGTAATCACGGTCACCCGTCATACGATCGGCACCATATCGCCACAGATAAACCGTATCTCCTTCGTAAGCGTCCAGTCCGGTGCATTGCACAGTAAAAGTCTGTTCTTGCGATTGGCAACTGATGAGTCCCAGAAACAAACAGTAAAATATCCATTGATTGATTTTCATAAAGCCCAAATAGATTAAGTAAATAAACACATTGCACAAAAGAACAATCTTTTCAGTAAAGATGCAAGCAAAAAAGACAATATATAAAAGCAATTGTTAATGAAATATCCATATATTTGTGACATAACATTAAAAAACTGACTATGAAACGACTGAGATTAGGAGTATGGGCATACTTCTGCCTTTGTGCAGCCACCACCCTTATGGGACAAAACAAGGTGAAAACAACTGCCGAAAAAGTAATGCTGTTCATTGACGGCGCTCAAGTGACGCGTACCAAGCAAATAGATATTCCGGCAGGAAACTCAACACTCATCTTTACCGGATTATCCCCCTATATGGATGCACAAAGTATGCAGGTCAGCGCAAAGGGAAAACTCACTGTTACGGCAGTCAACCGGCAATACAACTATATAGACAGCCTCGCCGTCAGCGAAAAGCAACAAAGCCTGCAAAAGGAGCTTAAAAAAATAGAGAAGCAGCAGAAAGAACAGAACGCCGAGCTTGGACTCATCAGTGCCGAATATGAAATGCTGAAAATAAACTGTTCCGTCAGCAATAAGAATACCGCTACTTCTCTGGCTACTATCAAAGAGGTGAATCAATATTACTCCGGACAGTTGAAAACTCTAAAAGCAAAAGAACTGGCTATCAATGAACAGATAGCCGAGCTTGCCATCAGACAGGGACAACTGAACTCTGAACTGGCACAGTTAAGCGGTAAGGCCCTAACCCCTATGAGTGAAATTATAGTCAATGTAAATGCACCAGCAGCCTGTAAAGCTACATTCACTCTGAATTATTATGTGAAAAATGCCGGTTGGTTCCCCTCCTATGATGTTCGTTCCGGTAGCCTGGCCGAACCTATCTCCATCGTTTACAAAGCCAACATCTTTCAGAATACCAAGGAAGAGTGGAAGAATGCAGAATTATCCCTTTCATCCTCTAATCCTTCCACCGGAAGCGTAGCCCCCACTCTGTCTACTTACTGGTTGGATTACGGACTTGCAGCACCACGCTACAATTTGAATCTCAATGGAAACACTGTTTCAGGAGTCGTTTTTGATAATGAACGCACGCCCGTAATAGGTGCCACCGTTACCATCCCGGGAACTACGATAGGAACCATAACCGACATAAACGGCAAGTACTCCATAACTATTCCCAATGGACAAAACAAACTTCAGTTTTCATATATTGGCCTTCAGACTCAGACCAAAGATATACAAGGAAACATTATGAATGTCACCCTTCAGGAGGATACACAGACATTGGATGAAGTAGTGGTAGTAGGTTACGGCGCTGAAAGGAAACCTCTTATGGCAGGCGCTGTCTCCGGTCTTAAGGTAAATCATAAAAAAGATATTCAATACGAAGAAGAAGCCAGCATGGCCCTTGACGTTGAACAAAGCCAGGGACAGATGGGCTACGAATTTGAAATAAAAGTCCCCTACACCATTCCTTCTGACAACAAACCTGTAGTTGCTGAAATCGGACATTACGAATTACCCGCTTCTTATGCTTATCAGAGCACTCCGAAGATAGACAAAGATGCTTTCCTGATTGCTCAGGTAACCGATTGGGAAAAGCTGAACTTACTTGAAGGTGAAGCAAATGTTTACTTTGAGAATACCTTCATAGGCAAGTCCATCATGAACGTCACCCAACAGAACGATACACTATCCTTCTCTTTAGGTCGTGACAAACGCATCATGATACAGCGTACGAAAGAGAATGAATATACCTCACGTAAGTTTATGGGTTCCAATCAGACGCAAGCCATTGCCTGGAAACTCTCTGTACGCAATACACGTCCAGAGCCTGTAACGCTCACTCTTTACGACCAACTGCCCGTATCACGCAACAACAACATCACCGTGACGGCAGAAGAAATCAGTGGCGGAACACTGGACGAGGCCAAAGGCATCATCACCTGGCAAATAACCTTACAGCCCGGCGAACAACGTGATTTACCTCTGCGATATAAAGTGAAATATCCCAAAGGACGGAATTTAATAATAGAATAACTCATATTGAGCGTGCACCTTTCTTATAAGGTTTGCACGCTTTTTCTTTGTTTCTTCCTCACTTTCTTTACTTTGTATTCACAAACATTACACTTGTGGTTCCTGTTCTCAGGACTCACTTCGTAGTGTACAACTTTAAATGATAAAAGTGATGGTATCCTGCGGTGCATACCTATTCCAGCACCTTGCGGAATTTCAATAAGATGCTGGGAGTACTGGCAAAACGTCTTTTGCCCGGCATCAAAATCAGTTCCTATACGGCCCGGCATGCATGAGCCACATTGGCTTATCATATGGGAATGCCTGTCGGCATCATTTGCCAAGCGGTAAATGCAGCGAATTTTCCACTGCATCCGTCGTTGCCTGCTTCTGTGGGGATTGCTGCCGTTTCTGTTTGGCTCATGTAGCTTCGGTGACGAACCTTCACCCTGTCTCTACGATATACGTCTGGAAGTGACGGTGTACGATGACAACCGGGTGGTAGTGACACAGGCTTCGGCTGCCGACTGGGAAGAAATTGAGACAAGAGATATAAACAACGTTCTTTGACATATTGAGAGCTTAAAAAGAAAAAGGAAGTTCCTGAGTTTTAAAAGTAAATCAGTATCTTTGCAGATATTGATTCGCATGATATTAATATATAATACTTTAGATGTATGGAAACAAATAATAATCATATACGGAAGTATCCCATCGGGATACAGAGCTTTGAAGATCTGCGCCGCGAAGGTTACCTTTACGTGGACAAAACGGCGCTGATTTATCGACTGGTCACCACCGGTAAGCCCTATTTCCTTTCCCGTCCCCGTCGTTTCGGCAAGAGTCTGCTGCTTAGCACACTAAAAGCCTACTTTGAGGGTAAGAAAGAACTTTTCGAAGGTCTTGCCATCGAAAAGTTGGAAACAAAATGGACGGTGCATCCGGTGCTGCACCTTGACTTGAACGCCGAAAAATATGATTCGGTAGAACGATTAGAAATGCAGATGAACAGTCAGCTTCTGAACTGGGAATCGCAATATGGTTGTGATGCAGAGAATTGGTCTTACTCCATCCGCTTCATGAATGTGATAAAAGCAGCTTACGAACAGACCGGGCAGCAGGTAGTGGTACTTATTGACGAGTATGACAAGCCGATGCTTGAGAGCCTACATGACAAGGAGTTACAGGATCAGTTCCGTAGCCTTCTTGTAGCTTTCTACAGTGTGCTGAAAACTGCCGACCCATTTCTGAGATTAGTTTTCATCACCGGCGTGACGAAGTTTGCCCAAATGAGCATCTTCTCCACTCTGAACCAGTTGATAGATATCAGCCTTGAGAAAAGCTACGAAGCCCTTTGCGGCATGACCCGCACTGAGATAGAGCAGAACTTCGCCCCTGAGCTGGAAGCTATGGCACTGAAAAACAGCACTTCCCGCGAAGCAATAGTGGAACGGATGAGGGCAATGTACGACGGCTACCACTTCTGTGAAGAGCAAACGGAAGGGATGTTCAATCCTTTCAGTGTACTCAACATGTTGCGGCAGTTGAAGTTCAATTACTACTGGTTCGCTACCGGCACCCCCACTTTTCTGGTAAAGATGTTGCAGCGCACTGAATTCGATGTGCGTGAACTGGTGAATGGTATTGAAGTTTCCGAAGCTTCTCTCATGAGCTACAGGGTTGATGACGACGATCCGGTTCCGATGATTTATCAGAGCGGTTATCTCACTATCAAGGGCTATGACCCGGAGTTTAACCTCTATAAGCTGAAACTTCCCAACGAGGAAGTGAAATATGGCTTGCTGAACTACATGGCTCCGTATTATACTCCGGTGATGGAGCGTGATGTTCCTTTTTATGTGGGCAAATTTGTGAAAGAGCTTCGCGCAGGCGATGTGGATGCTTTCATGAACCGTATGCGCGCTTTCTTCGGAAACATCTCATACGAACTGAGCGATGACACGGAACGGCATTATCAGAACGTATTTTATATTGTTTTCACCCTGTTGGGGCAATATACGGATGCAGAAGTGCGCAGTTGTCGTGGCCGGGCGGACATGGTGGTTAAAACTTCCGATTATATATACGTCTTCGAGTTCAAGCTAAACGGCACTGCCGAAGAAGCGCTGAAGCAGATTGATGAAAAAGATTATCTTATTCCATATACCACAGACCACCGCAAGTTGGTGAAAGTAGGGGTTGACTTCAACAAGGATACCCGCAACATAGGTCGCTGGCTCGTTCAGTAGACTTTTTCTTTTTCTTTTATTACCTGCCGGGAAGAACATCCGCAGGAAGATAAGCTCTCAATATCTCAATAACCAAAAGATATTGGGAGCTTGCTGCGTTTATATGCTTCAGGATACTGCAAGAGGATGGAAGCACGGTGCTGAAAGTCTTCTCGGTGGTGTGGAGAATGGCCGATAAGGAATATTCAAAAATACATGGTCTGTTCAGGTGAAACAGACCATGTATTTGGGTGGAATAGATGATCTGTTTGGAGTAAACAGACCATCTGTTTCACTTCTGTTTTTACACATATTTATCTATAAAAATAAGATTGACCACATGAAATTAATGACTAAACGAGATTTGGAACAACGTCTTGAACTTACGAAGCTACGCTACGAACGTCAAGAAATAAGATTATATGTCTTACTGCAAAGCATGCAAAATAATCGTGACAATATAAAACAGATAGAGTATGCCCTGCTGGTGATGGAGCGTGTCAGTACGCAACGCCGGCGCCACCGGATCATCCCTAATGCAGAGATACTGGATTTCATCACTTATGCCTCCTGCGTTTACGACCGTTTGCAGTCTCACCTGCACAAGCATCTGAATTATTCTTATTTCTGTAGCGTCATCTGCTGCCGCTATTTATTTGAAAGTCGGCGCCACATTCCCGGCCGGCGCTTCCTGAATTACAACAGTGTGTTGTCTTACTTCAAACGGGAGCGCGGGAGGTGATGGCAGAAAATAGATAAGGGAACTCCGAAAAAAGCCCGGAATGACAGAAGAATATATCTATATATTCTTCTTTTAATTTCTTGTATTTATTTATTAGTGTATCATTGATAGTACGGTTCGCTGTTCATGCGGAGAGATATATCACTTGCTATCAACGCGTTAAGTAGTACGCGGAGTTGTTCAAAAAAAGTTCGCTTCCGAAGGGCGCTTTTTAGGCAGCATTTACGTAGTATTGCAGTATTTACGCGGTGTTTACGCAATATTTAAGCGGCATTTATATCAAATGTTAGCCGAATAGCACCAATACTAGCCGGATGAAGCATTGTGCAGAACAAATGCGGTTTTATTGTAGTACTTTTGTGGCTATAAACAAAAGAAGTTATGAATGTATCGTATTTATTATCCCAATATGAATTAGCTCCGCCAACGAATAATTATTATCAATGCTTACAATTTATTAAGTATATCGCTTGTATCTTTTTCCTTTCCCAATTGTTAATCTTATAAATTAGAGTAAAATAGAACAATAAAAGAAGAAATTATGAAAAAGATTATCGCATTAATGATGTTAGTTTTCATAGGTGCATCCACAGCCATGTATGCACAGGAAAGTAAAAGTGAAAACCGCCGTGCAGAGCGTAAAGCACAGCGTGACGCAGAAAAAGCCAGGGAAAAAAGAGAAGAAGCACGGGCATATGCCGATGCTGTACAAGCTATCAACAACAGAAAATTCGTACTGGAAGCTGACCGTATTACGTTTAAAAGAGGACGAAGTGCTTTCGTTACATCAAATACCAACTTTGTTCTTTTAAACGGTGAAAAAGCATCCGTTCAGGTTGCTTTCAACGGCCCCTATGCAGGTCCTAACGGCATTGGCGGTATAACCGTAGACGGAAGAGTGGGTGAAGTTAAAACAGCCACAGATAAAAAGGGAAATGTAACTTGCAGTTTCAGTGTGATGGGTGTCGGAATTTCCGCACAAGTTTCCATCAGATTAACCCACGATACCAACAATGCATCCGTTACAATCAACCCGAATTTCAACTCAAACAGATTGTCACTGGATGGCAAAGTAATACCATTATCCGAATCGAGCGTATATAAAGGACGGTCGTTCTAATTACTGCTTCCCTAAATTGTACAATATATAGAGATATATCCGTGAATAAATATCATGTTCTTTTTCACGGATATATCCTTTATTTATAAATTGTGGCATCTTCACACAGAGATGTACCATTGCGACAATCATAAAACTCAAAAGTTTCTCTCATGTCCAAAAGTACTGCATCTGTCCATTCTACTCTCCGCTCCATTGACTTAACTTATTTCTCATTTCTTCAGTAGTTATCACTTCTCCCCGTTTCATCTGCTCCAATGCATTATCAACCTTTTCCTTTAACTCTGGAGAGAAGTAAAGAATATCATCCGGACAACGTCTATCCAATAAAGTCTCAATTTCTTCTAATAGGCGCTCATCGTTTACCGCCAATAGGCGTTGAAACAATAGTTGTTTACGTTCCGCTGTTTTCATGAAGCATTGTTTTTATTATACTACAAAGATAGTCTTTTTAATTTATTACGGATATAAACGACAAGACAGAATTCATATACTAAGCACTTTTATCTCCCCTACTCCCCCCTCTTTCTATGCCACAGGGAACATTTTCAAGGATGCTTTTTGTTCAGACAGACTTTTTTCATATCTTTGCAGCGGTTTTTGGTTCCATACCTCCCTGTCGCTATGGGGAGGATGGTGAAAAGGGAATCAGGTGTAAATCCTGAACAGACCCGCTGCTGTAAAATCCGTTTCAAATCTTGAATATACCCAATTAGCCACTGTCCGTAAACCGGATGGGAAGGCATTCAAAGATGGATAAGTCAGAAGACCTGCCAAAAATGATATAGTTTTAATGCTTTCGGGAAATAAAGCAGAAAAAACATTTAGTCTGGCAGTTCTTTATCCTCCATAAAGAATTCTCTCTCTTCATGTATATCCTCCCGAAAGTAAGTCATAAATACTTTAAAAAGACTGAAATGAAAGTTTTTTCATGTGTATTATTTATGCTGACTTGTCTTTCGCAGATAAGCATAATGGCACAAAACAAAATTACTCTATCGGGAAAGGTGACAGACCAGCATGGCGCTCCTTTATCTTTGGTGACGATTGCCGTAGAAAACACCTCATCCGGAACCTATACGGATGACAACGGCCGGTATTCCCTACAAGTCATACCCGGAAAACATACTCTTGTCGTATCTTTAGTAGGTTATCAAACTGTAAAGACACCCCTTAATATCCAGCAAAACAAAACACTCAATTTTACATTGGAAGAAAGCTCTGTTGTCCTGAATTCCGTTGAAGTATACGGAAAGACCCAGACACAGAAAGTGAAAGAAGGGGCTTTCTCTGTCAATGCTCTTGACATAAAACCCATCGTCAATTCACTAAACAACCTCAATGACCTGGTGAACCGGACAACGGGTATCAAGGTCAGAGAAGAAGGAGGTGTCGGTTCGGATTTCGATTTATCCATTAACGGTTTGTCAGGAAATTCCGTCCGCTACTTCCTGGATGGAATGCCACTGGACACCAAAGGAAGTGGCGTTTCGCTCGCTAACCTGCCGGTAAATATCATAGACCGGATTGAGATATATAAAGGTGTAGTTCCTGCAAGCCTGGGAACGGATGCATTGGGTGGTGCTATCAATATTATCACAAAAGAGGAAAAGAAGAACTATCTGGATGTCTCTTACAGCATCGGTTCATTTCATACACACAAGGCAGATCTGAACGCACAAATAGTGGAGCCCAAAACAGGACTGATTATCAAGCCTACCGTCGGAGTGAACTATTCGAAGAATGACTATAGGATGAAGGACGTGCAAATGCGGGATGAAAGTGGCGACAATTTCATTTATGGTAATCCTAAACGTTTCCACGATGACTACTTCTCTTTACTGGCACAAGTAGAAGCCGGGGTTGTCAACAAATCCTGGACAGACGCATTTTTTATTTCCGCTTCTTATTCCAAGACAGACAAGGAGTTGCAAACCGGCTCCGTTCAAGGCAAAGTCTATGGTATGGCAGAAAAGAACTCGGATGCCTGGAATATCTCGGCACGTTACCGGAAACGTGACTTCGTTTTAAAGAATATGCAGTTGAACGCCTCCCTTTCTCACACCTGGGACCATTCAATAACCGTGGATACTGCCTACCGGCAATATTACTGGGATGGCGGCTATATAGTGAGCCCGCGCAATGAAATTACGGGCAAAGGACCGTCCATGCGCCACTATAAACGTCCGTTGACCATTGCCCGCGCTAATCTGGACTATCAGTTGAACGAACACCACAACTTTAATCTGAACTACCATCTGAGCCGCACCGGCAACGACCGCTATGATGATTTGGATGACACTTTCGAGGCTTCCAAAGACATTGTGACCAAGCATATCCTGGGTTTTTCATACAACCAGTCACTTCTGAATGGAAAGATGGAAAATGTGTTTTTTATAAAAGATTACATCAACCACCCGAATATCCGACAAACTGACCAGGGCAGCGTGACGGGCTCTAATGAGGTGCGGGGAAGCACCACCAAGAACTATTTGGGTTATGGTGCCGGGCTTCGGTACACTATCGCAGAATTTCTCGCCGTAAAAGTATCCTACGAACATAGCGTGAGACTTCCCATTGCACGCGAACTGTTGGGCAACGGGGTCACCATCAATGCCAACGTGGCACTGGAACCGGAGAAAAGCAACAACTTCAATGCAGCACTGTTCGGCACGTGGCATCCTGCCGCCGGACATACACTTTACTATGAAGCAAACGGATTCTTCCGCAAGGTGGACAATTACATTCAGGCTAAGGTTGCGGAGAAAGAAGGCAGCATGCAATATACCAATGTTCCGGCAGTCCACATAAAAGGCGTGGAAGGAGAAGTGCGCTACGACTGGCAAGGTAAACTGCAACTTGCCACCAACGTCAGTTATCAGGATGCCCGTGACCAGCAAGAATATAAGGAGGGTGGAAAACCTTCGGCTACTTACAACAACCATGTACCCAACCGTCCCTGGCTGTTTGGCAGTGCGGAAGCATTCTATACATTCCGCAACATAGCCCTGCCCGAAAGCAAACTACGACTGGGATGCACCTACCAGTGGGTACATTGGTATTATCTTTTGTGGGATGCTTATGGTGCCGCCGAAGGCAAGGCACGCATTCCCGACCAGCAAATCCTCAACGCCGATATCAGCTACTCGTGGAAACGCGGACGCTACAACATCGCCTTTGAATGCACCAACTTCCTCGACAAGACGACCTACGACAACTACAAGTTGCAAAAGCCCGGGCGTGCTTTCTTTGCCAAATTCCGATTATTCATTAACTAATCATTAATACTTATTCAAAATGAAAAGATTCAAATTTACACTCCTTGCCTTTATGGCTGTCATGATGGCACTGTCGTTTACAGCTTGTTCCGACGATGACCCTACTCCTACCCCAGACCCGGGAATCAATGAAGGCGATTATCACTTCGACCTTTTTGTAACTGTGGACAAACATGGTGGCATGAGCAGCAAAAACACCACCATTGTCAAAAGTACCGCTGCACTGACGGCAGACCAAGGTGTTATCTCCGTTAAAAGAGCAGGTTCGGAACTCGGCGAATACTCCATGGAGTCCATCACAAAAGGAAAGTATTACTATCAGATTCCTTCGACCAGTGATCGCTTCGTGAAATACCAGATTAAGAATAATGCAATCCAGGTGATTGCAGAACGCCCTTTTAAGACCAATACTTATAAGGTACGTTCATACACACATGCCTGGATTGACGACAACACGCTTGTCATCATGTCCACCAACGGCACCAAGGACAAGGTGCTTTATACGAAACTGAACGCAGAGGATTTGACCATCCTTGCCGAGGGCGAATTGGAGATACCCGCCCCCACCGACTGGACAAAGCTGACTTCTTCGGGCATCCTTACCTATCGCCAGTCTGACAAGAAGCTGTACTACTTCTATTACTGGAAAGAAAAAGCCGGTCAGACTGTGGCAAGCGAACAAGAGCCCAGATTCCATGTGGCTGTCATCAACCCCTCGACGATGAAGGTGGAAGAGGATAGCACATCGCCCGTCGATGGTGAAATGGCGGGAAGTGCCTACGGAGAACTGATGCAGGATTGCGTGATGTATGACGAAGCGGGCAATCTCTACCTGGCCTGTTTCCACGAAGAAGAAAGTGGTATAGAGAGAGGCATGCTGCTGCGCATCAAAGCGGGTGCAACAACCTTTGATTCCTCTTACAATGGCTATTCCAATGCAGACGGCAAACTGATGACTGTTCAGTATTTGAGCAATAACAAAGCGCTGATTTATGCACGCAATGACAATGCTCCTATCAGTGATAAAGCTGCTGCATCAGGAATCAAGAAACCTACGGCAATCGATGCATTCTCACACTACTATGCCATCCTCGACCTCAGCACGGGCGCAAAAACCCGCCTAAGTTACAATGGTAAAGAGGTGGCTTACAGTGGCGGTCGTTTCTCACAGCGTTCCGTCGTCTTCAACAATAAAGCGTACATCGGTGTGGACACTGAGGAGGATGCCAATGCCGTTATCTACATCTACGACCTCAAGACCGGCACTGTAGAGAAGGGAGCGGAAATAGACGGCAGCTTCTACTACGACATGATACGTGTTGTTGAGAACGATTGATAATATATTTAAGAGCATCACTTCCGCTTTATGAGAAAATTATTAATCCTATTCTTTTTTTGTAGCCTCACTATCCTCCTCCATGCACATGGAGGAGGAAACTATGAGCACAGCGATATGCTGGCAAGTATGAAACCCGGCGATAAAGCCGCCCTGCTGATGGTGCACTTCGGTACAACCCACGACGACACCCGTACGCTTACCATTGACGCCATCAATGCAAAAGCTCGTGAGGCTTTCCCCGAACTGGAGATGCATGAAGCATTCACTTCCCGCATCATTATCCGCCGACTCAAAGCACGTGGCATCGAGAAACTGACACCATTGGACGCTATGCTCCGCCTGCGCAGTGAAGGCTATACACACGTAGTTGTGCAAAGTTCCAATATCATTGACGGTGTGGAAATGGAGTCGCTTCGCCGGGATATAGAAAGCGTGCAACCTTTGTTCAAAGAAATACGTGTAGGTACCCCCCTGCTTTACTCTGTAGAAGATGCGGAAAAAGTTGTTGAAATTCTGAACAATCGTCTCAACGCTACAGCACAAGATAAAAAGGCATCCGGCAAAAAGGGTGCGAAAGAGCACTTCGTACTTGTAGGTCACGGCACCTATACGCCCAGCACAGCTATTTACAGCCAGATGGACTATATGCTGAAAGCAAACGGAATGACGAATTTCCATTTGGGTACCATTGAGGGATACCCTACTTTTGAAACCATGCTGGCACAACTGAAAGCCGGAAAAGCTAAACAAGTAACTCTCGTTCCTTTCATGTTTGTGGCCGGAGACCATGCCAAGAATGATATTGCCGAAGACTGGAAAGAAGCACTCGAAAAAGAAGGCTATACAGTTAATGTACGCATGGAAGGTCTGGGTCAAGTACCCGAAATACAGGAAATCTTCATTGATCATATCCGCTTCATGCTGAAACATCGCATGCTGGGTATTATGGAAAAGAAAGCAGGATATGCTGCCGGAAAAGATGTAGAATAAGGAAACCGACATAAGATGCATAAGCATTATGAAGAAAAAGAATCTATATTCCATTATAGCCGGAAGCTGCGTGCTTCTGGCTATTTTGCTTCTGGTAGCCTACAGCTATTGGTTAGCCCCTACCCGCATCCTCATCGTCAATCCCTTGCCGGCACAGGCGGCGGACATTGCGCTGAACAATGATTGCGGCAGGATAAAAGTGAAGTGCATCAAGATGGAAGAGGTGGAAGACCTCTCCGGTTATGACGCCATCATGATGTACGGACGGGGATTATTTTTGGACGAAACGCAGGTGGCGGAACTGGAACGGGTGGCCGCCAAAGGCGTGCCCGTATTCACCAACGCACTGCGGCACTTCAATTTCATTGTCAACCATAACACTACGCCCGAGCAACAGGCCATCCTGCAAAAGTATTTCCAGAATGCATGCAGGCAGAATTACCGGAACGCCTTACGCTATCTGCGCCACATCTCCACTCCTCAACGCCTGGGCGACCGCTCTTTCGAGACGCCCGTGGAATTACCCAACAATCTGTTTTATCATAAGGAATACGGACAGTATTTCAAGACGCCGCAAGAACTGACTGAGTACTTGAAGGAGAAGTGCCTTTATCACGAGGAAGGGAGAAGTCTCACCTTCATTTCAGGCATCAGCTTCCCGATGGAAGGCAACCGTGCCCATGTAGACACGCTTATCTCCCGGCTGACACAGGCAGGCTTCAACGTCTACCCCATCACCGGCAGCGGCAAGGGGCGTGAAGACCTGATACGTACCCTTCATCCCGACGGGCTGGTCTATCTGCCTATGGGACGGCTGGGTAACGATTCACTCATCAACTGGCTGCATGCGGAGAACATCCCCCTGTTCATGCCTTTCCCACTGGTGCAGCCCCGTGAAGAATGGCTGAACCCGAGCGTACCCGTCGGTGGCGGTACGCTGACGGCACGGGTCGTTGTGCCGGAAATAGATGGCGGCATGGCGCCTCTGTGCATCGCCACGCAGAATGAAAACGAAGAAGGATATTTTCTGCACACTCCGGAACCGGAACGGGTGGATGCACTTATCAGCCACATCACTAAATATATGTCCCTTCGCGATAAATCCAACAAGGACAAGCGTGTCGCCATCTGCTACTTCAAGACACCCGGTAAAGATGCCTTGCTGGCAAGCGGTATGGAGGTGATTCCTTCTCTTTATAATTTCCTGAAACGCTTGCGCAATGAAGGATATGACGTAAGCAACCTGCCTGCCACCGTAGAAGAATTCGGAAACAGGATATACCGTGACGGTTCTGTTATGGGTTCGTATGCCAAAGGGGCACAGGAACAATTCCTGAAAACAGCACACCCTGTATGGTTGTCTACCGGACAATATGAAACCTGGGCAAAAGAAGTGATTCTGCCTGAAAAGTACAAGGAAGTGACTGACCGTTATGGAGATGCTCCCGGCAATTTATTAGCCACGGAAGACAGTATCGCCATTGCCTGCCTGCGATTCGGCAATGTGTTATTGTTTCCACAACCTCGTCCGGCATTAGGAGACGACGATTTCAAACTGGTACATGGTATGCCCGTAGCACCGCCTCACAGTTATCTGGCACCTTATCTGTATATGCAGAAAGGTTTTAAAGCGGATGCACTGATACACTTCGGTACACATGGAAACCTGGAATATACCCCGGGAAAGAATGTGGGTTTATCACAGGCAGACTGGTCGGAAGCACTGGTAGGTAATCTGCCGCATTTCTATTTCTATACTACGGGAAACGTAGGAGAAGGTATTATTGCCAAACGGCGTACACATGCTGTACTCGTCACTCATCTGACTCCGCCTTATGCGGAAAGTGGCATGAGACAGCGATATAACCAATTACTGGAAGATATTCATAAACTTCTGGATGAAGGTACGGAAGGACATCGTATGCTGGGAATGCGCGTCAAGAAAGAGACTGTTCGCCTGGGACTTCACCGGGACTTGGAACTGGATTCCATACCGGACAAGCCCTATACTGCCGAAGAACTGGAACGTCTGGATGCCTTTACCGAAGAAATAGCTAATGAGAAGATGCTGGGTGCATACTACACGATGGGTGAACCTTACTCGGAACGTGACTTACTGCAAACCACCCTTGCCGTCAGTACAGATGCCCTGGCTTACGAAACGGCAAAAGCTGACCGGGATAAAGGCAAGATTACTACGGAACAATTGCAAGACTTTACATATATAGCCCACCATTATCTGCCAACGGCAAAGAAACGCCTGACGGCTATGTTACAGAATCCGCCTCGTGATACGGCTGCCATTGCCCCGGACCTTCGCCCCGCATTGCGCTATCGCGAACAACTAATAGCTTCTACCGCCAATGAATTCAACGCAATGGTGCGCGGCCTGAATGGAGGAACAGTTCTGCCTGCCCCGGGTGGAGATCCGGTATTGAACCCTAATGTATTGCCCACAGGAAGGAACATGTATAGCGTAAATGCTGAAACAACCCCTAATCCACGTGCATGGGAAGACGGAAAACGACTGGCGGAAGCAACCCTGAAACAATACACCGGCAAACATGGGGAATATCCGCGGAAAGTGAGCTATACTTTCTGGGCGGGTGAATTTATCACAACCGAAGGAGCTACGCTGGCACAAGTCTTCTGGATGCTGGGTGTGGAGCCTGTACGCGACGGACAAGGACGTGTAGTAGATTTGAAACTTGTGCCCAGCGAAGAACTGGGGCGCCCACGTATCAATGTAGTGGTACAAGTCTCAGGACAGCTTCGTGACATAGCCGGATCACGTCTGAAGTTACTGACGGATGCGGTTCGTCTGGCATCAGAAGCAAAGGACGAAGCATATCCCAACTATGTGGCATCGGGAACAGTGCTACAGGAAAAGTTACTGGTGGAGAAAGGGACTTCCCCAAAACGTGCACGGGAAATGTCTGTGATGCGTGTATTCGGTCCTGTTAATAGTGGATACAGTACAGGAATCATGGGATATACCGAGCATAGTGGATCATGGGAGGATGAAAAGGAAATCGCCCAAGGGTATCTCAATAATATGGGTGCCGCTTATGGTGATGAGGATAACTGGGGAGAGGTTCAGAAAGATTTGTTTGCCTCCGCCCTCTCCGAAACGGATGTAGTCATTCAACCGCGGCAGAGCAATACGTGGGGACCTATTTCATTGGACCACGTATATGAATTCACCGGCGGATTATCTCTTACTGTAAAAACACTGACGGGTAAAGAACCGGATGCTTATATGGCCGATTATCGTAACCGTACCAACCGCCGTATGCAGGAAACAAAAGAGGCGATTGCTGTGGAGACACGGGCTACGATACTGAATCCGACATTCATACAGGAACGGATGAAAGGCGGTGCAGGTTCGGCACAAATGTTCGGAGAGATTTTCCGCAATATCTTTGGCTGGCATGTAATGCGTCCGTCGGCAATGGACAAGGAGATTTTTAATGACCTGTACCGGATGTACATTCAGGATGAAAATAAACTCGGAATACAAGATTATTTTCTCCGGGTGAATCCGGCATCCTATCAGGCTATGACTGCGGTGATGCTGGAAAGTGCACGGAAAGGCTATTGGAAAGCAAGCCCTGAACAGTTGAAAGAAACAGCTGCACTGCATGCACAGATAACCCGTGAGAAGGGTGCCGCCTGCACGGAGTTTGTATGTGACAATGCCAAATTACAGTCGTTCGTTGCGGATAATCTGGATGCGAAAGAGAAACAGGAATTCAATCAGGATATGAAAGCAATATATGAAGCCGCTTCGGCCAATGGAAAAGATGTAGTATTGAAAGAAAAGAAACTGACGCCGGAACAGGTAGCGCAGAAACGTACTACAAACGGATTAGTGATTGGAGGCGTGATACTGGTGGTGTTCATTGGACTGGTTGCATTAATTAAAAGAAGAAAAAGATAATCTAGAAAGATGGGTACGCGGACAAAAATATAACTATGGATTACGTCATCCCTATATTAGCAATCTTCATCACCCTCAGCTTCCTGCTGAAGGTCGGCTTCTATCCCCGTTGGGGAACGTGGCTGACAGCACTATGTTGCGCCCTATTTGTTTTACTCATTACCCCTTGGGTAACCGAGCAATCTAAGACAGCAATAGCAGCCTTTTTTGCTTCCCGGGAGAAAATGCTGGATGTATCTGTTTGCATCACACTGGAAGCCGCCATCCTGATAACCTTTTGCTTCGACTGCTTCTCCGGAATGCGTACAAGAGACACTGCATTCAAACGAAGCGTCACCTTCCTGCTCCACCTTTACCCCGGTTTATTGATAGGTGGCGTACTATGCTATATACTGGCTGAATTATTATTCTCTTTTCCGGGCATTGATTTCAATATGCTCTCGTGGATAGTAGCCACCACCACATTCTTACTTATCGGTGTCGGTGCCCGATTGCTGCAAATCCCATTGGGAGACAAAGCCCTGCGCCTCGAAATCCTTTTTATTGTAAACTTATTCATAGTCGTACTGAGCATCATAGCTACCGGCTACTAAATAAACAGTAACTACTAAAATTATAAATATCATTATGGAAACCATTTCAAACTCACTCTTCTGGATATCCAACGGACTACTTGTTCCGGTCATCGTATTATTACTCCTGTTCTTCCTCCGCGCCATTATCCTTGCCGGAGGTTTCTTCGGAGAATTCTACCAACGGATGAAACTACAAAAGCAACTCTCCGAGATGTTGGAAACCATCACTCCTGAAAACATTAACGAACAGTTGCAGAGCTTGCCCCAAGCTGGGAAACAACCTATGCTCCGTTGTCTGAAAAAGCTTGCCGAACACCGCGATAACGCCGCCTACTGCGAACGCCTGCTTGCCAACTTCGAAGTAGACGCCGAAAAAGAGCTGGGACGCTCGCGCACTTTCATCAAACTCGGCCCGATGCTGGGACTGATGGGAACACTGATCCCGATGGGTCCCGCCCTTGTCGGACTGGCTACAGGAGATATTTCCTCAATGGCTTACAATATGCAGGTAGCCTTTGCCACCACCGTGGTCGGTATGGTGATTGCCGCAGTCGGCGTCATCACTCTGCAAGTGAAACAACGCTGGTATGCCCGTGAAATAAATGATCTGGAATATCTGGACAGGACTCTGCGAAACAAAACCAATGAATAACCCTCAGCGCATAAAAAAATATGAAACGAAACAGACTGCTTCACAACCAAACGGACTCCGACCCGATGGGTACGGTAGCGAACCTTTTTGATGTAGCCATGGTCTTTGCTGTCGCACTGATGGTTGCCCTCGTCACCCGCTTCAACATGACGGAAATGTTTTCCAAAGAAGACTTCACTATGGTGAAGAATCCCGGAAAAGAGAATATGGAAATCATTACGAAAGAAGGACAGGAAATCAAGCGATACACTCCCAGCGAGGAACAGGAAACTTCCGGCAAGCGAGGGAAAAAAGTCGGTGTAGCCTACCAACTGGAAAGTGGAGAAATTATCTATGTTCCAGAATAATGATAGACATCCGTCACCCTTTGAATAAAAGTTAAAGAGTCCATACCTATAAACAAGGATTTTTAACAATAGAAATACCCATCAGTGGGTATTTTCTTGCCCTCATCTTCCCCATATCTTTGCATTTCCAAACAAACGATAATTTTATGATAAAGCAAAGATTCTTAACGACTCTCTTAATGGGAAGTATCGCTGCCGGTGCGTGGGCACAGGCTGATAAAGGTGAAACTTCCGTAGATAAAACTGTGGATTTGAATCCTGTAGTAGTAACCGGTACGGGTACGCACCAGCGACTGAAAAATACTCCGGCACCGGTATCCGTCATCACCGCTAACGAAATAAAACGTGCCGGAATCACGGATTTCCAACAAGCTATGACCATGATGGTTCCCTCTCTCTCCTTCTCCCCGAATGCCATGGGTTCGTATCTGATGATGAACGGACTTTCCAATAAATACGTACTGATACTGATTAACGGACGTAAAGTGACGGGGGATATCAGCGGTAATATTGACATCAGCCAGATAGACATGAGCCGTGTGAAGCGTATCGAAGTTTTAAACGGCGCAGCTTCTTCGCTCTATGGCTCGGATGCGATTGCCGGTGTTATCAACATCATCACCAACCAGCCGAAAGATGAAATCTCCTTCACCACCAACAGCCGTTATACAAGAAAGAATCAGTTTTCACAAGGCCTCAACCTGGACATTGCCAAAGGAAAGCTCGCCTCTTATACTGCTTATAAATACGATCACTCGGATGGCTGGCAGAACAGTGGTCTGACCGTAGACAAGAATGATGATCTGGTTGAAACCCTTGATCAGCTTTCCATCGGCTACAGCATGAATAACTTTTCTCAGCAATTCACCTACGATGCTACGGAAAAACTCTCGTTCTATGCCAACGGCGGATATTACTGGCGCATGACCGACCGCCCCATAAAACGTGAGGGCATGACGGGCGGAAATGATTATAACACGCATTACGAAGGCTACAACTGGGGTACAGGAGCCAAGTACAGACTGAACAAACGTTCCTCCATCCAGTTGGATTATGTAGGCAACAATTATACTTCGCGCTACAAATACATGCTGGCAGCCGGTGATTACCAACCGGGTGACTACGCATTCACCAAAAGACAGAAGTTTCATGATGCCGAACTAAAAGGTATCTTCGGTTTCACCACCAACAGTACCACTGTCTTCGGAGTGGACTACCGCAAGGACATTCTTGTTCGTCCCGATGCCGATGTAGACAAGGGAGTATATACTTTGTCGGGCTACGGACAGCATGAAGTAAAACTATGGGATCATTTCACGGGCATCGTCGGTGCACGCTATGACTATCATGAACAGGCAGGTGGACGTTTCACCCCGAAAGTGGCAGCCATGTACAATATTGGAAACTTCAACGTGCGTGCTACGTATGCAGCTGGTTTCCGTGCTCCCGGCGTAGACGAATTGTATTACAGCATGTTCAAGAAAATGGGTAGCAAATACACCATCTCCATCGGTGACGCTGACCTGAAGCCTGAACACAGCAACTACTACTCCATCAATATGGAATACCGCACCAACCGTTTCAGTGCCTCCGTTACGGGATATCTGAATTATCTGACAGATATGGTGTCTTCCAAAGTAACCGCATTCAATGATTTGTCCGCTGAGGCTCAACAGCAACTGAAAGAAGAATTCCCCGAACTGGCAGACTTATCATCTACCAAGAATGTGAACCTGAAAGAATACATCAACTTTGAAAAGGCTACCGTCCGTGGTTTTGAGGTAAGTTTGTCAGGCAATCCGTTCGCCGGATTTACGCTGAACGGTAACTATACCTACGCTTATGCCCGTGGTAAAGGTGAAGAAGGCTGGCAAAACATTCAACGCAGCATCCGCCACACGGCAACCATCAGCGGAAACTATGCACATTCATGGGGTGACTACACCATGAACCTCAACCTGAACGGCCGTCTGCAAAGCAAATGCTACTATCCGGGAGATGCCGACGGAGATGCTCCGGGTTACGGTATCTGGAACCTGAACACCCGCCACTCTTTCGACTGTTTCAGCAGTTTCTTCCTGGAACCCGGTATCGGTATCGACAATATCTTCAACAAGAGGGATATGAGACCTCTGACGAAGAACTTCACCCTGTACTCGCCGGGACGTATGTTGGTGGTGAGTCTGACTTTAAAACTAAAGAATTAACGCATAACAACTTATTATTGATATGAAGCATCTTTTCATCACTCTTTGTTTACTGAGTGTGGCTCTCTTCTCCTCTGCACAGGGGGAGAAGACCGCCCTTCTCATTACCCATTACGGAAGTTCGGACCCTGATACACGTGCACTGACGCTCGACGTAATCACCCGTGAGGCAAAAGAAACTTTTCCGCAGTTTGAAGTGCGCGAAGCGTATATCTCTCCCATTGTTCGGCGCAGGCTGGAGAAGCAGGGCGTTCATAAAGACAGTCCGGTAGACGCACTGCTGAAACTCAGAAGCGAAGGATATTCGCGTGTACTGATACAGAGTACAACACTGATTGAAGGAAGTGAAATGACTTCCGTCCGCCGCGATGCGGAGAGCGTGAAACCCTTCTTTAAAGAAATAAAGGTAGGTAATCCATTGCTTTATACAGTGGAAGATTGCGAAAAGGTTATAGAAATTCTGACACAGGAACAGCCTGGAAAGAAAGAGGACGTCATCTATGTGGGACACGGCAATCAATTGCCAAGTACCGCCACTTACGCCATGCTGGACTATATGATGAAAGCCCACGGACTGAAAAACTTCCACGTCAGCACCATCGAGGGTTATCCTACACTGGACGCTACACTGGCACAGTTGAAGGAGACACGCCCGAAACAAGTAACACTGATACCGTTGTTGCTGGTATGCGGTAATCATACGAAAGAAGACATCGTCGGAGTATGGAAACCGGAAATGGAAAAGGCAAGCTACCAGGTGAATGTGCGTATGCAAGGACTGGGCGAGCTGCCCGCTATCCGAAAGCTCTATATGGAGCACGTAGAAGCGTTGTTGAAATAGCTACACCCTTTCCCCCTTAAGGCTACACCCTTTGCCTCGGATGGCTACACCATCCCGGGTAAAGGGTGTAGCCCTTTTTTGTCCCCCTTTTTAGCCCCTTTTATGCCTGAAGTTTAAAGAATAGAGCGTATCTTTGCACGATAGAAATAAAAGCGATATGAAACAGCCTAAGATAATAGTTGCCGGCATCGGTCCGGGCAGCGAACAAGACATCACGCCCGCAGTTCTCAGTGCGGTTCAAGAAGCGGATGTAGTAGTGGGATATAAATATTATTTCCAGTTTATCCAGCCTTATCTCCACCCTGAAACAGAATGTATAGATACGGGTATGAAGCGGGAACGCACTCGTGCGGAACAGGCATTTGAATTGGCGGAACAGGGAAAAACGGTTTGCGTCATCAGTTCCGGCGATGCGGGGATTTATGGAATGACTCCGCTGATTTACGAGATGAAGCGGGAACGGAACAGCAACGTCAAAATAATTGCCTTGCCGGGCATCAGTGCTTTTCAGAAAGCGGCTTCACTGCTGGGTGCTCCTGTGGGACATGATTTCTGTGTGATTTCCCTTTCCGATCTGATGACACCGTGGGAACGGATCGAGCGTCGCATCCGTGCGGCAGCCATGGCTGATTTCGTAACGGCTGTATACAATCCGAAAAGCGAAGGGCGGTATTGGCAACTCTATCGACTGAAAGAGCTGTTTCTCGCAGAAGGACGCGCTCCGGAGACTCCGGTAGGTTATGTACGCCAGGCCGGACGGGAAGAACAGGAAGTGCATCTGACGACACTCGCTGATTTCAATCCCGAAGAAGTGGATATGTTTACAGTCATCCTGATCGGTAACTCGCAGTCTTATGCGTGGAACGGCAAGTTCATTACTCCCCGGGGATATTATAACCGTCCGGATAAAGATGAACAACCGACTAAGGGGATAGGTCAGGACATTATGATACAAAGTTTCCGGACCATTGAGTCGGAACTAAAGAATAAGAATATTCCTCTGGATCATAAATGGGCTTTGCTGCACGCCATCCATACCACGGCCGATTTTGAAATGGAAAAGCTGCTGTATACGGACAAAGGTGCTGTGGAAAAGCTTTATCAGAAAATAGCGGACGGTCGGTTGAAAACGATTGTTACGGATGTGACGATGGCTGCCAGTGGTATCCGCAAAGGAGCTTTACAACGGCTGGGAGTAGAAGTGAAATGCTATCTTTCCGATGAACGTGTAGCGGCAATGGCAGCGGAAAAAGGGATCACCCGTACACAAGCCGGTATACGTCTGGCGGTGGAGGAACATCCGGATGCCTTGTTCGTATTCGGTAATGCGCCGACGGCTTTGATGGAACTTTGTGATCTGGTACGTAAAGGAAAGGCTGCACCAAGCGGTATTATTGCCGCGCCTGTGGGTTTTGTACATGTACAGGAATCCAAGCACATGGTGAAGCCGTTCATGGAAATACCCAAACTGATAGTGGAGGGACGAAAAGGAGGAAGTAATTTGGCTGCAACGCTGGTGAATGCAATCTTGTGCTACAATGATGCGGAACAGTTAAGGCCGGGACGGGATGTATAAATTCAACAACTATGAAACGAAACTTTATCATCATAGGCATGGACGACAACCGGGAACCTTTCTTCCCGCCCGAAGTGCTGCGGCACATCCGGGAAGGAAAAGTTTTCTCCGGCGGCTTGCGGCATCGGGAGATTGTAGAGAAGTTACTTCCGGAAGGTGCGGAATGGATTTCTATAACAGTTCCACTGGATAACGTCTTTGCCCAATACGAAAACATTTTTGCAGACTTTGAGAAGAAGGCTTCCGATGCATCTATTGTCGTATTTGCATCCGGAGATCCCCTGTTTTTCGGCTTCGCCAATACGGTAAAACGAAAACTGCCCGATGCAAAGATACGCCTCTACCCGGCTTTCAATTCCCTGCAAACATTAGCGCACAGACTGGTGATGCCTTACGACGATATGCGTACCGTCTCCCTGACAGGACGCCCGTGGCAGGAACTGGACAAAGCACTCATAGAACATGCCCACAAAATAGGTGTACTGACAGATCGGGAGCATACCCCTGCCACTATCGCCGCGCGGATGTTGGAATATGGATACACCGATTACACGATGTACATCGGTGAGCACCTCGGCAATCCCGAACGCGAGCGCATTCGTCGGATGAATCTTGAAGAGGCCTCAGAAGAGGCCTTCGAGCACCCCAACAACCTGCTGCTCTATGCAGACACCCTGCATAGGTCTATGCAGACACCCTACACAGGCCTATGCAGACACCCTGCACAGGTCTATGCAGACACCCCGCACAGGTCTATGCAGACACCCTGCATAGATCGACGCAAACGCCCAGAGTTCAGGGATCACCTCGTCCGCCCCTTCGGTCTTCCCGACGAAGAATTCGCCCACTTGGACGGACGTGCCCGCATGATTACCAAAGCTCCGATCCGCCTCCTTACCTTGCAGGCATTGGAACTGAATCGCCGCCGTGTCTTTTGGGACATAGGTTTCTGCACAGGCTCTGTATCCATCGAAGCCCGCCTGCAATTCCCGCATCTTACGGTTGTTTCGTTCGAGAAACGTCCCGAAGGAGAAGAACTGATGCGCATCAACTCCCGCCGTTTCGGTGCGCCGGGAATCACAGCCTTAATCGGAGACTTCCTGCAAACCGAACTGGAAGATCTCCCCCCTCCCGACGCTGTCTTCATCGGCGGGCACGGCGGAAAATTAGAAGATATACTGGTACGCCTGAAAGAAGTATTGCAACCCGGCGGTTGCATCGTCTTCAACTCCGTATCCCCAAATAGCAGGGAATTGTTCCGCAAAGGGGCAGAAAACGCAGGAATGTCTCTGCAACCCTCCCTGCACATCGCACTCAATGATTATAACCCGATAGAAATAATGAAAGTAACCTTATGAATAAAAATAACGAGAGCCACCCTATGAAGGTAGCTATTATACTGATTTCCGAAAGCAGTCTGCCCATTGCGCGAACGCTGAGTAACGAGTTTCCCGACTCCGAAATAATCACCACGACTCCTGCACCCGACTGCACATACGTTTCTTTTTACGAAGAATTTATGGCTCTGTCTTTCCATCGCTACGATGCCTTTATTTTCATAGGTGCCATGGGCATCTGCGTCCGCACCATCGCCCCGCATGTGAAAGATAAACATACAGATCCCGCCGTGATCTGTGTAGACAGCACTGGCCGCTATGCCGTTTCCGTCCTCTCGGGACACATCGGAAAGGCCAACGAAATGACGGAAAACATCGCCCACATTCTCGGCGCCGAACCTGTCATCACCACCCAAAGCGACCGCACCGGACTCTGGGCACTGGACACCCTGGGTGATAAATTTGACTGGGCCGCCATTCCCGGTGAGACGGAATACGGTATGATGAATAACATCATCAGCCTTTTCGTGAAGAAAGTTCCCACCGCCCTCTTCCTCGAAGTGCGCGATCAGGGAACGGAATATCTGGAAAAGACCTGCCCGCCACACGTGGATATACATTACGGCTTATTCCGGGATATAGACCTCAGCCGTTACCAGCTGGTCATACTCGTCACTCCTTTCCTGCACAATACGCATGACACCCCTGCGCTCTTTTATGTGCCCAAGGTATTGCATGTCGGCGTAGGTCTGGCACATCAGGCAGGTCCCGTGCATGACATCGTTGAAAACATCCTTGGTACGATGATTAACAATACCTTCATGCCCCGTGCCGTAAAGTACATCGCCACCATTAACGAGAAACGCGACGAACCGGTCATTAAAGAACTGGAACGTGCCTATCAGATACGCTATTACAGTGCGGAGGAACTGAAAGAAATCTCCGTCCCCAACCCCAGTCCGGTAGTAGAGAAGCACATGGGTACACCCAGCGTTTCCGAAGCCGCCGCTTTTCTTTCCGCCAACGGTGGTGAGCTGCTGCTGGACAAACAAAAAGGCGGAAACTACACCATGGCCATAGCCATCGAAAAGGGGGTGCTCCGCTACCACGGACATATCGAAATCGTCGGCGCAGGTCCGGGTGATCCCGACCTCATCTCCGTGCGTGGAAGGCAAATGCTGGAGAAGGCAGATCTTATCCTCTACGCCGGCAGTCTCGTCCCTCGCGAACTAACATTCTGTGCCAAACCGGGTGCTACGATACGCAGTTCGGCTTCTATGGACTTGGAAGAACAGTTTGCACTAATGAAGAAATTCTATGATGAAGGCAAATTCATAGTTCGCCTGCATACGGGCGATCCCTGTATCTACGGCGCCATTCAGGAACAGATGAACTATTTCGACCAGCATCACATGAGTTATCACATCACCCCGGGCATTTCTTCCTTCCAGGCTGCTGCCGCTGCGCTGAAGTCTCAGTTTACCATTCCTGAGAAAGTGCAGAGCATCATCCTTACTCGGGGCGAAGGACGCACCCCCATGCCGGAACGCGAACAACTCCACCTGCTGGCACGCTCGCAAAGCACCATGTGTATCTTCCTCAGTGCCGGCATTGCCGAACAGGTGCAGGAAGAGCTCTTACAGGAATATCCCGAAACCACTCCCGTTGCCGTTTGCTACCACCTCACCTGGAAGGACGAGCGCATCTATCGCGGAGAGTTGAAGGACCTTGCAAAGATTGTGAAAGAGAACAACCTGACGCTCACCACCATGATTGTCGTAGGTGAAGCCATCGACAACCGCGAAGGCCTTTCCCGCCTCTACGCCCATGAATTCAAACATCTCTTCCGCAGATAAGAAGGGAATGATAATGTGATAAAGTGATAGGGTGATAAAGTGGCTGTATTATATATCACGGAGTGTTATCCCACTATCACTTTATCCCCCTATCACATTATCACATTTTGTTCAACTAAAACCTAAAAGTAATGATATTAATATTAGGTGGAACCACCGAAGGGCGCATCGCTGCCCGTACCCTTGAAGAAGCCGGAAAACCATTCTACTACTCTACCAAAGGAGACGAGCAGGAAGTAACTATGCACCACGGTATCCGCCTGCAAGGTGCCATGGACGAACTGGACTTGGAGCGCTGTTGCCGGGAACATAACATTCAATTACTGGTAGACGCCGCCCACCCCTTTGCCATACAACTGCACCAGACCGTAGAGAAAGTAGCCCATACCCTGAACCTGCTTGTCATCCGATTCGAACGTATTTATCCGCCACGTGATGAAGAACACATCATCTGGTGCGAAGATTTTGAAGATGCCATCCGGCAAATCAGAAAAGAAGATATCTTCACCCTCCTCGCTCTGACAGGCGTACAAAGCATCGCCAAGCTAAAGCCTCTCTGGCAGGAAAGTGCCTGTTGCTACTTCCGTATCCTTAACCGTGAGAGCTCCCGCCGCCTGGCCGAACGTGAAGGTTTTCCCGAAAAATATCTGCATTACTACCATGCAGGCGAAGACGAACGCATCCTGTTACAGCGACTTCACCCCGAAGCCATATTGATAAAGGAAAGCGGACTTTCCGGAGGATTCAATGAAAAAGTGGAAGCTGCCCTTCAGGAAGGTATCCGCATTTTTGCAATCCGTCGTCCGCCAATGCCCGGAAGTTTTATGATAGTGAACGGTGAGCATGGCCTACGCCGGATGATTGAAAAGCATCTGCCCGACTTTTATCCTTTGCGTAGTGGTCTGACTACGGGTACTTGTGCAGCCGCAGCCGCTGTAGCTGCAACCTGGGATATTTTCAACGTTCAACGCCAGTCCCGTCCTGAAGAATTCCCCGTTATTCTCCCTAACGGAGAAACCATTTATGTTCCCGTCGAAGAGCAAGAACGCTACCCGCATCCCAGCTGTGTGAACGATGACTGGATGCTGGAAGCAGATGCCACTGTCATCAAAGATGCAGGTGATGACCCCGATGTAACCAATGGCATGCAAATCAAGGCCAATGTTGCCCTACCTTTCCGTTTTGACGATCCAACACCCGCAGAACTTGGAGCTGATGATTATACCGTTATTGTCTGTGGAGGCGAAGGCATAGGCATTGTCACCTTATCCGGTTTAGGGCTGGAAGTAGGAGGACCTGCCATCAACGTTACTCCCCGCAAAATGATTGAAAACAATGTAAAGGCATGCCTTCAACGACTTGGAATTTCCAAACACCCCAATCCTTTTGCCGTCACTATTTCCGTACCGGGTGGCGAAGAGATAGCCCGACGGACTTTTAATCCCCGTTTGGGTATAGAGGGCGGTATTTCTATCATCGGAACTTCGGGCATTGTGAAGCCTTTCTCTTCCGAAGCATTTGTAGATTCCATCCGCAAATCTATGGAAGTAGGTCGGGCAACAGGAAGTCCGCGCATCGTCCTTAATTCGGGTGCAAAGAGTGAAAAGTATGTCCGGGGATACTATCCCGAACTGCCTGCACAGGCATTTATTCATTACGGAAACTTCATTGGAGATACGATAAAGATTGCCGCAGATTTGGAAATCAAAGCGGTGACTTTGGGTATCATGATAGGAAAAGCCGTGAAGCTGGCAGAAGGCAATCTGGATACGCACAGCAAACAGGTGACGATGAATAAAGACTTCCTTCTGGATCTGGCCTTCAATGCGGGTTGTGGAGATGAAGTACCTGCCATTATTAAAAAGATAACACTGGCGCGAGAGTTGTGGACATTGCTCCCGGCAGATGATTTGCAGGCCTTTTGCACCCATTTGCTTGAGTTGTGCCACCAGCATTGCGACCCGCTTCTGCCCGATGGAGAGCTGACCATTCTGCTCATTAGTGAAGAAGGGAAAATAATATGAAACACCCTCAAATAATCCTCGTCACCGGTGCTTCTTCCGGTTTTGGAAGAGTCATTGCTACGCGGTTGGCTGCACAAGGACATATCGTTTATGGTTCCAGTCGGAAAGCATTATCCGATAATCCCGGCTTCAAAATGTTGCAATTGGATATTACTGATCCTGCATCGGTATTCAACGCCATATCTACAATTCTGGAAGAGCAAGGCAGCATCGATGTACTTGTCAACAATGCTGGGATGGGCATCAGCGGAGCTATCGAACTCACTACCGAGGAAGAGATACAGCGCCAGATGAATACGAATTTCACGGGTGCCGTCCGTATGTGTGCAGCAGTACTGCCTTTCATGCGCAAAGCCGGACACGGACGAATCATAAATATCAGTTCCATCGCAGGCGTCTTTGCCGTTCCCTTTCAGGCTTTCTACAGTGCATCAAAGTTTGCGATTGAAGGGTATAGTGAAGCGCTTTATCAAGAAGTTAAGCCACTGGGTATACAAGTTTGCGTAGTCGAACCGGGAGATTTCCAGACTGGTTTCACAGCGCAACGGCAAGTGAGCCAGACTTCCCTCTCCCATGCGCAATATGGGGAGAGTTTTGCAAAAGCCATGCGAAATGTAGAGCAGTCTGAAAACAATGGTTGCCGACCGGAAAAGTTAGGTCAAGCGATTTGCAAACTGGTAAATAGCCGCCACCCTGCTTTCCGCACAAAGGTCGGTCCATGGGAGCAAGTATTCTTTGCACGCATCAAGCCTATGCTGCCGTTTAGTCTGGTAGATTGGCTGATCAGGAAATTCTATTAGTTAGCAATTGTATGTAATCATATAATTTATATCTTTGCGATCAAATAAACATCACCCCCTTACAAGGTTCAAGTAATGAAACAGACTATTCTCACTATTTTCTTTGCAATCATAGCATTGGGAGCAAATGCCCAGTCCCCTATCTCCTTCCAAGTAAAAGCCGGAGTCGGTACCTCCAACTTCTATGGAGAAAATGTAGAAAGTGATACACGCATCGCCTACAAAGTAGGTGTCGGCATGAACTATGAACTCAACCGCACATGGGTGTTTCAACCATCACTGAACTTCGTATCGATAGGTGCCCGTGAGGAAGTGGAATATGTAGGCAAAGTGAACATGAACGAGTTGTATATCCAGCTCCCCATCATGATGGCCGCCCGCCTCAACCTTGGAAAGAATTACAGTGCTTCCTTGAGTGTCGGTCCGTATATTGCCTATGGTGTAGGCGGAAAGACATCCGGTGAGATGGAGGAATATGATTACAGTAGTGAATACAATCCTAACAGAAGCTACAGATTCCGCATAGATACTTTCGGTAACCGGATAGATGACAAAATGGGAAACAAACGCTTTGACGCCGGCCTTATGTTCGGCCTCAACATCGAATATCACAAATTCATATTCGGAGCAGAGCTTCAATTGGGAATGATCAAAGTAAACGACCAGCTGGATAATCTATTGCAATCATCCGGCATTGAGAAATTCTCTCCCAAGAATCTCGCTTCGTTCTTCACCGTAGGATACCGGTTCTGATTTACAACTGCTCCGCCTGCTTTCGTTTCATTTCATTCAGTACACTGCATGTCAACGGTATGGCAAGAATGAAAGTCAGAAGATCAGCAGTAGCCTGACACATTTCCACACCCTGCAAACCCAGATAATGAGGCAGGATAAAAATCAGCGGAATAAAGAACAATCCTTGGCGGGCAGAAGAAATAATGGTAGCCTTTACCGGTTTACGAATCGTCTGCAACATCATATTACTCATCACAATCCATGAACCCAAC